>JAIXLE010000014.1 GCA_026931725.1 Bacteroidales bacterium
GTATGCGTCTGACGGGACATGCCGATTATCGGCCTTTGGCGGCTTCCTTCTTGGCGGCGCGTTTCTGGGAGCGCTTGCTGGGTCCGCCGGTGGTGCCAGCCGCTTCCGCTGCGGCGCGGGCCGCATCCGCGGCGGCCTTGGCGGCTTCGGCGGCTGCGGTCTTGGCGGCCAGATCCAACTCGGCTTGCCGTTTCGTATCCGTCTTGATCTTCGTGGCCTTGCCGACACGCTCACGAATGTAATAGAGCTTGGCCCGACGCACGGAGCCAGCCTTGGTCACGTCGATCTTGGCGATGCGGGGCGAGTGAATCGGGAAAATCCGTTCGACCCCTTCGCTCTGCACGAGTTTGCGAACGGTGATGGTTTCTTGAATCCCTTTGCCGCTCCGGGCGATGACGGCTCCTTCAAAAGTTTGGACCCGTTCTTTCGCCCCGTCCAACAGGCGTTGGTGAACAACTACGGTATCCCCAACAACGATCCGCGGCACGCCCGATTTGACGTGAACGGATTCCACGAGGCTGAGTAATCGGTTTTGCATGACAGGCTCCTCGCTGATCGGCCGCCCGGCCCTGCCGTGCGGTATTGGCTTGATTTTGAATTAGATACTCTGTGGCGATCGGGTGGTGCTTCTCGCCTGGGATTGCTCCTCACGCCATTTCGCAATCGCCTGGTGGTTGCCGCTGAGCAGCACTTCGGGCACGGTTCGGCCACGAAACACCCGAGGGCGAGTGAATTGCGGGTATTCCAACCGACCCGGTTCACTATGGCTCTCGTCCGTGGCGCTCGCCTCGTCCCCGAGAACTCCGGGGATGAGGCGAATGATGGTATCGATCAGAAGCATCGCCGGGACTTCACCGCCGTTGCAGATGAAGTCACCCGCCGAGATTTCCAGCGGGTTGAGTTCTTGGCGGATGCGGTCGTCAAACCCTTCGTAGCGGCCACAGAGGAGCAGCAAGCGGGGGAGTTCGGCCAACTCCGCCACGACGGGTTGCGTCAGTCGCCGCCCCGTGGGGGTCAGCATCACGACTTGGCCCGGTTGTTCCGTTTGCGCTTGTACCGCTTCGACGCAAGTGACGATCGGTTCGGGCATTAGCACCATACCGGGACCACCGCCGAAGGGGCGATCATCCACTTTCTGGTGCTTGTCGGTACTCCAATCCCGAATGTTCCAGAGGTGAACTTGCACGAGCTGAGCTTGAATAGCCAGCTTGAGCAAGCTCTGCGACAGATAGCTCGGGAACAGATCCGGGAACAACGTCAAGATGTCGAACCGGATGGTCGCTACGGGCATCGGTTGATCCTACGCACCGACCATCAGGCTTGGGCGGCTGGTGCGGCTTTCGCGGCGGCTTCCTGGGCTTCGATTTCCTCGAACTTCGCCATGTACTTCGTCAGGAAGTGGGCGACGTTCTCGGAGGCTTTGGCCCCGACACTCTGCCAGTATTTAATCCGGGACGGAATGAGTGTGACCCGTTTTTCCTTGTCCGTCATGTGCGGATCATAGGTTCCCAGTTCTTCGATCACCTTGCCGTCACGCGGCTGGCGGTGGTCGATTGCCACAATTCGGTAGTAATGCCGGTGTGTCCGGCCCATCTGCTTCATACGAATACGAACGGCCACAGCCTCACCCTCGCGCAGCGGTGATCAGTCAAGACTCATCAGTGTATCAGTATCGGAGCTACCCGGCTACGCCACTCGGCACGAATTTCCTACAGAACCCGCACCCGTGTGCTGTCCCAGGACGCGGTCGGGCACGAATTCGTATAACAGGTACGCTCATCTTCCCCTCGGCGACACTCCATGATTGATTATGACCGTTACAGCTGGTGGTCAACGGTGTTTTCCATTCGAGGGACCGCGTTGCCACGGGCGTTGTGGCGGGTGGGTTGGCTGGTGTTGTACGCGGCGGTGATTCAGTTCGCGGTGGATATTGGCGAATACTTCGATTGGTTGGACGATCATCATGCCTTGAATCTGGATCCTGTGGCCCATGCTGTGCTGGGGTCGCTGCTGGGTTTTCTGATCGTGTTTCGGATGAATGCCTCGAATATTCGTTACTGGGAAGGCCGTTCGCACTGGGGGATGTTGATTAACTCGGCCCGGAACCTGGTTCGGGCGGGGGTTGAGTACACGCCATCCGGCGATAAGCTGGCTCGGTTGGTGGCGGGGTATGCCATTGTGTTGCGGCGCTCGTTGCACGGCTCCCGCGACTTGGCTGAGGCCAAAATCTACTTGCCCGAAACGGTCTTGAACCAAGCCGCCCGCTATGGCAACCAACCGACAGCCGTGGCCGCTGCCATTTCCTCCTGGATTGCCCGCCAGCACCATACTGGGGCGATCGACACCATTTTGGCCCGTCACATGGAGGAATTGGTGTGCAAGATGGTCGATTCTCAGGGCGGGTGTGAGAAAATCCAAAAAACGCCGCTCCCGTTCGTCTATGTCGTCATGATTAAACAGCTGATTCTCGTCTATCTGCTGACGCTGCCATTGGTTTTGTTCGATCGTTGTGGCTGGTGGTCGCCGCTGCTCATGGCCATTGTTTCGCTGGGTTTGTTCGGCATGGAAGAAGCCTCGGTGGAAACCGAAGACCCATTCGGCCAGGACGCAAACTGCCTCGACCTGGAGACTTACACGCTGACCATCGCACGGGATGCGGGCCAGCTCAGTCTCTGGCCTGGGAAGAATGGAGACACCCGCACGCTCCCACCAGAAGACGGTGTGGCGTAGGCCGGGTTCGCGGGCAGACAGGCGTTGCAATCGCGTGCATCCGGGATATGGTGCTTTCGGTCGAGATTGGGCACAACGAGGCAATCGTGATGCGAACGGTGATACACACGGGATTGACGCTTTCCCTGATGATGCTGCTGGGTACTCCCTTGGACGCGGCGGAGCATACCCGTGACTCCCCGGCGACGGTCCAAAAAACCGTCGCCAGCGGACAAGCGGTTCTGGTGGATGTTCGTGAGCAGAGCGAATGGGACGATGGCCACATCCAAGGCGCGGTGCTGCTCCCATTGAGTTTATTGGAAGATAATGTAACCGTTGCCCAGCTGTCGGCACGCCAGATCGGGAAAGAAAAAGTGCTATACCTTCATTGCGGTTCCGGGCGGCGTTGCTTGAAGGCGGCCGCGGTGCTGGAAAAAATGGGCTATCAGGTGCAACCGCTCAAACCGGGTTACCGTGATCTGCTCCGGGCCGGTTTCCCCGCCGCGAAATAACCCACACACAACCACCCCAACCCGCGTGTGCGCCACTGGGGTTGGGGGGCTGTGCCATCGCAATCACCGATTGCGGACCATTTCCATCTCACCAATCACGAATTCTCACAACTGCACTTCTGGCAACCCCTTCGGGGCGGGTTGCTGGAGCATGGTATTCACGACGGTCTTACCCAGTTCGATATACGCCAAGCTCACGGGAGCATCCGGGTAGCGGCTCACGATCGGTTCCCCAGTGTCGCCACACTCGGCAACGCGGGGGTCGATCGGCAATTCCGCCAGCAGGGGCACGCCGATTTCCGCCGCGAGTTTCCGTCCACCACCCGCGCGGAATAGTTCGTACCGTTTACCATCATCACCGACGAAGTAGCTCATATTCTCGACGATGCCGAGAACAGGCACTTTGACTTCGGAAAACATCGACACCCCTTTGCGGGCATCAATCAAGCTGACATCCTGCGGTTGCGTCACCACGATGGCCCCGGTCAGCGGAGCTTGCTGGGAGAGTGTCAACTGCGCATCTCCGGTGCCGGGCGGCAAGTCAATGACGAGGAAGTCCAGTTCGCCCCAATCGACCTGAGCCAAAAACGTCCCGACGGCCTGAGCGACTTTGGGGCCACGCCAGATGACCGCCTGACTGGGTTCGACGAGGAACCCCATACTCATGAGTTTCAGCCCCTGTTTCACGATCGGGAATGGTGTCTTCGTCTGATCGACGGTGCCCAGACCGAACATGATGGGAACCGATGGACCATAAATATCGGCATCCATCAACCCGACACGCTGGCCGTACATGTGGAGTGCCATCGCCAGATTCGCCGCGACGGTGGACTTTCCCACGCCGCCTTTTCCACTGGCGACCGCCAGGACGTGCTTCACGCCGGGCAGGGCAAACTTCGGCGGCATCGGGGGTTGTTGTGGAGTCATGATGTTCTTTCCTAGCCATCCCATACCGCACCACGCGGGAGAGGCCATTCCCTCTTGCCGGTGGCGTGTTGGGGATAGCCGTTGATGTTAGGATTCGCCGAGTTTCCGCAGCGTTTCGATCGGGTAGATGCCGCTATCGTGACGGTCGTTCCAGGCGATCTGATAGGCATAATGGCCAACGGGCCGCATCGCGAGCGGAGCGGGTGCCCCGGCCGCGACTTCGGCAGCGGACAACACCTGAAACGGGTTCGGCGGCTTAGCCCGTTCTTCATTACAGGTCGCGCAGGGGCAGTTGTTCCGCAGTGTCTGCCAGGAAACGAAGGTACTGACACCATCGGACCAGTCGATACGGAGTCCGTCCCCTTCGCGGCGTAACGCGGTTGGAGACGGTATTGACGGCACGGCCACGAGCAATCTCCCAGTTAGATGCGATCAGTATAGGAGTTACTCCGGGATTCAACGATGGGGAAGTCCGAATCCCCCGCGAATCGGGATGGCCTATTCCACCTCATCGGCCGATAGGACTCCGTCCCGGTTTTGATCACGCTTCTCAAAGGCGTGTGCGGGGCCGACAAATTCACTCCGTGAGACGACACCATCCTGGTTGCGGTCCATCGCCCGAAACCAAGCGGGGCCAGCGTGAGTGGGTTTTCCAAAAGTGTTCTGCGGAAGACCACGGCTCACCACTCCGAACATGTGACGAGGTGGAGCGGTTCGATACCCCGCCTCCGAGGCCAACTGCTCCGCGTGTGTTTGCAGTTCGTGCCGGGACAGTCCGCCATCCGCGTTGGTATCCAACCGCTCGAACCAACCGTGGCCGTGGTCGAGAATTTTCACCAGGACGTGGGCTTGGGCCGCGGCTTCCTGCAAGGCCAGCCACGACTTCACTTCCGCCAGAGAAAGCTGGCCATTGCCATCACGATCGGCAATCGTGAGGAGTTGTTGCAGATCGTACAAACTGCGTTTGCTGAGTTCATCCGCCCGGACGTTCCCTTCCTGGCTCACCTCGGCGAACTGGGCCAGGAGTCGCTGTCGAGCCGCGATCATCGCAGCTGGCAACTGCCCGCGATCGCCTCGTAGCACGAACCGGGTGGCACCTGCGGTGAGCTGGTGATGCACGGTTGGGCCATCGGCTTCCCAGGCTCCCATCTCGATGGACCAGCTGGCATCGGGGGCGTGCGACCGCCATGAAGCCAACTCGCGTGCAGTCAAAGACTTGTCACCGTTTGTGTCGAGGCGAGCCCAGGTGTCCGTTGGCAGGCCGGCTTCTTCCGCATCCAGTTGGCCGTCGCGGTTTTTATCACGCTGTCGCACGATCGTATCAGCCCAGGCGGTATCCGATTGATCCGTGGGAAGCAGGACGATAGGGCCAATTTCTTCCGAGGATGACGGCGAACCCTGGGAAAGGGGGAACACCAACCGCATACCAGCCGAACCGGGATAATCGACACGGGAAACCAACTCCCCGGCGGAGATCCGTTCATCTCCGTTGCGATCGCGGTTCATCAGGAGCGTCGGGGCGGCTTGCCATTCCGAACGGCTTATGATCTGATCCCCGTTGCGGTCCAACATCCGCGTCATCGCCGCGGACACCGTCGCCGCACTTGGGGACTTCCCATAGGCAATCGACACATTGCCCACCCCGACCGAACGGTAGTAGCGTGCGAGATCGGCGGCCTGAATCTGTTCCTGGCCGTGTGTCGCCAGTTCGGACCAGGGGATCGGCTGTCCGGTGTAGGGGACCGATCGCCCCCAGAGCAACTGTCGCCAGGAGAAAGCGGAGGGTAAATACTGGGCCTCGGTTCGATTCAATTGACCATCGTGATTGCGATCGAAAAACGCAGCCATCTGTGAGAAGACATCATCCCAGACCTGGGAAACCGCACGGCCTTGGATGGTCACATCCAGTCGGACACGCCGCATCTGTGCGGAATCCAGGAGCAGGCACTCCCAGGAATGGTTGGGAGGAGTCGCTTTCCGATGGGGTGTGTGCGTCCGTTTCGGGGAGGGTTCCGGTAACGCAGACACAAACCGCCCTGGGAGAAGCACCGCTGCCAAGACGGCCAGAGGCACCATGAGGAGAAAAGCCCGCATCACAGTAACTCCTGGATCGGCTTGGCTGCGGGGTCCGCCACCCGGATGGGCCGACCAACATTGGAAGGGTTTTGGCCAGAAGGGTCGATGCCGATGGCCGTGCAAATCGTGGCGATCAGGTCTGGGACCGTCACGGGGTGATCGGTGACGGCCGAGCCATCCGCGCTGGTTTTCCCGATGACTTGGCCTCCGGGTACACCGCCGCCCGCCAGTGCGACCGACCACGCTTGCGGCCAGTGATCGCGGCCATTGGCCCCGTTGATCTTGGGGGTACGGCCAAATTCCCCCATGCAGACTACCAAGGTGGAATCCAGCAGGCCGCGTGATTGCAAGTCCGCGAGCAGAGCCGCGAACCCGGCATCCAGTGTCGCGCAGAGTCCCTTTATCTGTTCAAAATTGTTCAAGTGCGTGTCCCATCCATCGAGCGATACTTCGACGAATGATACTCCCTTTTCGACTAATCGTCGTGCGAGCAAACACCCTTGACCGAAGACGGTGCGACCGTAGGCATCTCGTAACTTGGTGTCTTCGTGTTCCAGGAAAAAAGTCTCGGTTGCGGAAGGTTGCATGAGCCGGGCGGCGCTGTCGGTTGCGGCACGGGCGGCATCCGCGATGGCTCCGGGGCGTTTTTTCACGGCGAGCGTCTCCAATTTCTGGAGAAGCTGGAACCGACTCACTTGGGCCATCTTGGTCACGCCGGTCATGCGCCGGAGGTACGGGACCGTCAACCCATCTGGGCTGGTGGCTCCGCTACCAATTGTCAGCGGACCAAAACGGGGGCCGAGGAACCCACCTCCCGGCGCGGTGGCGAATCGGGGCACAGCAATGCTGACGAAGCCCGGAAGATCGTTCGCGGGATCGTACAAGGCATGAGCCACGAGCGACCCCAGTACGGGGAAGAGAATTCCCCCCTGAGGCGTATACCCGGTGCGGACGAACACGGCGGCACGCCCATGATCGCCTTCCTGGCTGGTCATCGAACGCACCAGCGCCAGTTGCGAACCGAGGGCGGCCAACTTGGGAAGATGCTCGGACAGTTGCAAGCCCGCCGCCGGGGTGCGGATCGCACGGAACGGGCCTCCATTGGCATGACCGGGTTTCATGTCCCAGAGGTCAATGGTGCTTGGTCCACCATTCAACCACAGAAGGATCACGGATTTCTTGGGGCGTTTCGCGGCAGCGGCCAGCGTATGCATCCAACCCGAACTGGACCCCACAACACCGAGTGCCGCGGTTCCGAGCCAGTCCCGGCGATTCAGAATGTTCGACAATTCCATGAGGAGGAACCTACGGTGTGGGTTAATGGTTGGTCGAGAATTCCGCGGTATTCAAGAGTGCCCAAAAAATGTCCGCCAGAGCGGAGGTCCGTTCGCCGCGTGCGGCCCCCGCTTCCAGATGGGCAACCAGGAATTGGCGTTCCGGTTCAGTCGGCAATCGTCCCAAAGCGGAGAGGAACAGCATGTCGATACGCTCCGCTTCTTGGAAGAACGGGGCGGAAACGGCTTGCACGATCGGACTCAGACCGGGTTGAACATTTTCCATCACGACACGGCCATTCATGAGTGTCAAGGCTTGAATGACGGAGCGTTGCGCGGTTCCGGCTCGTTCACTCTGGAAGAGAGAAATAAACTGCTGGCGTGTGGGGTTTTTCACTCGGCTTTCCGGCAAGGGATGCCCACCCGCGACACGCAAGCTATCGTACAACTGCTCGCCCGTCAGCCCACGTACCATCGCCCGACTAAAAGCAACCCCTTCACTTGTCGGCACCTCGGTCGCAGGTTCACTGGCCTGCTGATAGACGCGGCTCAGGACGATACCGCGTGTCAGTTGCGCGAAGTCGTATCCACCATCTCGGAATGCTCGGGCCAAGTCTTCCAGCACCGGATCATAGTCTTGCGGGGCATCGCCTCCGAGATCGTCCAAAGGTTCGATCAACCCTGTGCCCAGCAGTTGTGCCCACAATCGGTTGACGGCATTGCGTGCGAAGAAGGGGTTGTCGGAGGCGGTCACCCAGGCCGCGAACAATGTGGGGCCGGTTTCCGCGCGAATCTCTTGGGGCCAGTTCAACGGAGTGGCCGTCAACAATCGTGGATTGGCCATCCGTGCGGTTTCGCCGATGGGGAGTTCCAGACGTATCCCGGTCGGCGTGGTGATGGGACGGGCAAAGAATGCCGCCGTTTCCCAGAATTGATCGCGGGTCCATTTGGCGAAAGGGTGATTGTGACACTGAGCGCAATCGAGGTTCACCCCCAGAAACGCACGGGCGGCGCTGGCGGCGAGGTTTTCGGGTTTGTACTCATTGGCCACGCGGAAGCCACGAGGTGACACGCTCTCACCGCCACCATCCAAACTTCCCGGCGGCATCGTGAGTAACTCGCGAACCATCTCGTCATAGGGGACACGCGCCGTCAGTCGTTCCGCGATCCAATCTTCAAAAGCCGGAGCCAGTCGGGCAAACGCGGGAGCATCCGATTGCGGCAACCAGACCCGCCGCCAAACCGAGGCCATGTGCTGCGCGTGCAGCGGCGATGCCAGCAACCGATCCACCAGCACGGTTCGCTTGTGCGGAGAGGAATCGGCGAGAAACGCCCGCACCTCGGCAACAGTGGGAATACGGCCCAGCAGGTCCAGTGAGGCCCGCCGTAGGAATGTGGCATCGTCACAAACCGGAGCGGGTGTGACCACGGTTTTTCTCCAATGGTCCGCAAAGTGCTGATCGACACGAACCGCGATCGGGTCCGCTGGGGTAGGCGGCGACAGCGCCACTCCGAACGCGGCCAGGAAGCACAGAGGTATGAGCATCACGATCCAGTACCTGGTCGAAGTAGGAATTTACGGAATGTCGATGGTTAATGTGTTGTCCTGCTCACGGACGGTGGCACGGAGCTTGGAGGTGGCCGGGTTCGAGTAGACACCACTCAGACGATCCGGGGCGATTTCTTCTCCGGCGGCCGCGCGAACCTTGGTCGTTCCGGGGCGGTGGTCCGGCCAGAACGCCGTGATGATGTACTCCGCGGCCGGGGCACCATCCCCTTTCTTGTAGGTACTCAGTTCAAACGCTCCATCTCCAGAAGAGGTTGCCGTGGCGAACGTGGCATCCTTTCCCGCGCCGATGGGGGAGAAGTTCAATTGCACGCCCGCCGCCGGTTGTCCTTTCACCTTCACCGTGCCATGCACCGGGAAGACTGGCTTCATCTTCGGGCCATCTTCCCCGCACCCGATGAGCAGGAGGACCAGACACACCGGCACCAGAGAAAACCGAATACAGATCTTCACGCCGTCCTCTCAATCTGACAAGTTGGCAATCGTCTCACCGAAACTGCGTGTGATGACGGCATAAAATGTCCAAATGTCCATGGTCTGCTTCAGGAACCGAACGGACCCATCGCCGAAGACAAAATTGCAGCCGCCGGTATGAAAACTCCAGACTCCATATTGGCTAGAACAGTTCATCGGGCACGGGCCGGGTGCGCCGCTCCCATCCCACAGGAAACCGCGTGGCGCATTCCCATAATCCGCGATCCAGCTACCTTGGCCGTAGAGGTTGGTGGTATTCGAGCCGCTGTAGTAGGGGTTCGGGGCGGTGTAGCCCGTTCGGGTGCGTGGCGGGCCAACCTTCCAGATATTCGGCTTATCCGACATCTCGATGAACCCCAACAGCGTCTGCGATAACCCATCCGTGACATCGGTCAACTTGCGGCCTTCGTTCACGCCCAGCACGCACGTCAGGTCGGTTGTTGAGGTGACACCGGGGTATTGGGTAGCGAGTTGGGCACGCACGGCCGCATTGACAGTGATCTGCGTGATGTTCGCATAGTCGATCGCCGCCACCGAATAGGTCACTCCGGTGTTGGTCGTGCCATCCACCGTGCGATTCGTGCCGGGCGCACTGGGGCATTCCAGCATACCGATTCGGCTTTTTCCCAGTGCCAGGTTGGGGGCATCGTACCAGTTCAAGTCCATACGGTACTGCGTAGACAGCGCGTTCTGTTCCAGGTACGGCAGCAAGCGTGTGAACACTGTGACGGAGTTCGGTTCCAGCGGTTCGATCTGGAGCGGACACCGTGGCAGTTTCCCGTGACTGCTCTCGAAATTGTGAACGGCCAACCCCAATTGTTTGAGGTTGTTGCTGCACTTCATCCGAGCGGCTGCCTCCCGAACTTTTTGCACGGCAGGCAACAGAAGACCAATGAGAATCGCAATGATGGCGATGACCACCAACAATTCAATCAGCGTGAATGCGGAACGGAGGCGGGTCGGCATGGGGTCAATCTCAGGGTAGGAGGGTCGGTTGAATCAATAATCGCCGGGGGCAAGAATCTCGTTGCCATTACTCGTGATGAGTGCGTACAAGACCCAGACATCCATCGACTGCTTGACAAATTTCACCGAAGCATCCGCGAACAGGATGTTGGAACCGCCCGGATGAAACGCATAGATGGAGTACAGATTCGAGCAATTCATCGGGCAGGGGCCGGGGAAGCCGGTTCCGTCCCAGGAATAGCCGCGCGGGTTGTTCGCGTTCGTCGGAGCAGCCCATGCTCCATAGCCGAATTCGTTCGTATCGGGCGTGTCCACCCGTTTTCCGGCCCGCCAGATATTCGGCTTATCCGCGATCTCTACGATCATCAGCGTCGCGGCCGCGCCATCGGGAATATCGGACAGTTTGCGTGGCACGGCCGTGGGGATCACGCCTCGACGATCAAACGTCTCCGGGAACAATGCGGGCACCAGGGCATTCGTGATCCCCGTGACCGCCACATAATCGCTGGGGGCCGCCGTGAACTTGGTCCCACCCTGTTCCTCGGGGCGAATGCCTGTAATGAGTCGTTGCGGGTCCGGCGCGGATGGGCAGTGCAGCACAGGTAAATCCGTTTTAATGACCGCGGCGTTGTCCGGGTGCGCCCAGTCCAGGGCCGCGTGGTAGGCTCGTGCCAATTTCTCGTATCCCAGATACGGCAGAACACGCGTGACATGGCTCCCGCGATGCTCGGTCGGGGCATCATCGGGTGGGTTCGCGGGCAACAAGCCATCATGCGTTGCCGCGAACTGGTGAATCGCTGTGCCCATTTGCCGTAGGCGATCCGCGCAAGAGGTTTGAGCGGCGGCCTCCCGTGCTTTCAGAACCGCGGGCAGGAACAGACCCAACAGCAGAGCGAAAATGCCCGTGACAACCAGAAGTTCGATCAGAGCCAACCCCGGTTGTTTCTGGGAGAACCGCATCTCGCCTCCTCACGGTTGCACAACCGTTGCTAGAATTCCTGCGACACAACCCTGCCAATCGCGGACACGATCAGGGTTACGATTTTGAAATTCATGTTACGCCAGGGGGGTGGCTCGTCAATCACGAAATGATCGAATTCACAATTTCGCTGTTCTCCATCTTTCCTGATGCCCAAATCCGATGTGGCGGCCGGGTTTTGAGATGAAAGAACTCAACCGGAACGATTGCCCCGGTTTTCCGACAAACGCAGAACCTGCGATGCCCACATCGGTTTTTCGCCCGCTTTGTTGAGTGATGGTGAAAGTGATTACAAGCGGCTGTGATCGCAAGCCATGACGGGAAACGGCTATTTGCGGATCAGAGCCATGAAGAAGGAACGGAAGAAGGGAAAAGCCACCGTACCTCTTGCCGATGGGTTTGCAGCCAGTCGGCAAGAGGTACGGTATAAACGATTTTTAGCCACGGTCAAACTGTAGGTGACCGAGCGGAATCGTCTGACTACGAATTGGGCAGGGCAGGCTTCGCAGCCGGGGGCGCTTGTGGTGCCGGGACGGGCTGGGAAGGCGTTGGGGGTGCGGTCGGCGGTGCCGATACAGGCTGGGCTTTCAACTCCGCGTTCTCCCCTTTACGTTGTTGGGGCGGGGCGGCTTTATCGAAGTCAGTCAACGATTCCCCGCCGGCGCGTGTGACCATGCCCTTAAAGATCGCTGGTGATGCAGTGCCTTTGATGAACCGCACGGAGCCATCACCCATGAGAACATAGGTGCCGCTGCCGAGGGTCGGGCTGGTGTGAACAAAGTCCGCCAGTGGGTTCTTGACGGTGTCATCGACTCCCGCGAGTGTGGAACCGCCGCCGGCGATCCACGGTCGCGGGAGGCTCGGGGGCACCTGAATCATGTAGATCGTATTGGAGAGGCCATCGGTGACTTCCGCCGGTTTGGAACTCCAATCATAACCTGTCATTCCCAGTTTCTTGGCCACCGATTTGTCACGCGGGTTGTATCGAGCGGCATCAAGCCCCAGACCCGCGATCCCAACGTAGTTGGTTGCTCCGAACGCGGTTCCGCCACCGCGCGGATCAAAAGCACGCCAAGTGCCCGGCGGGTAGTACGGCACCAGGAACTCCGGCACCCAGGATTCGGCCGCGGGCAAATTCGCCTCGCCATACCACGGCGCATTCTGAGTATCAATCTGCGAGAACAACGGCCCGTGCCCAAGGTAAGGCAACAAATTGGCCAGGAAACTCACCCGCTGATCGGGGGGGTACGGCAACCGGAAACCGTCCCCCCGCTGGGTACGCGGTAAAGCCCCAGGCGGGAATGGTTCCTTCCGTTCGACTAGCCGGGTCAAGCCTTGCGCCAATGCGAACTGATCCGAACTGCCAGAAAAGACATTGAGGCGGCCTTTGATCTGCGAAGTTATTCGGTTCACAGCCGGGCGAATCAACGCCAGATACTTTTCTTCCGACCACTGGATACTGGCCGTGAAAGTCACGATGCGGTCGGACAATTCGATGTCAATCGTGGAAGGCAGCATCGGCTTGAGTTGCGTCGCACTGGGCAGACCCGTCACCGGGTCAATCGGAGTACCAGGAGGTGGCATTCCGGGCATTTCCGTGCCGGGGGGTGGCGTGAACGCGGGTTCACCCGGATTCATACCCGGAAAGCCTGGAGAACCCGGAAAGCCTGGAGAACCCGGTTGCCCCGGTAATCCCGGTTGTAGGGGTGTATTGGGGTCGGAAACCTGATTGCGAATCGAAAACTGAGTGCCCAGTGCCTGCCCCACGGGGGTTTGCGCGAGTGTCAGCAGCGGGATCATCCGTTCAAAAATGGCTTTCTTGGCGATTTCGTCGGTGGTGTATTCCAACACGCCGGTGATTTCGGTCTTCTCACGATGGAATTGTTTGATGCCGAACCCCACGATGTGAATGGAATCCAGAATCTGACCAGCCACGGCCCGCACGCTCAAGTCTGTCGGTTTGGCGGCGGCGGCGATTTTGCGTTGATCCAGGTTTTCGACCATGATAACAGCCGGGAGGGCGCGGGGGTCGCTCTCCAGCTG
>JAIXLE010000196.1 GCA_026931725.1 Bacteroidales bacterium
CATCATTCACGAGACTTTGCGTCGCAAAGTCCGGACCCAAGAGAAGCCGTATTCGGTGGATGGTCGAGCGAACATTTGCGTGGTTGGGACGATGCCGGCGGTTGACCAAGGATCGGGAGAAGAGAGTGGTGTCATCGGAAGCGTGGGTGAAACTGGCGATGATCCAGTTGATGCTTCGTCGACTGAAGCCGCAAGGACTCGAAGCCGAATTTCAGTACCACACTGCAGCCTGATCCCCCTTATGGGACAGACTCTAATACACGAACCCAGTAAGACGGTCTGATTTGGAAATGGAACACAACCGGGGACTGTCGTCCCCGGTTCCGTAGGACACACCGAACCGGGGACGACAGTCCCCGGTTGTCCGACAAGTGGAGATTTTGAGACACCCACATCGGGTTTGTGTATAAGGCCGGGAGTTCCGTATCTGGGCTTTCTGGATCTTCAGCTGGCCGTGCGTTCCCGTTCGGGTATTCCTGTTGGGGTCCGCACGGCGGGTTCTGTTGCGGAAGAGGGCGGATGTTCGCTACAATCCGCCGTGTCGTTATTTGAGGCTCCGTTGTAAAGATTCATGAATCACGCTGTCTGTTGTCCTCACTGTGCCGGGCTTGCCCGCGTCTCGACTGCCCATCTGGGGAGTGTGGTCGGCTGTCCGGCTTGCGGGGAAACTTTTCTGGCGGCTCAGGAAGAATACCTGGCTCCTCCGGTCATTCGTCCGCAACCGCGTCGAGGCCAAACTGTTGTCGTGCCGCAGTCGGTTTCCCCCGAAGAACTCCACGACCCGCATCAGGAACTGTTGCCGGACCCAGATGGTCCCACGCCGATTCTGATCGGATTGACACTGCTACCCTGGCTGTTCCCGCTGGTCTGGTTGATGGGTCCGTTATTGTTTGGCCGGGAACCGCTCTTTACCTTGGCGGCACCGACCGCGTTGGCCGTGGGGCTGACTGGGCTGGGACTCGGCGTGAGCTACGCGGCGGGTTGGTCCCATACGACCCGTGTGAAAGGGTTGCTCGCCCTATTCTTGCTGGGCTGTTTCGCGTCCGGCTTTCTGTACTTCTTGAAAAAAGAATGGCTGGAGTCCGTGCGAAAGTCTTTTCGGCGGTCCTCGGCGGAGTGGCAGCAGTTCGACCCACCGGGCCGAGAATATCGCGTGCGGATGCCCTCACCCGTGGAACACACGGACACCCCGATTCCCGATTGGCCACTCACCGCGTATGCGTTCGTTGAACCCCATGTCGCGGCCCCGGATCTGTTCTTGGTCGCCCACGGTCGGCCGAACGCGGACACAGCCGACGATGCGGAAGACTGGTACAATGCCGTCAAGCAAACAGCCCTGGCACGCGGTGATCTGCTCGGGGAACGCGCCGTGGCGTTACGCGGTGCCGCTGGAGTTGTGGGCCGCGAATTCGAGATCAGTTTGCGGGACGGGGTCACGAATCGGATTATCCGCGCGTACTACCATAGTGGGACGGCCTACTATCTCGCGGCGGAAGGTCCGTTCTGGCGGCCCGATTCCCCCGATGTGAAAAAATTCCTCGATTCCTTTGAGATCATCCGGTAGGACCGATTCCCGATGTCACTTCCTGTGCGTTCCTTGCCGGTGATTCAAAACTGGGATTGTCACAGTTGCTCCGATTGTTGTCGAACCTATCACGTCCGCGTCACGCCGGAAGAACAGCAACGGATCATCCAGCAAAACTGGGATGATTCCGTGCTGGGCGGCCGCCCGGCGTTCATCTGGGAACCCGCGATCGGTTCGGAACGGTTGAACCACACCGCCGATGGGGCGTGCGTCTTTCTCGGCCCGGATCAGCGGTGCCGGATTCATGCCCGATTTGGCCCGGAAGCGAAACCGGCGGCGTGCCGCATTTATCCGTTCACGCTGGCCGCGGTTGGGGACCACTGGCGGGCGGGGTTGCGGTATGCGTGTCCCTCCGCGGCTGAGAATCGCGGACGACCCTTGTCGGACCATGCGGCAGAAGTTGCGGTCTATGCGGATCTGGTGGAACAGGAGTCCCCCGGTGCCGCGGCCAAGGAACCGCCACCCCCGCTGCATCCTGGACAAAACCTCCCTTGGGAAGACATCCTCCGATTTGCGGACACCGTCGATGATCTGCTCGCCGATCCACGGGTGCCGTTCGGATTGCGGATTCGGCGTGTTCTGACATTCGCCCAACTGGCCAAGCCGATGCGGAGTGCGGCCCTCGCGGGCGGGGTGCGACCCATTCTGAAAGTGCTAGCCGCCGCCGCGATCGAAGAAACCCCGACCGATCCCGCCACGCTGTCCCCGCCGGGATGGGTGGGGCGAATGCTGTTCCGTCAAGCGGCGATGGTCTATGCCCGCAAGGACAACGGCCCCGATGCGGGTGTGGGGCGCACGGGGAAGCTCACCCGTTTCTGGGCGGCCTGGCAGTTCGCCACCGGGCGGGGCACCATCCCGCGCCTGCATCGAGCCATTCCCGAGCGGACCACCTTTGCCCAAGCGGAAACGCCATGGGGTGAACTCGATTCCGAATCGACCCAGTTTCTGACACGGTACTACCGCGTGAAAGTGCAGTCGCTGCAGTTTTGCGGACGACCCCACTTCGGCACAACATTCTGGATGGGGTTGGATTGTCTGATGCTCACGTTCCCCGTGGTCATGTGGCTCAATCGGGTTCTGACCGCAACCGTTCTCCCGTCAACTCCGCGCGCGTCATCCCTGGCTACGCTCATCCGCGCGGTGCGGATGGCCGATGATCATTTTGGTTACAACACCGTCCTCGGCACGGCTCGGCAATTGCGGGCCGTCCGCATCCTGGCCGAACGGGGTGAACTGGCCCGCCTCGCCGCGTGGTACAGTCGCTGATGTCTTCATTCCTCCGCACGTTCCGCGGTCGGTTTTCATGAGTTCAAACAGTCCAAGCACTCCCAATGCTCCCAGACACCGGGCAACCGGGGTTGCGTTGGACCCTGCTGTCATCGTATAGCCTCCCGATCGAACCGAGCTGGGGGATACCCCGCGCTGAGGTGTACCGGGAGCGATTCCCTTATGTTCCGACGGATTCCCATACTGCTTTTCCTCGTTTCCTGCGGAATCGCTCCGTTCGGGTGCCTGCGTGCGTACAACCCTACCTATTTCCCCAATTGGGGCTTCGGCGGCGACATCGTGCGGACTCACGCCAAACCGGCTGGGCGTGCGTACTTCAAAAACTTCGACCCGTTCGCTTGCCGAATTGACCTCACGCCGGGCCGCGTCACGAATCCCATTAACGGTCAGCAGGTTCTCATCGCTTCGGTTGTCGATGGAGAAGGGAAAGCCCGCCGCTCACGCCGGGTCGAGTGGATTCTCGATGGCCCCGGCTACATTGTGGAAGTGGATGAATCTGGGCTCTTTGCCGGTCGCGGTTACAAGGTCGATAACCATTACGCGGTCAGCTACACCGATTATCGAGAACATACGATCACACGCGGGAATGATGATCCCGCAGATGATTTCACAATCAACCCTGGGCAGACTTGGTGCGTGGTGTCCTGTGCGGTCCCTGGGGAAACGGTGGTCACGGCCTATGCGCCGGAGATACATGATTGGCGCAATGGCCGCATCACGAGCCGACTCACTTGGTCCGATACACAGTTCAACTTCCCGCCGCCGGTGATCTCACGAGCCGGCGGGGAAGCGTTACTCTCCACGGAAGTCACCCGAGCCGGGAGCGGTCAACCCGCCGAGGGGCTGCGCGTTCGGTATCGCATTCTCGATGGTGCCCCCGCTGTGCTGGCCTCGCGCTCGGGAGTCGGGACGACGGCCGTGCTTTCCGGGTCGAATCAGAAAGAAGCAGAAGTCATCGCTGGTTCGGATGGGGCCGCCGCCGTAGCCGTGGTGCAACCGACTGCCGCCGCGGGCACCACCCGGATTGCCGTGGAAGTGCTCAAACCGGATGGCACCAACGCGGGCACCGTCGTGGGCCGTCAGGAAACCACGGTCGAATGGGCGACATCCGTTCTCTCGTTAGATGTGGTTCCTCCCAAGTTGGCCGGGGTCGGCTTGGAGACACCCTTGGAAATCGTGATCGCCAACGCGGGGAAGGCGGACAGTCAACCCGTCTCCGTCCAAGCCGCTGTGCCAGAAGGAGCCGAGTTCGTGCGTGCGGAACCCGCGATCGCCGGGCAATCGGGGCGATCCCTCACCTGGACTCCCTTCGTGGTGCCGGGGGGCAGTTCTCGGACCATCACGGTGTACCTGAAGCCGACCCGTGTCGGGGCTTTCACCCTCGCTGTCGTCGCGGGGACACCCGACCGCAGAACCGCCAAGCGGGAAGGAGCGTTCACGGTTGAGAAATCTGAACTCAAAATGACGCTCGACGTGCCGAAACAGTCGGCCATCGGTACGCCGGTGCCAGTCAAAATCACGGTGAACAATCCGAGTGCGGTTCCTCTGGAACGGGCGACGGCCTGGGTGGCGTTCGATGCCGGGTTGCAAGCGGCGGATGGCAAAAACCCCGTCGAACTGGCGATCGGCAGCGTACCGGCTGGCGGGTCTAAGAGTGTCGATGTCGCCCTGACGGCGGACAAGACCGGCGCATTCGGAATCCGCGCGAACATCGTGGCGAGCGGGGGATTGAATGATCGCGCGGAAGCCACGGTTGCCATTCGCCGTTCGGACATGACGGTATCGGTTTCCGGCCCGGAACAAGTGATTCTCGGTCAGACCGGCACCTGGGATGTCGTCGTGGTGAACACGGGGGAAACGCCGCTGATGGGTGTCTCGGCCCGCGCCACACTGCCCCGATCGCTGACGGCGAAGTCCACATCCACGGGGAATTCTCTGGCCGATGTGGTGACTTGGACCGTGGGCACGCTGGCACCGGGGGAACGCAAAACCTTGCGGATGACTGCCGTGGCCGAACAGACCGCCGAAGCGGGCACCATCACCGTGGCGGCATCGTCTGAAGGGGCGAACGGTCTGCGGGCCACGGGACAGACGAGCGTGGCCGTTCACGGACAACCGGCGTTGACTTTGCAACTAGTCGACCCCGTGCGGGAAGTACCCGCCGGCCGACGCGGAACGGTCAAGCTCACCGTGCGGAACCGGGGGAATGGCCCCGCCAAGCGGGTCGAAGTCGCCCTAACCGTGACGGATGAACTCACTCTGCACGGCGGCCGTGGACCGAGCGGCGAAAGCCCACGCGTGGATGGGCCGACGGTCACATTCCCGATGGTGGAAACCATCCCACCGGGCGGCACGGTCGATTTCCTGGTCGATGTGGAAGCCACCAAATCCGGTTCCGCGCGGCTCAAAGCGGAAGCCCGTGCCGACCACTTGACGCAACCGCTGCGGGACGAGCAGCCTGTGCGGGTGGTCGGTGGCTCCTAAACGGAAGGGTTCGCCCAACGCCACTGGGTCACATCACCCGGCAAAAGACCGCTTTGAGATACCGCCCTTCTGGGACGTGCAGCAGGTACGGATGATCGGCCCCGGCTCCGCTGACCTGGAACACCTGCACCGTGCGTCCGGCTTGCCACGCGGCCCGGCGAATCGATTCGAGGAAATCCGCCTCGCTGACCAACCCGGTGCAGGAGCAGGTTAAAAAGACCCCACCCGGCGCGACCGCCTGGAGAGCCAGACGGTTCATGTCGCAATACTTCTTCAAGGCGAAGTCGACCGCTTCCCGGTCGCGGGTCATCTTTGCCGGGTCGAGAATTACCGTGTCGAACCGCTGCCCGTTCGGCAGGATGTCCCGCAGCCAGGTGAACAGGTCCGCCTGAACGAAGCGGATGTCCGCTTTGTTCAGCTTCGCGTTCTGCTTCGCCATGTCGATCGCCTGTTCGTCGAGATCGACACCCGTGACCGTGCTGGCTCCGCCCAGAGCTTTGGCGTACACCGAGAAGCCGCCACTGTTGCAGCACAAGTCCAGAACAGACTTGCCCGCACAGAATGTACTCAGCGTTTTCCGATTGTCTCGCTGATCGACGAAGAAGCCGGTTTTGTGCTTGCTGCCAGGAGCGACGCGGAATTGCAGGCCGTGTTCGCGGATCACGCCCGGTGCCGGTGGCTCCGGGGCTCGGCAATCGAACGATTCCTGCTTTTGTACATGTTCTTCCGCGAACCAATAGAACCGGCTACCGGGGAACTGCCGATCGAGAACGGCCCGCACGGTGTCGCGGAGTCGGAACGCCCCGGCGGAAAAGTATTCGATGACGATGGTATCGCCGAAGCGATCGACGACCAAGCCGCTCAGCCCATCGGCTTCCGAATGCACGAGCCGGTAGGCATCGGTGACGGTATCCAGTTTCAACATCTCGCGGCGGAAGGTGATGGCTGCGGAGAGTTTCCGTTCCAGGAACGCTTCGTCGATGGCCTCGTTCGCATCCGCGGTCAGCACCCGCACGGCGATTCGGGAGTGCCCGTTGTAGAAACCCCGTGCGACCCACTGGCCCGAGCGTTCCACGACATCCACCACCGAACCCGGCGGAATGCGTGTGGCGGGCTTCTCCACCATCTTCTGGAAAATCCAGGGGTGTGACGAACGGCGATCAATCTTGAGATAAACAGTCGGTAACATCCGGGCATTATAGTAACACGCACAAGTCTGGGAATAATCCGATGATGACGGGATCACTTATGCAGACCGTTCAGCCATATCAGAGCCTATTTCGAGGATGGCCATGTCGCGGTACTATCCCTTGTTGTTGGTGTTGCTGATCCCGGCCCTCGCGGCTCCCGGTTGCGGGGACGGTACGAGCATAGCTACGAAAATGGCCGCTAATCGCGTGGAAGATCCGGCGGCCGGTCAGGCCGCGGAGGCAAAGCCCGCTGCGGACCAGGATGCCATCAGCCGCAAAATCATCTACAACGCCAGCCTCGAAGTGGTCGTTCAGGATCTCACGGAAACCACCAAACAGATTGAAAAGCTGATTCTGGAACAGAAAGGGTATATTGCCAAGTCCGACAGCAGCGGTGACACCGGGGCACGCCGCACGGCCACCTGGGTTCTCAAGATTCCGGCTGAGCAGTTCCGATTCACGATGAACGCACTCGCGGCCCTGGGAACCCCAGTTCGCAACTCCTCCGATTCACAAGATGTGACGGAAGAGTTCCTCGATCTCCAGGCCCGCGTCAAGAACTTGAAAGCCGAGGAAGAAGCACTCAACAAGATGGTGCGAGAAGCCGCGACATTGGATGCGATTCTGAAAATTCGCCGAGAGATCACCGAGCTCCGCGGGAACATCGAACGAGCCGAAGGGCGACTGAAATATCTCGCCACGATGTCGGCCATGTCCACCATCACCCTGATGGCCCGCGAAGATGCCGCCTACGTCCCGCCCACCCTGCCGGAGCCGCCGACTTTCCTGTCACGAGTTCAGGAAACTTTCTCAAAATCTTCGACCCAACTCCGCAATTTTGGTGAATCCGTGGGGTTGATTGTTGTCGCGTTGGTGCCTTGGTTGCCGCTCCTGCTGGTGGGTGTCTGGCTGCTGCGACGAGTCATTCGGTCGATCCCGGATTCCCGCGTACCGATGAGCACCCCACAACCATCACACCAACCCATTGCCGTCGCTCCGAGCGCTGCCGCGGCCCCCGAGTCCCCCCACCCATCAGCCGAACCGCCTGCGTCCTGATACACAAACCGGCTTGAGTGTTGCGTGTGTCAGAAAACCGGGGACGACAGTCCCCGGTTCAGACGGTTGTTCCCGAACCGGGGACGACAGTCCCCGGTTCCGTTCACCCGATCGCAGATGCGGAAAGCAGACGCGGACACGAGATCGGAGTACACTGGCCGCTGGCAAACCGTCACCTTCCTTCGGAACAATCTCATGCGTATGATGGCTCTCGGTCTGGCGTTCGTCTGCGTGCAAACCGCGGCGGCTGATGATGGCCCGTGGCGGTCCCTCTTCAACGGCAAGGATCTCACCGGCTGGACACCCAAGATCCGCTACCACGCAGCTGGCGAGAACTACGGCAACACCTTCCGTGTCGAAGATGGCGTGCTGAAAGTCGGCTACGATGCCGACAAGTACCCGGAATTCCACAACACGTTCGGCCATCTGTTCTTCAATGAGCCGTTTGGGAGTTACCGCCTCCGTTTGGAGTACCGCTTCACCGGCGAGCAGTGCAAAGGCGGCCCCGGTTGGGCGTATCGCAATAGCGGCATCATGATTCACGGCGAATCCCCGAAGACGATGAGCAAGGATCAGGATTTCCCCGTCTCCATCGAAGTGCAACTTCTGGGCGGCAACGGCAAGGACAAACGATCCACGGCCAATTTGTGTACGCCGGGCACCAACGTCGTTCTCAACGGCAAACTGTTCACGCCGCACTGCACGAACAGCAGCAGCAAGACCTACCACGGCGACCAGTGGGTGAAATGTGAAATCGAAGTCCACGGCAACGGCAAGATTCGGCACTTCGTGGAAGGGGAACTCGTCCTGGAGTATGAGAAACCGCAACTCGACCCACGCGATGCCCACGCCAAGAGCCTGGCGCGGAATGGCAATCTGATGTTGGATCGCGGCACGATTTCCCTGCAATCCGAGAGCCACCCTTGCGAGTTCCGCAAAATCGAGATTCAGGAACTCAAAGAGTAGAAGCGGGCGGGACCAAGCGAAGATCGCGGCCACGGGACCGCATCCCAAACCCCGTGGCCACGCATTACCGCCCCGTACTCAGAAACTGCTTGATACTATCCAAGATCGCCTCACGATCCGGGACTCGGCTCACGACGACATTCTTGTGATCTTTCAGCAGTTCGCTAATGTGTTCCAGGAACTCGCCGCTGCCGTAGGGGGATTCCACCTGGCCGTATCCGAAAAGATTCAATTTCGGTAAAAGTTGCTGGGCGAGCAACTCCAGACACTTGGGGACATCGTCTCCCCAGTTGTCTCCATCGGAGAAGTGGAACGCATACAGGTTCCAGTCATTCGGGCGGTAGCGGGTGTCGATAATGCGGTTGCAAAGCTCATAAGCGGAGCTGATCTTCGTGCCGCCACTTTCGCGGGTGTGGTAGAACGTGTGTTCATCCACTTCCTGTGCCGATGCGTCGTGAATGATGTACACCCGGTCCACACCCTTGTAGTGGGCCTTGATCCAGGTGTCGATCCAGAACGATTCGATGCGGACGATCTCTTTCTGCTCATCGGTCATCGAGCCGGAGACATCCATCATGTAGATGACGCAGGCCACCGCTTCCGGGCGGGGGAACTCTTTCCAGGAGCGATACCGTTTATCTTCACGTTCCGGGACCACCAGCGGCCGAGTGGGGTTGTAGGTGCCGGAGGAGATTTGCCGTTTCAACGCTTCTTTGTAAGTCCGCTTGAAATGTCGTAACGATTCCGGGCCGACGCTGCGGATGCTGGAATAGCGCTCTTTTTCGGTGACGACGTTCTTCTTTCCCTTCGGCTCAATCCGTGGGAGTGCCAGTTCTTCCCCGAGAATGTCCGCGAGTTCTTCCAGGGACATTTCGACTTCGAGGATGTGTCCGCCGGGTTGATCGCCCGCTTGGGGGTCACCGTCGCCGTCCTGGGGTTGGGAAAGCGGCTGCCCCGGTTGCCCGTCGCCGACACCGACCCCCCCCGAACCCTTCTGACCATATCGGAATTGCGGTAAGTTGATCTGGGGCATCGGGATCGACACCAGATCGTTCCCTTTCTTCCCGATCATCTCGCCTCGGCTAATATATTTCGATAAGTTCGATTTAATCTTACCGCGGACGATCTTGCGAAAGCGTTGTACGTCCTTTTCAATCTTCTGTCCCACGATGATCCCTCGGGGCATGAAGTTGCGGAAACTACCTATCCAATCGTATCCCAGAAAAGCGGTCAGAAGAAAGCCGGGATGCCCGGAACCCACGCGAACCGGGGCACAAATCGGAGCCATTCCGCGTATCCGCTCGTTTGCGAGTCGGGAAACGACCGGGCGATCCTCGACACACGGCCTGCTGATTGGCGTGATGCCGGTCGTTATGTCGGTGCGGCCGGGCTGCTCGCGGTCAGGCTGCGGCCTACCAGTTCGATAAACACATCTTCCAGGGTTGGTTCTACCTTCTTCAACGTCAGGATTTTCCCTCCAACATGAACGAGATGCTGTACGACGGAACCGATCGCGGATTCTTCGAGGAGAGCCACCTTCCAATCCACGGCATTCGGCGATTCCGTGGCCGTGGCCTGATGGACACCTGGTAGGCGGGTCAGTTCGTCGATCCGTGCCGCGCCGGGGGCCAGTTGGAGTTCAAAAATGGGGTACTGCTGCACCCGCCGTTTCAGGTTCGTCGGGGTATCGCAGGCGAGCAGTTTGCCGTGGTCGATGATCGCCAACCGATCACACAATTCATCGGCTTCGGCCATGTAGTGCGTGGTCAGGAGCAGTGTGCGAGCGGGTTTCTCGGCCATCCATTCCCGCAGGTAGTTGCGGATGGCACGGGCACTGGTCACATCCAGGCCGAGTGTGGGTTCATCCAGAAAGAGAATTTTGGGGTCCGTGATGAAGCCTCGACAAAAGTTCATCTTCTGCCGTTGGCCGGTGGATAGGTGGCTGACGCGGTTGTTGGCTTTCTCGGTGAGTCCGACCACATCCAACATGCGGTCGATGCGTGTGCGGACGAGTTTATTTTCGACACCATAAATCCGGCTAAACAGCCAAAGGTTCTCGCGCACCGTCAAGATGCCGTAGCCGCTCGATTCGCCGCCGGACACCATGTTGATGCGTGGGCGAATGCTGTAGGGGTCCGCGACCACGTCGATGCCATCCACCCAGGCTCGGCCGGACGTGGGGGCAAGCAAGGTCGTCAGAATTTTGATGAGGGTGGTTTTCCCGGCTCCGTTGGGGCCGAGCAAGCCGAACAACTCACCGGGGCGGACTTCGAGGTTCACCCCATCGAGGGCCACAAATTCGGTGGCGGCGTTCGGGTCCGGGCGGGTCCAGCGTTTCCGAGGTCGGCGGTAACTGCGGAACAAGGATTCAGTGCGGATGGCGGCGGTTTCCATACCTTCCCATTGTAGAAGATTTTGCCCCATTGGGGCCATCACACGCTGGCACACCGTTTCCAAGTGCCACAAAAACGCATCACCCGGTCTTGATGGACCGGGTGAGCAGGAGGGATTCCAGGAGGGCGACCCAGAGTTAATCTTCAGAATCGTGAATCGTGGTCGGATGCGATGAGTTCAAAGGAGCCAGAATGTCGTCCACGGACTGCGTCACAGCCGGGGTTTCGGGTTCATAGATGCGGGGCGAGAGTTTGAGTTTCTCCCGTTCGATGTCCAGTTTCTTGCGCAGGTCGGACAGAGAGTCTTTCACGCGGGAGAGTCGGGTATCATCGTTTTGGTACTGGCTTTCCATTTGCTGCAACTGGAGTGCTTTGTACTCGGCTTCGACGGCATCAATCGCGGCTCGCAGTTCTTGCTTTTGCTTGGACATACTGTCGAGTTGTTTTTCCAGGGTGTCCTTGATGCGTTCGCGGTGCGAGAGCGTTTTCTCCATGCTCGCCAGTTGCTGTTTCCGTTTCAGGTGCGTATCCACGCTCTGCTTGAGCAGTTCCTTGGCTTCCGCAACGGGAATGCGGGCTCGACCGTAGGAAACATATTCCGTGGCGGCTTTGACTTCTTCACCACGTTTGACGAGTCCTTTGTGCTCAGTTTCGACTGAGGCCCGCAGTTTCCCGACTTCCGTCGTCAGATCGCGGACTTCAACGATTTCACGAGCAAGGCTCCCTTTGACCTGCTCCACGTCGCGGTCCAGGTTGGCCACGTCTTTGCGCATCTGTTCGATTTTCTTTTCGACCGGCACCTGATCGTCGACCCATTGGCGGGCATCGGCCAGTTCCTGTTTGGCGTAGCCGAGGAATCGGGTTTCGCGTAATCCGACCAAAGCGACGGCGGTCACGACTCCGGCGAGCATCAGTTTCTTCAACATAATATCTTACCTCCCCAGCGGTTCGGGCGGCCTGACCGCAGCCGTTCCTCCAAAACTCGGGGGCATGTTCGGCGCGGATCTATAGGAAGATTCGAGAACGGCTGATCGAGATTTTCGGTCGATCCCCAAAATTCGACAGAATTTTGAGTTCAACACGAGGCAGAAACCGCGGCGAAAACCCTCAAAAATGCCCGGCGGCTGGCCCGGTTCTGGCGGTCCACGACCGCCCCGTATGGTCCGCGATACGGAACGATGGATGCGTGTGGAAATCTAGCCGGTTATTCTTGCCGGTGATGCACGCGGAATCGCACGAAAAACTCTTGTACCCGTGGGTCACTCGGAGAAATGGAGCCATCGACTCCGATCACAAACACGCGATGATCCCGCCGAATGACCCGTAGGATTAGCATATCAGGGGTATTCGCAAATGCATAACGAATATCGAAGGCTTCATATCCATCGTGGAACGTGAATTCCCGTTGCACTTCTCGACAACCAGGGAAAGATTCGGCCACCCAGGCCGCAACCTGTGGAAGAACGCCTTTCGTGTCGGCTCGCCATTCTGCCGCGGGCAGATCCGCATAGAGGGCAAAATAGCGTTCCTGGGTGAATCCCCGTTGAGCCTCCAGCCCCACGGCGGGGAACGTCTCGTTCCAAACCTGAGACAACGTGTCTGGAGGATCGGGGAAGACGGCTGTGAATTGTCCTGCCGCGTGTGTGATCGGTTCAAACCGTGGAAAAATCAGCAGCAAAATCGAGAGGACGCACCCACTGGTACACCCGCCGAACACCAGTAGGGACAGGATTCCCAGGAGCCAGATACGCCCATTCGGACGGTGTCGCGCAGCGTGGGTGTTCGGCTTCCCTTCCTCGTGGGCGTGTGATTCCCATGATTCAGCCGATGGCAATGTGCCGGACTTGTGCGGAGCAAACGTCGTTTGGCACGATCGGCATCGGATGGTGCGAGCGGAGAACGGTTCGGGAAGATCGAGTGTATCGCCGCAGTACGGACAAGTGACGGTCATGAGATTCCGGCTCCGGGTGGCTTCCGACCATTTTAGCGACGGTTCGCACTTCCACGATGCGTCAGACGTGTTTCGGCTCGCGCATCGGGGTCTTCCCGCGTTGGCCGCAGGGTGAGCGGAAGCCGCCCCTTGCGGAACTAAGCCGCGGCGGGCGGGTGAGGGGGAGTGTTGCGATGCATCCGAAACCACCGCGGCGGGTACAGCAGAAATCCCTGAATCACGAGTGCCCCGAACGCAATGTGAACAGCCGTGAACAGAACGGGCGGCCAGTCGTAGTTGATATCTTTGGAGAACAGCAACTCATGGGCAAGCCGGGCCATGAAGGTATCCGCCCGCCACGGTTCCCCCGCGAGTGCCCGCAGTTGTTGTTCCCAGGTCGTGAGCGGGCAAGTCCAGCCCATGAACTCTTCAAAGACAACAATTCCGATGGCGGTCAGATGCGACCAACGAAACCACGGATTTCGCCCCCACGCCGTGCGGAACGTCCCCGCGCCGACGATCACCGCCTGCCCGAGGACGACGTAAGCCACATAGAGGAGATGAAGAAATACCACACCATCCGCCATCATGCTATACACAGTGACACAC
>JAIXLE010000224.1 GCA_026931725.1 Bacteroidales bacterium
CGTACCCGTTCAATACGAGGAACAATTCCATGGCGGCGTGGCCGATCCGCTTGTTCCCATCCTCGAACGCATGATTACAAGCGAGAGAGAGAAGCCAAGGGCTGCTGCTTTCTCGGGTAGAGTCGAGTAGAGATCGACACCGCCGAAAGTCATCTGCGGTTGTGCTACTGCCGAATCGAGCAACCCAAGGTTCTTGATCCCAGGCAGTCCGCCCGATTGAGTCAGAACGGCATTGTGCAGGCGGATGATTTCATCCAATGTAAGGTAAATCATCGCGCGAGCCGCCGATAGAGTTGGCTGTTCTTGTGGAGGATGTATTGCGTTGCAGAATCAATCGTTAATCGACGGTCCAGTAAATCCAGTAGTGCTTGACGGGCCAACTCTTCAGTGCTTATGCCTTGTTGCTGTGCTAAGTCGCTCAGGCGTTCCGTTTGATCGGGTGTCAAATCAATTGTAATGGCCATCGGTTCATCCTCGGTTCGCGTAAATCAGAGTCAGAGCCTCGTTGAGCGATGTGAACTTCTTCCCAGAGGATAGCAGCCCGTCGATGCGGGTTCGCGCCTCCTGGGGAGGGTGGCCCAAACCCATCAACGCCTGATACACGTCTTCGACCAGTGAGCCATCGGGCAAGTCCGATACGCTGATCGGCTCGGGTGGTGGCTTGCGGCGACCGCTGGATTTCTTTTCCGTCACGGGCGCGGGGTCGGAGTCCGTCGCCGGGACGGCGGTCGGCGGGGTGGCGGCCATCAGGAATGGGGTGACTTTTCGCTTCAGCGTGGTCACGATCTGTTCCGCGGTGGCCGCGCCGATGCCGGGGAGTGTGCTGAGCCATTTTGCGTCCTGACGGTTGATGGCATCGGCAATTTCTCGGACGGGGCGGGCCATCGCTTTCAAGGCTTTTTTCGCGCCGATCTTCTCAACGGTGCAGAATAACTCGAAGAATTCGAGTTCGAGTTCCGTTAGGAAGCCAATCCGCCGGGGTACGAAGCGATTGCCGGACGGGTTCCCTTCCAGATACTCCGTGATGTGGAATGTCACTTCTCGGCCCGCGTGAAGTTGCAGTTGCCGTCGGACGGCTTCGGGGAGCAGGATCTGATACTCGAACGCCCCGATTTCAAGCCGGGCCTCATCGTCCAGCACACGCGTGAGGGTGCCGGTCATGCGGGTCATCATGGCTGATTGTCCATTGCTAATGGTCCATGGTCCATGGTGGATGATTCATCGTTCATTGCGGATGGTCAATCATTGTTGTCCAAGGGTTCCTGAACGGTGGGGGGAACCGATTCACCGAGCAAGGCTTTCAGATTCACTCCGGTAAATACGCTGGACCGTGGACCGTGGACCATGAACCCCGAGGCAAAGCCGTGACACAAGGCGATTCCCAGGGCATCGGCGACATCGTGCGGTTCGGGCGGTTTGGCCAAGTTGAGTTCACGCGTAATTGCCGCCTGCATCTGTTCCTTGCTGGCGCGACCGTGCCCAGTGATGGTCTTCTTCACCCGTGTCGGGGCGTAGCTGAAAACAGGGATACCGCGTTGTGCCCCGGCCAGGAAGAAGCAGCCGCGCGCGTGGGCCATGAGAATCGCCGTGCGGGGATGCTCATAATGGGCGAACAACTGTTCGACCGCGATGGCGGTTGGCTTCCATTGATCGAGGATTTCGACTAAACCATCGTACAGCACCTTGACACGATCCGCCATGTCCGGGGTGTCCCGGCCATCGTGGGCGGAGCGGATCACCCCGGCTTCGGCGACGCGGATACCTTTGACCGTGCATTCCAAGACACCGTAGCCGGTGGTTTGCAACCCCGGATCGAGCCCAAGTATCCGGCGTGATCGCAGTGTCGGCGACACATCCATGCGGGCCTCCGAAAAAGTGTGCCCGCGGGGCGGGGGGCTGGCGGAAGTGCCGTTCCGCCAGTGTGTTCTACCGAATTGTTCGGATCTGAGGGGGTTTGAACCTGAACATTTGTAGATGATTTCTTACTCCAATCCGAGAACCTTGTCCATCCGGGCGGCAACATCGGCAAGCCATTTTTCATCGCCGCCCGCGACTTCGGAAGTGGCCCAGCCGTGGTAGCCCACTTCGGCCAACGCCTTACGGACTTCGGGCCAGTCTTCGCTGCCTTCGCCGATCCCCACTTGGAACCCGGCGTACTCTTTCTTTTCGGCCTTCGCCTTCTCGATGCTGTAGGCTTTGAAGTCGAACTTCAACATGCGGGGGCCGAGTTGGCGAATCCAAGTGGCCGGGGGAACGCCATACTTAATCATGTTGCTGATGTCGAAATAGGCTCCGACGGTCGGAGTTTTGAATTGATCGACATACCCAACCAGTTGTTCTGGCTTCGTGATGAAGTTGTTCCAAACGACTTCGATGGCGATTTTGACCCCGAGTTTGTCGGCGACGGGAATGGCTTTCTTCACCTCAGCCGTGGAGCGTTCCCAGCACTGTTCGTAGGTGACATCCCCTTTCACGACACCGGGTACGAGCAGAACCGTATCCGCACCAACGGTTTTGGCATCTTTCAGCGCTTGATTCAAGGCCGCAAGCCCCTTGGCCCGCACTTCCGGGTTCGGGTCCGAGAGCGTGTCTCGCCAGTGGACCGAGTCAATCACTCCATGCACGATGATGCCCGTGGCATCACGGGCGGCGACAACTTCCGCCAGATTGAGGTTGCTGGGGCTGTCGATTTCGACCCCTTGGAAGCCGAGTTTCTTCAGCAGTTTGAACTTATCGGTTGGCGTGCCGGGCACTCGGATCATGCCGTATTTGACGGCTTTTTTGAGTTTGGGCGATTCCGCGGCGTGCAGCACAGCCGGCAATGCCAGGGCGGCGGGAACGGCAGCCAGAAACTCACGGCGACTGGTCATCAAGAGGAAACTCCGAAGTTGGGGAGGTTGAGGTACAGGCAATACAAGCCCACGGGGGCAACCCGTGGGCTTGCGTGGAGATTATCGGGTGCCGATCTTAGACAAGTTTGTACTTGCCGGGCAGCGCGACCGGAGCGGCCGGGTTCGGACCCCAGGCATACTCCTTCGGAGCCAGGCTAAACTTCGCTTGTTCGATCTGCTTCCAGGTAATCCGTTTGCCGGTGTAGGCGGCTTCCCGGCCCAGAATGCCCATCAGCGTACTCATGGCCGAACGGATACCGTCGTTCATCGGCTTGCCAGCACGAATGCTCTGGATCAGCTCGAAGTGTTCCCGGTCGTAGGCGTTGGCGAGGTTCGGGTCGCCGTCGTAGGTCCAGTTGCCGCCTTTGGCTTCGATGCGGTTCTGCATCAGTTGGGCGGAGCCTTTGCTACCGATGATGTGATCCATCACTTGTGACTGGCAACCGCTGGTTTGACGGCACTGTAGGAAGACTCTCGCTCCGTTGGCGTATTCGTACACCACGGAGAAGTTGTCCCAGATGTTCCCCCATTTCTCATCCGTGCGGACTTGACGGCCACCTTGACCGTAGGCGGCCACGGGGAGCGTGTCCCCCATCGTCCAGTGGGCTTTGTCCACGTTGTGGATCGCCTGTTCGACGAGGAAGTCACCGGAGAGCCAAGTGTAGTAGTACCAGTTGCGGATCTGGTTTTCCATTTCGGACCAGTCCGCCTGTTTGCCGCGATACCACAGGTCGCCCGTGAGGTAGGTGGTGTGGACAGCCAGAATATCGCCGATGGCTCCATCATGGACACGCTTGAGCGTCTCACGCTTGCCGAGGTCGTAGCGATAGGTGTAACCACCGCAAACGCCGAGGTTCTTCTGTTCGGCCTTCTTTGCGGTTTCGATCACACTGCGGACACCGGCGGCATCCACGGCGTGCGGCTTTTCCATGAAGACGTGTTTATTCTTCTCGACTGCGTAGGCGAAGTGCAGCGGGCGGAAGCCGGGCGATGTGGCCAGGATCACATAATCCACGCCGCTATCAATGGCTTGTTTGTAGCCGTCAAATCCGCTGAAGATGGTGTCCGGGGTGGCGGTGATGCGGTCGGCGTGTTTGCCGCCTTGCGCGCCACGCAGTTCTTTGAGTTTATGTTCGGCACGATCTTTGAAGATGTCGCAAACGGCGGTGATTTTCACATGTGGGTCGGCGTGCAGGACGTTCAGCGCTGCGCCACCGCCACGACCGCCGCAACCGATGAGGGCAACCTTGATGGTTTCGCTCGAACCGGCATGAACGGCAGTTGGCAACACTGCGGCACCCGCGGCCGCGGCAGCAGAAACCTTGAGAAACCCACGCCGAGACGCGGTTTGTTTCTTTCGGGACATGGAGAACCTCGATTGAAAAGATTCGATTGCGGGGAGGGAACAAGTCACAAAATTTATTGTGCGCGAATTTCCACGCTCCGTCACGCAAATTACGCGGCAGAACGGTCAGATTGGGCCCGACGCTGGGATTTTATCGGGTTTTTCGAGAAGCGATCGGATTTCTTCCCCACATTTCCGAACCGGATCTGGTCGCTTTGCTGCTTGACAGAATCGGGTGGGATTCCTATTCTGGAAATGAGACACTGTCTCAATAAGCCTGCCTGCTGGGTCATCCTCCCATGCTACTCCCACTTGATATGCTCCGTGCTGGGGAATGGGCCGAAATCGCCGAGATCACCGGCACCGCGGACTGGATCGGCCGTCTGGCGGAACTGGGCCTGCGACACGGTTGCCGACTGCAAGTGTTGCAACCCGGTTCCCCCTGTTTGCTTCAGGTCGCGGATTGTAAACTCTGCCTCCGGGGCAACGATTGTGCCCAAATCCTTGTCCGACCTGTGGTGGCCGCTTAATGGCAACATTGGCAGAACTGCAACCCGGTCAAACGGCGGTCATCGTGTCCATCACGGGGGCACCGGCACTGGTCCAGCGGTTGTACGAAATCGGTCTGCTCGAAGGGGACACGCTCGAAGTTCTCGGGGTGGCTCCGTTGGGGGATCCCCTCGAAATCCGCGCGGGCCACACCCGCTTGAGCCTCCGACGTTCTGAAGCGGCGGCGGTGTCGGTTACTCTTTGTTGAATGCTCCCTCCACCACGCGATTCCTGATGTCTCAACCCTCGCTGATCGTCGCCCTGGTCGGGAACCCGAATACTGGGAAATCGACCCTTTTTAATGCCCTATCCGGCCTGCGGCAACATGTCGGGAACTATCCCGGTGTCACGGTCGAAATGAAGAAAGGGCATTTTTACCTCGGGGAACAGCGGGTCGATCTGATCGACTTACCGGGGACGTACAGCCTATCCGCTCGCAGCCCGGATGAGATGGTCGCCGTGGATTTGCTCCTCGGGCGGCGGCGGGAAGAACCGCGGCCCCATGTGATTCTTTCGATTGTCGATGCTTCCAATCTCGATCGACACTTGTACCTGACTACGCAACTGATGGAACTCGGTGAGCCGGTCGTGCTGGCCGTCAACATGGTCGATGTGGCGGAGGCACAGGGGGTTCAGGTCGATTGTGCGGCGCTTGCGCGGGAAACCGGCCTGACCGTGGTGCCGATCCGCGCCAATCGGGGCGTGGGTCTGGATCGGCTCCAGGCTGCGCTTGTGCAAGCCGCGAAAACCGGGACACGTCCGGTTCCGGTGCCGCTGCCTGCCGCGTTTGAGGCGGAATCGCAGGCGCTAGAACGGGAACTATCCGGGGAACTGCCACCCTTCCTGGCCCATCGTCTGATTCTGGATGTGGGCGGCACCATCGAACAATGGGTTGTCGATAAACATGGCCCGGTGGTAAAGCAGCATATCGAAGCGGCCCGTGTGCGGCTCGCCGAAGCGGGGCACCCGATCCCCGCGGCCGAGGCCCGTGCCCGCTACGGTTGGATTCGTGAGATTGTCGGCAAGTGTGTCACCCGCCCCAGTGAGCGACCGAAGACCTGGACCGATCGCATCGACCATGTTCTCACGCACCGAGTTTGGGGGACGCTGTTCTTCCTGGCGGTGATGTTCCTGGTTTTCCAGTCGATCTTCGTGGCGGCTGAGCCGTTGATGGGGTTGATCGAAGAAGGCACGTCCTGGCTGGCTGATCAGTTCCAAGCTCAGATTCCCGAAGGGCCGTTGCAATCGTTGATCTGCGATGGCGTGATCGCGGGGGTCGGCGGAGTGTTGGTGTTTTTGCCGCAGATCATGATTCTGTTTGCGTTCATCGCCGTGCTGGAAGGGTGCGGCTACATGGCTCGGGCCGCGTATCTGATGGATCGGCTCATGAGCCGTTGCGGACTCAGTGGGAAATCGTTCATCCCCTTGCTGTCGTCCGTTGCTTGTGCGATTCCCGGCGTGATGGCCACCCGCGTCATTGAGAATCGCCGGGACCGTTTCGCCACGATTGTCGTCGCTCCGCTGATGAGTTGTTCGGCCCGGCTGCCGGTGTACCTGCTGCTGATCGGTGCCTTCCTGACAGAAGGGTTCGCTTGGTGGGTGCCAGGGTTGACGCTATTCGGCATGTACATGATCGGCTTCACCCTGGCTCCATTGGTGGCACTGTTACTCAAGAGAACATTGCTGCGAGGGGAAACACCGTTATTCGTGATGGAACTCCCCGCGTACCGTTTGCCATCGCTCCGGGTGATTCTGCGGCGGATGGTCAGTGCGGGGTGGGCGTTTGTGTATCGGGCCGGAACGCTGATTCTGGCGGCCACCGTGTTGATCTGGGCTTGTCTGTACTTCCCGACGACCAGCCCGGATGGGACACCGTACCCGGAACGAATCGCCGCTACCGCAGATGAAGCCGAACAGCATTCCCTTCAGGCGGAATGGAAGGCCCACAGCCTGTTCGGCCAACTCGGACACTCCCTCGAACCCGCGTTCCGACCGCTCGGCTGGGATTGGAAGATCGGCATGGCGACCCTGGCCAGTTTCCCGGCTCGGGAGGTGATCGTCGGCACACTGGGGATCATTTATGCACAAGGGGAAGTCGATGCGGGCGACGCGGACCAACGGAAGCAGCTCGGCGCAACGCTGCGTGCGGACATCGCCCGTGACCCAGCGCGTGGGCCATACCGGGTGCCCGTCGCCCTGTCCGTGATGGTCTTTTTTGCTCTGTGCTGTCAGTGTGCCGCGACGCTGGCGGTGATTCGCCGGGAAACCCGCTCCTGGGCTTGGCCCGCGTTCACGTTCACCTACATGACGACGATGGCCTATGTCGGAGCATTCCTGGTCTACCAACTCGGCCGCGTTCTGGTGGACGCACTGGGGGCGTGATGGGCAGCGCGAACGGGCAACTGGTGATCGTTCTGGCCGTCGTGGCCGTGGCGGCTCTGTATCTGCTGCGGGCGGCTTGGCAAACCTGGAGTGGGAAGAAGTCCGCCTGTGGCTCGGGATGTGGAAAATGCTCCACCCCCGCGACCACGGAGGGACCGGGAACCAACCGACGCATTCCGCTAAACTGATCCGTTGAACGGAAACAAGGAATGGGGAAGACGGAACCGGAGACGACAGTCCCCGGTTGTCCGACCAACACCGAACTGGAGACACCCACATCCGGTTTGTTGATCAGACGCAGAATGCCTTACAATGTTCTGGGATCTTCCCTGTGAACTGGGTTCGGCCGATGCGATACTCTTTACGACTTGTGATGTCCGCGTTACTCGGCGTGGCTTCGCACTTGTCCGCTGGTCCGTACAATTCGGCGGAACCAATGCCGTTCCCGATTGGGCCGGAAGGAAAGGCGCAGGAACTATCCTGGAATACGGACGGAAGCGGGCCGTTCCCTCAACGGTTTTCCGCGCTCACCAACGCACTCGACAACCGCCCGCGTGCGGATCACAACCCGGATCGGCAAAAAATTCTCGACCGGATCGCCGCCGCGCGGAAGGCCGAAGCCACTGCTGCGCTGACCCCGGAACAACTGGCGGGACTCGCGGCGGATGAACTCCGTGTGGGTCAGTTTGATGAAGCCTTGAACCGGCTCGCGCCCCGCAGTCGGGATCGCGTCCCCGATTTCCGCATCCTGGCGACCTTGGCCCATACCTACGCCATGCGGGGGGAATGGCACGAAGCCCTCCGCTGGCATCAGGCCGCGTTTCTGGATGCAGAGTTCCCCGAATCTCTGGCCCAGACCACGGTCGAACAACTTGCTTGGTTGAAGCGGGTCGAACGCGATTATTACCGCCGCTGGCTGCGGATTCACCAGGAACGACAAGCTCAGAAAGCCGATCCGACTAAAGAATCGATCTTCCCCTTGTTTGAGAATGTGCGATTCGTCAACGAAGCGGGTGTGTACGAACCCGGAAAGCTCACCGCGGCAGAACGGGCGAAACTGCCAGCGGATGCCGTGGCGATCGTGCAGCAACTCCTCCTCTGGGATCCAACCGATACCGCGCTTTACTGGCTGTTGGCCGAACTCTACGCCGCGAACGGACAACTCCGGCAGGCGGATACGATCTTCTACCAGTGTGCCTGGAGCCGTCAGTACGGGAACCGGGCCGAACTGATGGCTCACCGTACCGCCGTGCAAGCGGCCGTCACGCAGTTGCCGCCGGAAGCCGACCCCACGGACTTGATCTTGGCTCCTTTACCTGCAACGCCAGCGGTCGCCACCGTCACGGGGGATCCCGTCGAGGAAGCCGCCCTGCCATCACGCGGCAAAGTGATTGCCGTCGTGGTTGTGTTTAGCCTAGTCGCATTAGTGCTGATCGGGTTACAACTGCGGGCCGTCTGGAAGCGGGGCCGATGGAATTGCCATCCCTTCGGGTGAAGCTGAAGAACACGCCCCACGGTGCGTGGGGCAATGCCAATGATGCGGCCAAGCGAATTCTGGAGACAGACGCGATGACGGATTATGCCGCCGTGTGTCGGGCTGCCGAGAATCATCTCGCGGCGACCGGGGCTCCGTTCTCCCGGCTGATTGACCAAATCGGACCCTGCACACTCACCCCGGAGCCAGATCTCTTCCGAGAATTGGTCCGAGCGATGATCGCGCAACTCATCTCCACGGCGGCGGCTCGCTCGATCTTCGGGCGACTGGAGGCCAAGCTCAAAGGGAAGATCACCCCCGCCGGAATTGGGAAGCTCAGTGACGAAGATTTTCAAGCCTGCGGCATTCGTGGTGGCAAACTGCGGTCGATTCGGGAACTGGCCGAGCATTTCCGGGCGAATCGGCAATTCGCACGCACGGTCATGAATGCGGAAGACGAGGATGTGCGGAAGTTGCTTTTACCGTTACGGGGAATCGGCCCGTGGACGGTGGATATGATCCTGATCTTCGGGATGGCGCGACCGGATGTCTTGCCCGTCGGCGATCTGGGTTTGCGGGCGGGCGTGCGCGATCTGTTCGATCTGCCCGAACTTCCCCAGCCCAAGGCGTTGCACACGCTGGCGGAACCGTGGCGACCGTACCGCACGATTGCGACTTGGTACATCTGGCGGAGTCGCGGTGGGGTGCCGCAATCGGGTGATGAGGAATGACGGGAAAGAATGCGGAGCGAATGGGACGAGGCCACGAAAAAACCCCGCCGGATCAAAGCAAGCCTTGACTCGACGGGGCCGGAACAGAGAAGAGGCAGGTGTAGCATGATGAATGCGCCTGCCTCTGTCAACATCATTCTCAAAATTCCGCTTGGCCGCACAACCAAGGTGGTACGGCTCGATACCGCACGGATTACGGTTTCGTGGTGAGTTTGAGGTCAAAGACTCCACCTTCGGGGGGAACCGTGATGCGTAGATCCGTGGTTTCTTCTTGGGTGTAGCGCACTGGGATACTCGCCGACTTGCGTCGTCGGGGATCGACCGCCTCAGGGGCGATGGCCGCTGCCGGGCTCCCATCCGCATCGGTTTCCGGGACGGGCGATGTCATCGGAATCTGAGGCTCCGCAATCACGACGCGGTATTGCCCTGGCGGCAAGCCTAAAAAATCTTTAGTCTGTCCGCCCAATTGGGCCAAGATGGTGTAACGCCCTTCCGCATCGCTGTTGCGTCCGCCGCCCAGCCCCGGTGTCCCCGGTTCCGGGATGTAACGGATCGCCTTGTGCGGCAACGGTTTTCCATCCAATGTTAACGTCCCGGAGACGGGGACGAGGTTCGGTTGATCCGAACACCCTCCCGCGCTCAGTATTAAGAGCAGGAGGGTGGGAGTACTGATGCGATACATGCCAAAATTCCCTAACAGACTCAGATAGGATCAGGGGACGCTGGCGATGTCGCCGTTCGCCATCGTGCAGAGTGCGCGGAAGGTGGCCAGATCGGTTTTGTCGCTGATGAACTTCACGGCCCCATCGCCGAAGCAGAAGTTGGCCCCGCCGGTGTGCATACTGGCCCCAGCCGCCCACCAAGTTCGGGTACGGCCAATCACAGGTGTGTACGGGGGATTTTGCCAATTGGGATCCACGGTCGGGAGATGCCAGAGGTTGATGCCGGGGTTGCTGGGGTGTGCTGGGTCGATTCCGGTCATGACCCAACTGCGGTAAGCCCAGGCAAACCCTTTTCCGTTGACGTGAAAACGTGTGGTTTCCCCTATCGCAAGCGTATTGCTCAAACCATCCGAGTTGGTCGCCATTTCTGGAGTGACACTGCTATTCTCACCGAAGAGGTACTTGTCCGCAGCTGGTGCCGTCTTCCAGTGATTACAAGTACTGAACGCTCCATAATCGACGACGAAATCATAATTGACTGCCGCGCCCACTTTGGAGCCACCTGGCCCATAATAATCCCCTACGAGACGGTTGGGGTCGGTCGGTTGCGCCGAAGAATCCACCGGGCAGATGTACGCTTTGACGACTGTACCCGCAGCGGTGGCATTCCCGTTCGTAACCGGATTACCGACGAGTGCTGAGGGATTGGGGGCATTAGGGTTTCGCCATGCAGCCGATCCTGGCGAGCAATAGGCCTCGTTATGGTTCATTTGCCGATAGAGAGCATCCTGTTCCAGATAGGGAAGCAGTAGTGTAAGTCCATTCGAATTATAGATTTGAGTATCACCACCGGAGCCCGCACAGAAGGCGAACCCTTTGCCAGAAGGGGGCAGTTTCCGGTAATCCGACATGTAGTTGTGCAAGGCCACGCCAATCTGTTTCAGCTGATTCTGGCATTGGGTCCGTCCCGCCGCATCCCGCACTTTTTGCACCGCAGGCAGCAGAAGGCCAATGAGAATGGCAATAATTGCAATGACAACGAGTAATTCGATGAGCGTGAAGCCACGCCGATCCCTGTGTGATAGATACATACACATCTCCTGGGGTTGTTCAGGAATGGGAAGAACAGATGACGAAAATTCGGTATAACCGATAATCCTACTGCACGAGTGATTGTACTCTATCGGCAACTGTAACGCGGATTCAACAGTATTCTCAAAATGTTGAGATTTTCTCATTTCGTTCATTGGCGATCGGGTAAACACGCCATTTTTGATCGCATTACATTTTGTCATGATCGAGAATTCAGAGTCGATCCAGTGGACTAACGACCCCACACGCGCCGCGCTCCAGAACGTGTGTGTAAATCATGGTGGTACTCACATCGGCGTGGCCAAGCAGTTCTTGCACGGTGCGAATATCCGCCCCACCTTCGAGTAGGTGTGTGGCGAAGGAGTGCCGGAAGGTGTGACAGCTGACTTTCTTGGTCCATCCGAGGCGTTTGACGGTCTGGTGAATGGCTCGTTGTACACATCCTTCGTGGATGTGGTGACGGCGGGTGTCTTGTGTGCGTGGGTCTTGGGAGAGCGTTTTGGAGGCAAAGAGAAATTGCCAGCCCAACTCGCGGGCGGCTTGGGGGTATTTCACCGCCAGAGCATCGGGGAGCCAGACGCGGCCAAATCCACGGGCCAGATCATCGTGATGTTGGCGGGCGCGTTGCCGAATGGCATCTTGCAATTCGGTTCGGAGACTGATGGGGAACGGTACCGTTCGGTCCTTGTCGCCTTTGCCTTGTCGCACGATCAGTTGTCGGCGTTCAAAGTCGATATCTTTGATGCGGAGTCGACAGCATTCCATGATGCGCATGCCGGTTCCGTACAGGAGTCGGGCCATCAGGGCGTAGGGTTCGCGGGTGTCGAGTTCTCGGAGGGTGGTGAGTAGGGTGCGGACTTCTTCACGGGAGAGGACAACCGGGAGTCGGCGAGTGCGTTTGGCGCGGAGAGCGTCGATGCGGTCGAGGGGTTGTTCGAGGACGTTGTGGTAGAGGAAGAGGAGAGCGCAGAAGGCTTGGTTTTGGGTGCTGGCGGAGACGTGGCGTTCGCGGGCGAGGTGGGTGAGGAATTCTTCGATTTCGGCGGAGCCCATATCGCGGGGGTGTCGCCAGGTGGTGTCTGTTTTGTGGAAGAGGATGAAGCGTTCGATCCAGCGGGTGTAGCTTTCTTCGGTATCGAGGGAGTAGTGGAGGAGTCGGAGTTTGGCGCGAACTTGTTCGAGGAGTTTCATGGTGCATCTCCGATGCTGGGGGCGTGGAAAGTCGCGCCGCGCAAGCAGAAACAGTTATGCCGCGCGGAGTGTGAATACACAAGCGAAAAACGGACGAATGAATCACGAGAATTTTGGTGACTTAGGGTGGAATTTTGTGGACAACCCCAAGATGAGCGTGATAATATCCGGCAAGGTGTGACAGAATTACTAGTTCGGCGGTAGAGTGTCTCCGATTTTGGGACACGGCTTGTGACAGGGTAATGTCACTGGTGGACTGCGAAGGTGGTTTCACGATGTCCCAGAAAGTCGTTTGGGACAGGGACAGGCGGAGAGTTTGTTGGTGTGTGTGGCTGGTGTCCCGCGGAGGCGGGCCGAACCAGTCGCTGCAGCAGACCCCGCCAAGTGGGTGGTTTTGGTATTATCCCTTGGTGGCCTTGTTCGTCCCTTGGGTTGGGGCGGGGCTGCTGAGCTAGGTCGTTCGGCTGTGCGTGCGGTCATTATGGCTGGTGTGGCTGCGAGAAACGTCATCACGGCTGGCAGTGACTGCGAGATACGGTATCGTTGCTGGCGGAGACTGCGAGAACCGGCATTATTGTTGTGAGTGACAGCGTGTTGTCATTGGCCGTGACTGCGGGAACCGGCATTGTATATGCGAGTGACATCTGACTGTCACTGGTTTGAGAGTCTGGTGGTTGGCTGTGGGTGGGGTTTGGTCATCGACTTGTATTGAGATTTGTGCCAGGAATTGTGTTTGCACTCTTGCGTCTACGTGTTCGAGTCGCTAGAGTCTCTCAAAATGCTGGTGGTGCTGCGACTGGGGAGCAGAGAATTGAACTGGGGTGTTGGTGTGCGGCAGAACTGGTGGTGGCGTGCGGGAAGCCGAACCAGTCGCTGCAGCAGACCCCGCCTCGTGGTGGGATTGGGTATCGTGTCTCGGCGGTCCTGTTCGCTGTGGTTGTCCCGGCGGGGCTGCTGAGCTATTTTGTTCGGCTGTGACTGCGAGACACGCGGAACTGGTTGGGAGCGACTGCGAGACACGCGGAACTGGTTGGGAGCGACTGCGAGACACGCGGAACTGGT
>JAIXLE010000206.1 GCA_026931725.1 Bacteroidales bacterium
CCCCCACCCGTGAAGCCACTAACTCGCGCCGATACCGGAAGATTGGGCCGTTCAGATCCAGCGTTTCCACCAAAACAGACCCAGAGCCGCGATTCCGGTTGTCAACATCAGCAAGAGGGAGTAGGCGAACCCCCACTCCCATTTGAACACGGCGGTGTGTTCAAAGTTCATGCCATAAATGCCCGCGATCAGAGTCATCGGCAAGACGATCGTCGAAATCATCGTGAGTAACTTCATGATTTCGTTGAGCCGATTGGAGGATGCCGCTAATTGGGTGTGCATCAAGTCGCTGACCATGTCCCGGCCACTTTCCACCAGTTCCGTGTAGCGGACCAAATGATCGTACACGTTGCGGTAGTACACCACCTCTTGTTCCTGCACGAGCCGGAAATCCCCACGGGTGAGGCGTGCCAGTAACTCGCGTTCCAGTACCAGCGTCTTCCGCAAGAAGTTCAGTTGCCGTTTCGTTCGCAAGAGCTTGGGCATGATGTCCGGGGCATTCCGCAACAGAATCCGAGTTTCCAACGCTTCCATCTGCCCGGCCATTCCCTCCACGACCGCGGCGTATTCATCCACCATCGTATCCAGAACCAAGTGGAAGAGATAATCCGGCCCACGCTGGCCGATGTTGCCGTGTCGATCGACATAGTTCTGCACGACCTCAATACAGGCCAACCGATGATAGTGATGGGTCACCAAGAGGCGTTCGCTCAGAATCGCGCTGAGTTGTGGGCGATTCGCGGCGGTTGTGCGAAAGCGTGGAGCCGTGGGGGTATCCCCATTCTCCACGGGCACCCCGCGTGTCCGTGTGAACAATTCTGGCAAGGGGTTGACGATCACAAACAAATAATCGGGGAATTCCTCCACCTTGGGAAAGTGTGCCCCTTCCACCGGCTCCCGGCGCGGCTTGGTCATATCTTCGAGCGTCAGCGGATGGACCCGAATCAACTGCTCGAACACAAGATGTTCTTCGTCCTCATTCGGTGTCTCCAAATCGACCCAGACAACATCACCTGCTTGGAGATCGTTCCGCAACTGCGGTAAATCTTCGAGCCCTTCCCGGCAAGCCGTATGGCCGACATGTGACCAATGTACGACACGAATCATGATCGACACGACCCCACGGAGTGAAAGAGTGTGAACTCAAAATGAGCCTATCGCACATCGGTCGCCGAGTGGATACAATGTTCCTCGAAGATGAACCGCTCGCGGGTCGTTTGTGGTTCCTGTTCGCCTCCATTGTTTTGTATCTATGGATAGACCCCCACCAAACACTGAACCCACCGGGGAACGTCTTCTGGTATCCCGTGCCCTCCAAGGCGATCGGGTGAGCCTGGAAGAACTGCTTCTCCGTTATCGGTTCGTCGCCTACCGCGTGGCGTATCGCCTGCTGGGCAATGAAGCGGATGCTCTGGATGCCGTGCAAGATGGGTTCGTCAACGCCCTGACACACATGGCGCGGTTCCGTGCGGAAAGCAGCTTCAAAACCTGGCTCCTGCGTGTGGTCAGCAATGCCGCGATGGACCTGGGCCGCCGCCGTCGCCGCCACGATCAACGCGCCATTGATTGCCCACAATGGGACGATCTGGGGTTGATGGATGCCCACAGCCCGCCGCCGGGGTTGGCACTCGACCGCGCCGATTTACGCCGACAACTGGATTGTGCCATCTCGCAGTTGCCGGAGTCTCAACGTCAGACATTCGTTCTCCATGCCGATGGTGGACTCACCTATCAAGAAATCGCCGATGTACAGGGTATTTCCATCGGCACCGTCATGAGTCGTCTCTTCTATGCACGCCAGCGGTTGAAAATTCTGCTGGCCGATCAGGTACTGCGATGAATTTCCACCCAGAATCGCCCCGTGCGGGCGACAACTTCCTCCGACTGGCGGGTTTCGCGGACGGAGAACTGGCCCCCCATACCCGGAGCCAACTCGAAGACTGGTTGGAGTCTCACCCCGAAATGCAAGAACTCCTGCGCGATCAGGAACAGTTCTCTCCGACCAACGGCGATTTCTGGGCCGCCGTCGCTCCGCCAGAACCCACACCGGCACAATGGCAGCAACTGCAAAACCAGATTGCTCAAGAACTGTCGCCCCAGCATCCCGACTCTGCCGACCCTGCCGAAGGGCTTGCCCCTCGCAGGCGATCCGGCCAGATTCGGCGAACCGTCGGGGTCGCGGTGCTGACTGCTGCTGTCCTGTTGATTGGATTTGGCGGGATGACCACCACGATTCCCCAGCCGATCGCCACGCCGCAACCCCCCGTGATGCGTGACCCCCTGGCGAGCATCCCCACGCTGAACATGGCACGCCCGGATGATGTCTTCGTCGAGGCCGTGTTCGGCACCCCGCCGCTCGGATTCGCGGAGTACGATTCGCCGTTGCTGGAAGAATTGTCGTTCGCCACAACCGGCGAGGTTGCCGTGGAACGGATTCAGAATGTGGAACCCGGCGTGCAGGTTTCACTCTGTGAGAGCGAATCCGGGATGCCGATGATTTATGCCGCGATCCAGACCCCACCGCACGAGACACCCTGACACGGGAGGGGTGAATCTGTATGCGTTCGCTCACCACGCTGCTGGCCGCCTGCGTCCTCGGATCGTCTCCCGGCTTGTCGGGCGAGATGCCCCCACCAGACCCCGTGCGGGTGATTGTCGTCGTCGTGTTTGCCAGTGAAGGGAAAGCGTTCGTGGATGCCAAGCTGGCCCCACTCGCGGAAGAAGTGCAGAAGCGCGAACCGAAATGGAACCATTTTCGTCTGGCCGCCAGTTTGCAAAAATCCATCCCGCCGGGGCGTTCGCACACGTTCACATTGCCGGACAAACAGAGCTTAAAAGTGACCGTCGAACGGGCGCGGGACCAGGAACAGAAGATTTGTCTGACCATCGAACCGCCCGGCACGGGGGAAGTCACCTACGCCTGCCTCTGTAGCAAATTCGTTCCGATCGTCACGGCCTATACGACCAAGACCGGAGAGCGGATGATTTTGGCCATCATGGCGAAACCGTGCGCGGATGCGACCCCCTGATGCGTTTTCCCGCAATTGGTCGGACCTCATAAGAGGGAACCCCCCATCGGCTTGGACGGCGCGCCGCCCGGCGTAAGTATCGGAGTATCGAGCGGACCCAGCGCGAACGGGAGAGGATTTCTGGCTGTCGCTCCCTAAAATGTCTGTTGACCCCCAACACCCGCATGGTTGAAGTGGCCCTATGTTGTTGATGTCTTGCCAGAATGTGTCGCGCGGTTACGATGCCACACCGCTATTTGAGGAAGTTGCGTTTGAACTGCACGCCGGTGAGCGGGTCGGCTTGGTCGGCCCGAACGGGGCGGGGAAAACCACGCTCTTAAAGGTTCTCGCCGGTGTCGACGAACCCGAGAGCGGCGAAGTGAAACTCCATGCGGGGGCGCGACTCGGGGTCTTGCAGCAAGTCGCCGAGTTCCCACCGGGGCGGACGCTGTTTCAGGAAGCCAAATCCGCGTTTGATGAACTGCTCGAAACGCAAAACGAACTCCACCGCGTCGCCGATCAATTGGCCCAATGTTCCGATGAGAATGAACGCAAAGCGCTCTCGGCCCGTTTCGATCGGCTCACGGAACAGCTCGCCACCAACGATGCCTACCAACTCGATCACCGCGTTGCCGATGTGCTTTCCGGCCTCGGCTTCCGAGATTCGGACTATGAGCGGGAAGTGCGCACCTTCAGCGGGGGGCAGCAACGGCGGCTCCTGCTGGCGAAGTTGCTGCTCTCCGCGCCGGATGTCATGCTACTCGACGAACCGAGCAACCACCTGGACATTGCCACGACTCGTTGGCTCGAAGCGTACCTCGCCCGGCAACCGCAAGGAATGATCGTCGTCAGCCACGATCGCTACTTTCTGGATAAAGTGGCTACGGAAATCTTTGAACTGCACGCACAGCGCATCAGTGTCTATCCCGGCAACTTCACCAAATACATCCGCCTCCGGGATGAGCGCTATGACCGACAATTGAAGGATTGGCAGGCGCAGAAAGAGTACATCGAGAAGCAGGAAGACTACATCCGCCGCAACGGTTACGGTCAAAAAGCCCGTCAAGCCCAATCGCGGATGAAGGCGCTCGACAAGGTCGAAGTCCTCGACCGCCCCACGAAAGTCAGCGGGCCGAACATCCGGTTCAACGACGTGATGCGGGCGGGTGACATCGTCTTCTCGTTCGAGGACGTGACCAAGGCGTTCGGCGAAAAGGTGCTGTTCCAGAACCTCAGTTTTGACCTGCCCCGCGGGAAGCGGCTCGGCATCATGGGGCCGAACGGCAGCGGCAAAACCACTTTGTTGAAGATGCTCCTCGGCGAGGAACCGCCCACGTCCGGCACCGTGCGCCGGGGGCATCTCGTGTTTCCGGGGTATCTCGATCAGCATCTCAAACTGCTCGACGATGAAGCCTCCGTGGTCCGAGCGATCTGGCCGGAACCCGATCCGTCGTTGAATGAACAGAAGATGCGGGACATCCTGGGGCGATTCGGTTTGCACGGTGAGACGGTTGAGCAACCCGTGAAATCGCTCTCCGGTGGGGAACGCAGCCGGGCCGCGCTCGCCAAGTTGACGATGGCCGGCGGCAACGTCCTCATTCTGGACGAACCCACCAACCACCTCGATTTGTGGGCCTGCGACTCTCTGGAAGAGGCCGTCCGCGAGTATGAGGGTACGGTCATCGTGGTCAGCCACGACCGCTATTTCCTCAACCGAGTCGCCGATCTGTTGATCGTCATTGAGAACGGCGTGGCCGAACTGGTCTACGGCAATTACGACACCTATGAACTGATCCGGGCCGCACGGGAAAACGATACGAAGCCACAGCCCGAGGTGAAGCGGGATACCGCGTCCGCGTCCGTGTCCGCGTCTTCGGCATCGACAACCGGAAAGGTCAAACGCAAACGCAAGTTTCCCTACCGCAAGGCTGCCGATGTGGAAGCGGACATCGCGGCACTGGAAGCACGCATCGCCGCGCTCGATGCGGAACTGCTTACAGCCGAGTGCTATCGGGATGCCACCCGCTTTCAACAAACGATGGCCGAAGTGGAAGCGGCCCGCCAGCGTCTCCCGGAACTGTACGAACATTGGGAGGAAGCCGCTGAACTCAATGGATAAACGATCCATTCCGTTTGATCGGTTCCATCCGGGCATTCTCATCAGGTTCCATTCAGATGGCCTCCGCGAATAGCCGATATGCAGATTGTGACTATTGTGTGGCGTGGGCCGGGTAGTCAGGCTCGACGTGGCGCGGGAGCGAGGAGATCATGCCTGAAATTCCATTCCGTCCAACCGTTTCGACTCTCGAAGATCGGTTAACCCCAGCGATCACGCCGACGCAGGTGTTTTCAGCCCTCAACTCGTCGATTGCGATTGAACACACCCTCAACGAAGTCGGATCGACCTTGATGATGCCGCGGGGGGCGTATGCGCAGAAGTATTTGATGGCCGTGCTACCGTCACTGGCCGTACAATCTCAGCAGAATGCGCAAGTTCTCGGCGAGTTCCGTATGGAGCTTCAGAATCAGATCACGCTCAACCCGAGTTTACAAACCACCCTCGGGCCATATGTCGCCGCGACGCAACAGAATGAAGTACGCTCGATTTTTCATGCGGGATATGCTTACCTCTATGCTCAAGGTTTTTACACCTTATTGACGGGCGACCACACACAAAAATTCCCGCCGCTCCCTCCGACGGCCACCGTGCCACCCGTGACGACACCACCCAGTAACACGGATACCGGAACAGGCACCGATACTGGCACGGGCACCGATACTGGCACGGGCACCGGAACGGATACCGGAACTGGCTCGGGCACCGGCTCGGGTACAGGCACCGGAACCGATACGGGTTCGGGAAGCACCACGTTGTCTACCACCATTCCTGACGTGAATGCCCCGCAATGGCAGACGCAGCCGAGCGGACTGAAAATTTGGGATGTCGTCACGGGCACCGGAAATGTGGTGCCCACGGGTGCCACGGTCAAGGTCGATTACATCGGATGGACCACCGATGGCCACTCGTTCGATTCCAGCATTTCGCGGGGAACACCTTCGACCTTCTCCTTGAATAGTGTGATCCAGGGTTGGCAGCAGGGGATTCCCGGTATGCGGGAAGGCGGCATTCGCCGGTTGTACATTCCCGCCGCCTTGGCTTACGGAAACAGCCCTCCCGCCGGGAGCAGTATTCCGGCCAATGCGGACCTCGTGTTTGAAGTGAAGATGATCGCCATTGTCTGATCGGAGTTCGGAAGCAGGGGGAGACGATCCGCCACGAAAACGCCTTGAAAACAAGTATTCCCGAAAAACCGAGTGCAGAAAGCGACGCACGAGACTCGCTGCACACTCGATTATTGGGACCACTCGGGTGTACCTCCCCCACCCCCATCGTGAATCCGGCAAACGCCGAATTGTGCTGTCTCATGGCCGTGGTGCTGAGACACGCAGGCTGCGGAACGCTGTTGTCCCAGGACTCCAACCATCACCGCCTTCGAGGGATACATACAGGAATGGGACGGGTGTGTAGCGGGCCGATTGCGTTTGCTGGCCGTTGACCCACAACAGCACCGTATCGGCTCGGAATTCGACCCGGATGGCCAGTTGCTCTCCGATACGGTACGGCACCGGCTGGCCGCGTATCTCCTCTTCACGAGGGCTGTGTAAGCCAAACCGTTGAGAATACCCCTCGTTGCCAACCCAAAAGCGGGTGCCGCCAAACCGGATGCGCGGACGCATTCCCTCCAAAACTCGCACCTCGCACTCCCACACCAACTGACCGGGGAGGCGATAACCGCACTGCAAAATGGATTCTCCCGTTCCCACGATTTCCTCGGCCGTTTGGGTCCATTTCCCCTTCTGCATGGTCCAACTCTTCCAATCATTGAGTCGGCGACTTCCCTCGGCACCCGGCAAGATCATGGGCCGTAACGGTAATGGGGATGTCGGATGCGACAGCGGGGATACCGAGGACACGGTCGGGGGTGGAGACGGCGCGGGAGTGATCGTTGATGGGGGTGGTTCGGCTGGCGAAGTTGCGAGAGGCCAGGTTCCCCAGATGATTGGGTAGCCCAGAAAGGACACGGCGGATAGCCCGCCCAGTGCCAGAAAGAATGGCCACCACGAACGACGACGCGATGACAGGATTGCATCCAGCGACTCAAGGACCGCTTCCATCGACGGTGGTCGATCCGCGGGTTTTTTGGCAACCAGCCGGGTGAACAGTTGATCCAGTGCCGGGGGGACATCGGGGCGCATCTCCCGCAGGGACGGCGGCGTATGGCTCTGGTGCGATTGTAGAATCTCAGGTATTGTGCCCCGGAAGAGGGGATGTCCCGTGAGCAAGGTGAACAGCGTGCAACCGAGCGCGTAAATATCGGCCCGATGGTCCACCTGAGCATGTCCCAAGATTTGTTCCGGCGCGATGCAGTCGACTGTCCCCACGATGGTAGCCGTGTTGGTGGCGGCATCGGTGGCGTGAGGCGTCCCAGAAAACGCGGCTAACCCAAAGTCGGCCACTTTGACTGTGCCGTCCACGGTCAACAGCCAGTTGCTCGGTTTCACATCGCGGTGAACGATTCCCATACGGTGCGCGAACCCCAGCCCGAGAACCGCTTGCCGGGTGTAGGCGATCGCCGTGGACACGGGAAGTGGTCCATCCCGCGCGACCAGATCCCGCAGATTCAATCCTTCGATGTACTCCATGACCAAATAGGGGACACCGTCCTGTTCCCCGGCATCGTAGGCATGGACCACATGAGGATGTGTCAACCGTGCCGTGGCTCGGACTTCTGCCGTGCAGCGTTCCCGCTGGACAGGGTCCATTCTCCGATGCTGGGTGAGCAGTTTGATGGCAACCAGACGATGCATGAATCGGTGTCGGGCCTTGTACACTTGTCCCATACCCCCGCTTCCCACCAGGGTGAGAAATTCGTAAGGCCCAATATTTGTGGGAGCAGCGACGGCATCCGGTTCCTGCGCGGTCACGGGCGGGTTGAGCCATGCGGTGGCCCGCAACCTGGCGATGGCTTCTTGCAGGTCCGGGAGCCATTCGGGGTGATCGCGGGACAGTTCCTCTGGGGTCAACTCCCGTCCCTGCTGGGCCGCCTGTTCCCACTGGGCCAGCATGTCCCAGATTGGGGCATCATCAGGAAATGGTGTCATGTCCGACTACCTTCCCCAGTTGCAATCGGGCCGCGTGCCAGCGTCGCAGTACGGTTCGTTCGGATATTCCCAGAACGGCGGCGGCCTCGGCCTGGGTCAGTTCTTCGTACCACAACAGGTTCACGACTTCGCGTTCGGCATCGGGCAGAGCCTCGACGGCAGCATGAAACTCCCCCCAGGCGGCCAGATTGGCCGGGCATCCCTCTGGGCTGGCCGTGTGCAGAGATGAGGTATCGTCGGGGCACACGACGATTCGGCGGCCGTCGCCCCGGTTCCCGTGCCGGGCCAAGTCGATGAGTTCGCGGCGGATCGCCTGACCAGCCAAATTGAAGAAGTGTCGCAAGCTCTCGGGGCGAACCTCGGCCAAGGTCAGATGCAGGCGCAACATGGCTCCGTTCAATACGTCGTCGGTCTGTTCTTGGGTACGCACGACCGGGAAGCCGCCGAGCATGACGCGGGTGAGTTGGCGTAAGCGATCGCACGCCCGATTGAGCAACCCGGCTTGTGCTTCGGGTTGACCCGCGTGGAGCCGGTCGACCCATTTCTGGAGGTCGGCCGTGGTGGTGCCGGATGCGGACATGGGCGACCCTCAAGCAACAGCCTGTACGGTACGATACCGTAAACGTTCGTCTGAATGGCTCGTGAGGGGTCATCATATCATCGTCCTACACCCGTGGCGAGAAAACGACCTACTCACCCTGCGAACGCTGGACGCAATATCTGACAATTTTTGTGAAAATTGGTGTCAGTCTTTGGGTGTGGCGTTCGCAAGGAAGGGGGAGTCCAGCCAAATTGCCATCCCTTGGGGCTGGCGTAATCGAAATCCGTTTTGTGAAAGAGATCAGACATGAGCGAATCGACCGCGATCCCTCCCGCTCCGAAGAAAAACAGCAAGTTGATTTGGTTCGTACTGGGGGGGCGTACTGTTAATGGGCGGGTGTTGTGGCGTACCAGTCGTGCTGTTCGGGTTGGTTGGAATCGGCATGAAGGCTGAGCAGGAGGAAGAAGCCAAACAAGTCGCAGCTGGTCCCGAAATGACTGTAACCGCCCAAGAGGTATACGCGGCGTACAAGGACAACGAAATCGCGGCCGATCAGAAGTACAAAGGCAAAGTGCTGGAAATGTCTGGCACGGTAGACGGGGTAAAACCAGATCACATCGAACTGAAGGCCGGTAACGTCTTCGCTCAGGTCAATATCTACTTTGCAGACTCCGAGAAAGCCAAAGCCGCGAAACTGGCCAAAGGAAGCCATGTAACAGTACGGGGGAAGTGTGGAGGGAAGCAATTCGTTTACCCCTATCTGGAATCGGCCATACTGGTCAGTGAGTAAGCCAACTGAAGCGGAAAACCGGGGACTGGCACCCCCGGTTGAGCCCCTCACGCGGGGGAACAAGGAAAACCGGGGACGACAGCCCCCGGTTGAGCCTCTCACTCGGTTGCGCCCCTCACACAGAGGAACAAGGAAAACCGGGGACGGTCGTCCCCGGTTCAGTAGGGTCATGCTTGAAACCGGGCTCGTCCCTCACCCCGTTGAGTCATGGGAATTTCCCGCGGCAGCCCGAACAATTGGCCTTCTCGACTTGACGATTCCCGTATCACACTTACGATAACTATCTTACAAAATTCCCTCCGGTTGACCCGGCGAGCAGCGGATCGAATTATGTCGACGTTCATGGCGAATAAGGAAACGGCCGACCGCAAGTGGTTCATCATTGATGGAACCGATCAGGTGGTGGGCCGTCTGGCGGTGACGATCGCCAATATCCTCCGCGGCAAACATAAGCCCACCTACACCCCCCACGCGGATGTCGGCGATTTCGTCATCGTCATCAATGCGGACAAGGTGCAATTCACCGGCAAGAAGTGGGATCAGAAATCCTACCAGACCTACTCGCACTACGCCGGTGGCCAGAAGATCATCCCCGCCAAAGAGATGCGTCAGCGTCGACCAACGGATATCCTGCGGCTCGCCGTGAAACGGATGATCCCGCGTGGCCCACAAGGCTATGCGCAACTCGGTAAACTCAAACTCTATGCCGGTGCGACCCACGAACATCAGGCACAGCAGCCGGTCGAACTCAAAATCCCTACCCGTGGCTAACTGAGGCTCTCGGGGTTGAATTCCTCCTCTGACCGATTTTCGGGATCCGCACACCATGGCTGAGAAGAAAGAACAGAAGACTTTTTACCTGGGCACTGGCCGCCGCAAAACATCCGTGGCCCGTGTTCGCGTCAGTGAAGGGAAAGGCCAGATCGTCATCAATGGCCGTTCCCTGGATTCTTACTTCACCGAAGAAAAAGATCGGGCAGCCGTCACCGGCCCGATGAACGTGACCGACTTGCTGAACCGCGTCGATGTCACCGTCAAAGTGTTGGGCGGTGGCATCACCGGCCAATCTGGCGCGATTGGCCTGGGTATCGCCCGTGCGCTGAAGGTCATGTTCGGTCCAGCCGACGAACGCAAGACCCGCATCTTCAACCACACGACTATCGTCCGTAGCCTGCGTTCCGACGCGAAGAAGGAAACGGCTCCCACGGCTCCCGCAACGGAAGGCGCGGCAACTGCGGAAGAAACTAGCGGCGGTGGTATGGTCAAGAAACTCCGCGACAGCGGCTACCTGACCCGCGATAGCCGGATGAAGGAACGGAAGAAATACGGTCTGCGAGGTGCCCGCCGCGGAACCCAGTTCAGCAAACGGTAATCCTTGCCCACTCTCGGGAATCGGTCATCATGATCGTCGGTATCGGCGAGCTATTGTGGGATGTCTTCCCCGATGGCCGCCGGGTTGCCGGGGGTGCGCCGTTCAACTTTGCCTTTCATTGCCATCAACTCGGCCACGAAGCCATTATCATCAGTCGGGTCGGTAGTGATGCTCTCGGGAGTGATCTCCGAGCGGTTTTGCGTTCCCACGGCATGAACGATGCGGGCGTGCAAACCGATGCCCATCACCCCACCGGCACCGTGACGGTTGCGATAAACCCGGATGGACAACCGAGTTACACCATCACGGAAAATGTGGCCTGGGACCATCTGGAATGGGTTCCCCAGCTTGATGCTATTGCCCAGACCGCTACGGTCCTCTGTTTCGGCACATTAGCCCAGCGATCCGTCCCCACACGCGCTGTGATCGACAAATTTCTGACATCCGCAACCCACGCATTACAAGTCTTGGATGTGAACCTGCGTGGTCCACTCAGACGCGAGCTGTACGACCGTCTGCAACAACAGTTCCAGCAGTGCGACTGGTTGAAGGTGAATGCCGAGGAGGTTCGGAACTTTTTGCATGGTGAGGATTGGGAGACGAATGTTTGTGAACCCATGAGCCCCAAGGAATCGCCCATTCGCTATATCTTTGACACCCGCGGGAACCCTCGGCGTGTCGGTATCCTGACGTGTGGCCAGAAAGGTGTCGCCATCACGGATTGGCAGCGTACCGAATGGGTGCCCGGCGTGTCGGTCGATGTGGTTGATACCGTGGGTGCCGGCGATGCCTTCACGGCGGCGATGGTGTGTTTGCACCGAGAAGGTCGGTCATTGCGAGAGTGTGCCCGATTTGCAAACCTTTATGCAGCCAAGGTTTGTGAACATCAAGGGGCGACCCCCCGGATTGATCGCCAAGATGTGGAACGAGTCATCTTTCGTGACTGAAAAGCAGAACGGCCCAGGACTTGCCCAGGCCGTCGCAGTCAGAACCGGTAGACCTACCGGCAATTCGGACCTGCTCAGCCACCGCCGGACGAGCGGAAGTAGCCCATTGACCCAAGCGAGGACACACTCGGTGGAGCGTAGTAACTCGCCGAAACCACTGGGGCGGGTACGGATACGGGTGCGGGTGCGGGGACCGGTTGTGCCAACCGCGCCAGTTGCCCGGTCAATTCCGTGGCCGTCAGCGTGCCCGCGTGCCGGAATGCCTGAATGGTTCCGGTGTGATCGCTCACGACCACTCCTGCGGTCATCTCGAACGAACGTGCCAATTTTTGACCGGCATCCGTGTTCGTGTCGACATACAGACACACAAATTTCTGAGACAACATTTTCGCGGTTTCCGCGCTCATGCCGCCTTCCGTGATCAGATCGGTGTACCCTTTCGTGCCGTGTCCGATGAACACAGCCAACGGTTTCTGTTGCAGTGTAGCGGTTTTGTAAGCTACAGCGTAATCCGGTTGCCAGGCTGGCGGTTGGGCGAGCGACCCGGCCGCGGCAAACCCAGCGACCACGGCCAAAGCCAGTGAGGTCGAAATCATTCCTGCAAAGCCTCCGTGATGCACCTCGAAGATGGATCATGACCAAAAGGGGCACGACCGACACCCGCTGAAAGAGAAATTCAACAGATGTCAAACTATTTCCGTCAGCGAACTGTTACGACTGCATGAGTTGTGGAAAGTACCCACCGCGATTCCGTGCGGGGGAACCCGATCGGTGCCCCCACTCACCTCTTGCGAGCGGGGTTCCGTGTCACTTCTGGCTGGCTCGGCATCCTGCGAGCGCAACACGGCTTCCTTGCCGGGTTTACCATCCGTGGTGGGTTGGGCTTCCCCTGCCAGAAGTGATAAACCCATTAGCGGCAACGATGGCGACGAGAGCCACGATGACCGCGATGGCTGTCACAAGAGTGGCTGACGCAAGCCGATTCGCAACTGGTGCCGCAGTGACTGGCACCACAGTGACTGGTGCCGCAGTGACTGGTGCCACAGTGACCGGCACCACAGTGACCGGCACCGCAGTGATTGGTGCCGCAATGCGCGACAGGGGCCGCACAGGAACCGCTTGCACAGGCTGGTGTCAGGGCCAATGCCGAGAGTGTTGCACTGTGAACAGTGGTGTAGGTTTGGCTGTAGGTCGAGAGTTGAGCTTCCGTGACCTTGCCTGCATGACGGAGGGCTTGACTTTTGCCCGCGGCATCGCTGATGACGAGTCCTTCCGACATTTCAAACGCAGCAGCAAGTGTCTTCCCGGCATCCGTTGTCGTGTCGACAGACACACAGACGAAGCCTGCCTTCAGGGCGGACAGTGTTTCTGGGTGAATGGTCTGACCAGCTACCAACTGTTCGGACCCACCAGCGGCGATGAACACGGCGAGTGG
>JAIXLE010000181.1 GCA_026931725.1 Bacteroidales bacterium
TCCTCCGTGGTCAATTCCCATTTTCCCTTTTAGGCTGATGACTCAAGTGAAGTGATTGCTCGGAAAATTGTCTGGAAGAGCGCAAGCCACTGAGCCACAACGTGGCTGGAGCTGGGAGCCTGGGGTTGCGAAGCTACCCTGGGTATATGGCAGCCCATGTATCAACCCTGAAAGGGTTGCCTCAGTCCCACACATAGACGCTGGACAACGATTGGGACATGGAAACGGGATACAACCCCGATGGGGTTGATCGCGGTTGTTACAATACCCAGGGTAGCTTCGCAACCCTTGGCTGAGAGATTTCATCCCCTTCGGGGAATTCCCAGAAGAAATTTGTCCTGCACCCCACGGGATTTGGCCAGTCAGGGCTCCCACACCACCGGACGTGCGGTTTTCCGCATCCGGCGGTTGAACAAGGCGGTTGTCTCACTTTCCTGATTCCGCGAAGGCCCACGGTATGGTGATCCGGTAGTTGTTGAGTGTTTTGATTCCGGTACCATTCCCGGACCCCGAAACCTGAAAACGGCGACTGAATTTCAAAAGCCTGCTGGCCGCCCGTCACCTCCGCCGGAATTTCCCGGGGATTGCCCCGCGCGATGGTCACCGGTCCAAGGGCTCCGACCATGCCGGAAAAGTCCTCCGAGTCTTTCACCGGAGTGCCGCCAAGATAGAGCGGGGCATCATCCCGGCTTTGGAAAGGAGGAAACCCGGTTTTGCGCGCCACCACCTTGCCATTGCGAAAAAGCGTGACCGTGCCAGTCGAGGGATCAAAGAAAACCGCCACATGCTGCCATTCGTTCGGGGCCAGCGGGGTTTCCGAGGCCAGCGAACGCCAGGCTCCCTGGGAGTAGTAGCTGAAGCCAAACAGGCCGTTTGCCGGGGAACTCAGTCGGTAGTTGGCCCCGCCTCCCTTGCTCACAAGGGTGCCTGTTTTGCCGAACTGCACGGGGTTGATCCAGGCTTCCATCCAGAAGGAATCCTGGGCGGCGAACGAGAGTTCGGGATCGGCTGGCACCACGACCGCCCCGCGACCGTCCAGGTCGCCATAGGCCGCTGAACCGGACCCCATCACCACCACATTAATCAACTCCGGAGTGCGCCCGCCCGCGGCATCCGTGGCCGTCTGCCCCGAGAACCGGAGGTCCAGCACATTTTGGGCGGAAACAAGTTGAAGCGAGAGAGCGAGCAGGACGAGGAAACGAGGGAACATAGGAGACTAGGGAGCTTTTGCGATGGTTTCGCGGGTGAGAAATCCGTTGGGCGGAATGAGGCGGTTTTCCGGCGTTTGGCCGTTGCCCCAGGCCAGCATGGCCTCGGCCGATTCGCGGGCCAGTTCGACGAGGGGCACATCCACACACGCCACCGGGCTGGCCGGGAGCAGCTTGGAGCCGACCACGGACACGTCCCCCGGAACCGCGCAACCCGCTTCAAACAAAATCCGCATCACTTCCAGGCCCGCCAGTTCGTCCCAGCAATGGAACGCCGTCGGGGCCGGGGAAGACCCCATCGCCTCCAGCACGGTGGCGGCCAGATCGGCCAATTCGGAGATGCGGCGAATGTCCGGCTTCTCCGGCAAATCGGGGAAATCCCGGCGCAGATCGCCGTATACCTTTTCGTGGAGGGAACTCGAGTTCATCACGCCGCGATCCAGCATGGGAACTTCCTCGCGGAGAATCACAATGCGCCGGTGTCCGCGTTCCAGCAACGCGCGCATGCCGAGGTCCAGCGACGCGGCAAAGTCATGGGAAACGTGGGGAATGCGGGGGTCCAGATAGCGGGTGTTCACCCCCAGGCATTTGATGCCGTGTTCCACCAGGGGCAGCACCATGTCGAGCGGCATGTTGCTCAGCAGCATCGCTTGGTCGGCCCCCTCGTGCAGCACAAGGTCCAGAAGGTGCGAACCGGCCTCGGACGACGATTCCTCAACATGGGCCCGCACAATGACCACATGAATCCCGGCCCGCTCGAGGGTGTGCTCGATCATCCCCACCACGGTGGCCAAAAACGGATGGGCCAGGGAAAGCAGATCCTTCACCACCACGGCGATCCGCCGCTTGTTCA
>JAIXLE010000088.1 GCA_026931725.1 Bacteroidales bacterium
GGTGGTGATGCTGTTGACTCCCAACTGTCCGTTGGTATTCAACCCGAAGGCCCACAGGTTCTTGCCCTTGTCGATAACAAGCGTGTGATTTTCCCCTCCGGCAGCAAAGGCGGCATCGTGGAATGCGGTGCCTGGCGATGGGGTCTTCAAGACATCGACAGGAATTATTTTATCTGCTGTCGCCGTCTGCCCATTGCCCAGTTGTCCGCTGGCTTGGTTGCCCCATGCGGTCGCTTTTCCATTGGACTTGACAGCCAATGCCTGGCTTCCCCCGGCAGCCACTATTCCCGTGGCCCGGTAGTTTCCCACGGCGGTTGCGCTGGCTTGGCCTTCTCCGTCCCATGCCTTCACCTTGAGGGTGAGGTTGGTCTCGATAGACACCTGCCCGCCGGAAGCGATTTCCGTTGAAGCGGTCGTGGGTTCGCTGCCGTCGGTGGTATAGCGCAGGACGGCTCCGGGGGTTTCGCAGGTCACTGTCACCTGGAACCCGACTGTCCGGTCGGTATATCCGGGAATCGTGGTCCAAGGGTTCAATACCGGAGTGGCCACCGGCACGTCTTCGATGGTGACTGTGGCGGGGCTTCCATCCACCCCGTAACTGGCGGACGGGCTCAATGTCACCTGCACGGTTTCGTCGCCTTCGGTCACCCAATCCGCTATCGGGTCAACGGCCACGTCCACGGAATTGAACCCCTGCGGAATCACCGCGCTTCCGCTCAGTGTGGCATAGTCTGTCCCGGCCGTGGCGGTGCCGGACACCGTGTAATTGACGCTCAGGTTTTCCAAGATCGAACTCTGGGCGGATCTCAGGATCCGGAACACCCCGTTATCGGGCGCGTTTTCCTTCACGCTGCCAATCAGGGCCTGCACGCTGACCACGGGCTGCGCCACGCTGATGTTGACGATATTCGAATCTCCCCATGCCCCTTCGGTATCGTAGGCCACCGCTTGGAAGCTGTAGTTTCCCGCAGCCAAACCGTTCAAGGTCAGGGTAAAGGGGCTGCCGGCATCACTGCCAACCAACAAGCCGTCCTGGAAGAAGTCCACGACAGCGGCTTCCCCGTCTTCGGGATCGGTGGTGGCCGCACTCAAGGTTACGGTTGCCGGGGGAGAGAAGATGAGTCCTTCTGTTGTCAGGCTGGCCTGCGGGGCCACGTTGCTGAAGGAATAGCCGGGACTGACCTCCACGGGCGTTCCTTGGGCGGTGGTATTCCCGGTGGCCAGTTGTCCGAAGCCGTTGTATCCCCAGGCAAAGAGTCTTCCGTCTTCCGTGATCGCGTAGCTTGAACTCGGCACTCCGGGCACGGCTTCATCTCCTCCGGTTCCCACATACACCACGTTGGCTGGCAACCCCGTCACCTGCTTGGCAACGGACCAATCTGTCGTCAATCCATCGCCAAGTTGCTTGTCGGCGTTGTCTCCCCAGGCCCAGACTGTGCCGTCGCTTTTCAGCGCCAAGGTATGGCCTGGCCCGGCCGCCACCTGAATGATTCCGCTCAAAGGTGTCAACAATGCGGCATCGGTCACCGCCTGCACGGGATTGGTCTTCGATGCGGCGGCTGTCAATCCATTGCCCAACCTTCCATTGCTTTGTTGCCCGCTGCACCAAACTGTTCCATCCGTCTTCAGAAAAACCGCGTGCGTGCCTCCCGTGGAAATATCTTCGACATCGGTAAAATCCGTTCCAGTCGTTCCGGATCCGCTGGCCTTGACTTTGGTCGCCCGGATTGCCGTGCTCGTGTTCCCAATGCCCAACTTGCCGGCATCGTTTGCTCCCCAGGCCCACACCTTGTTGTCCCCGTCCAATGCCAACCCGAAATCATGGCTGGCGGCGATCTTCCTGATGTTTGCCAGCGCCGTTCCGGTGTCGGCCTGCACCTGAATCGCATAGTGCTTGTCCACAAGTGTCCCATCTCCCAGCTTGTTCAGCGCATTGTCTCCCCAGGCCCAAACAGTTCCGCCCCCATCCAATGCCAGGGAAAACCGATACCCGGCCGCCACCTGAATGACTCCCGTCAGAAAATCCCCACTCGTTGCGCTCTTGAGC
>JAIXLE010000269.1 GCA_026931725.1 Bacteroidales bacterium
AAGCTGAGCTGCCCCGGTGTGTGGCCCGGCGTGTGCCAGACTTCCACGGACAGATCGCCGACCGAGATGGTATCGCCTTCTTTGAGCTTGATGTCGATTTTGCATTTCGGCATCGGAATGTCAAAATCCTGCGCGGAGATGCTGGCATAGGTTTCGACCGCATCGCCGCTTTCGATGGCGGCAGCGGCGCGAGGATGCGCGGCCGTCTTGGTTTTGAGTCGTTCCCGAGCGGCGGCGAGCCCCTGCACATGGTCGGCATCGGCGTGCGTGGCCACGATCATGCGACACTTGGAGAGTGGGAAATCCATGGCTCGCAGCAAGTCGATAACCTCGTTGAGCGTGTCATCCTGACCGATGTCGAGGAGGAGAAACTCACTGCCTCCGTCGATGAGATAGATATTCACTCCAAACGGCCGACCCGCGGCGAGGTTGAGTTCGATCACATGGGGGAACAGATATTTCCGTTTTTGGCTCATAGTATCGAGGTCCGCTGGCCGTTCGGGCGAGTACGTTCCCCGTCATTCTAGCAAATTCTGGCCGCACCGCGCGGGGGCGGTGTCTGATCGCAACGGTTTCCAAAGACGTGGGCAACCGTTCGACGTTTGGCGGAGGACATTCGTTCGCCGTCAGAAGTTGAGTGAAATGAGAAAATGGGAAGACATTCTGGTGAGGTTGGCCGTGATGTCGTGATCGAACAGCACAACAGATCGGCAACAGCGTGTTGGGCTTCACGGCTGCTGCCGCCTTGGCGTGGTCAAAACTTTCCCACCTGTGGCTAGAAAGTTGCCAGCCGACCCGGCGTTACTTTTTCTGCGGTCGAACGTAGGACAACGCCATGAGAGCGTAGCCGGTGACGAGGTTGGGGTCACCTTCCATCCAGCGGTCGTTCGCGTTGATCCAGCTGCCATCCGCCCGCTGACGTTTGGCAATGGCGTGGAAGAGTTCCGCTTTCCAATCGTGCGAAACCCCCTTACCGTCGACAAAACGATCCTGGCCTAACACGGTCTGCGTTTTGCCGAAGGTGTTGTAGTAGTAATACAGCCCCTGCTGGGAGATTTGCGGCGGCATTCCGGGGTTCACGTCCAGCGTGTAGTTGGACTTCAACCAGCCCAAAGCCGCCTTCATGCGGGCATCGTCACGGTCGATGTTCGCGTAAATGAGACTCTTAACTCCGGCATAGGTCATGCTGCCGTAGCCGAGTAACTCCTTGGTGCCCGTGCGGGTTTCACCACCATTCGCAGCCGTGTAGATGAACGAACCATCGTTGATCTTTCCGGCCCAGGGTTGATCGTTGTATTCGGATTTCAGATTCTGACAGCGGCTCACGAAAATGGCGGCTCGGCTAAAAGCGGGGTCGTTAGGAGCCACGCCAGCCGCTTTCAGGGCATCCAGGAAGAACGATGTGTTCGACAAATCGGGTCGGCTGCCACCGCCGCCGTAACCCGCTCCCCCCCAGCGGGGGTCTTCTGGGGTGATTTTTTCGCCGTCATCCCATTGGATTTTCCGCAGATAATCAGCGGCATTGGCGATGACCGGCTTGTACTTATCCTCTTGTTGCGCCGCGGCCAGAGCCATGACATTGATACTGGTCACATAATTGACAATGCCGATCTTCGAGTCTCCCGCGATATGCTTTTCCTTCGGGTTGATCAGCGTTTCAATGTATTGCAATCCCTTGGCGGCGGGCTCGCTGGTGGCGGGGGTGCCGGTATGCAACAGTCCTGTGACGACAATGCCGGTAATCCCTCGGCGTTGGGGTTCGACACTCCAGGAACCATCGCGTGCCTGGGTCGTTTTCAGAAAAGCCGTCGCTTTGTCCACGACCGCTTGCCATTCCGCCGGGGTCGGTGGCTGAACAGGTTCGGCCGCATAATTGACTAAGGGGCACAACGCCAGCAACGCAGCGCTCAGACTGAGAATACGCATGGTGGAATCCTACTGTTCGGTATGCAGCCCATACCCATGACGGAGCCGATTACCCGCAAATCCGATGCCGAGGGTGTTGCGGGGGACCATTCCGCCAGTCGCGGTCATCCTGACTCACAGGATAACCCGCCATCAACACGTTGTCACGCCTGCACTCCGCCGATCAGGATTCTGACTCTCGAATTCGGACTGTTTACGGAACCTAGTTCATAGATTATACTTCTCAGTAAATATCACGCGGTTCGCAACCGCGTTCGCCAAGGCGAGAGATTCCAGGCGTGAAGGCCATCATCAGCGACATTCATAGTAACCTCGAAGCCCTCCAAGCTGTCCTTGCGGACATCCAGGCCCAGGGGATCACCGAAATTTATTGCCTCGGCGATGTGGTCGGTTACGGTCCCAATCCGCGCGAATGCGTCGACTTGGTGATGAACTGCAAAGTCGTCATCATGGGCAACCACGATCAGGGGGCGATGTTCGACCCGGATGGGTTTAACGCCTCCGCGGAACGCGCGATCTTCTGGACACGCGGTCAGCTGGAATCCGGGCCAGATTCGCGGGCTGTTCGGGAACGCCGCTGGGAGTTCCTGGCCGAACGCCCGCGTAGCCATGTGGAAAGCCACCAGGATAACGACTATCTCTTCGTTCACGGTTCTGCCCGCAACCCACTGAACGAATACGTCTTCCCGGAAGATATTTACAATCAGCGGAAGATGGATCGTATCTACGCATTGGTCAAAAAATACTGCTTTCAGGGGCACACGCACGTTCCGGGCATCTTTACCGAAAACCTGCAATTCTTCAGCCCGGATGATGTGAACTATTCCTATAAGCTCGATGGTCGCAAAACCTTGTGCAATGTTGGTTCGGTCGGCCAGCCGCGTGATGGGATTTGGAAAGCCTGCTACATCACACTCGACAACGACACCATCACGTTCCGGCGGGTCGAGTACGAGGTAGAAAAAACCATCCGAAAAATTTACGATGTCCCGGAACTAGAGAATTTCCTTGGCGATCGCCTGCGGGAAGGCCGATAACCACGTCCTCCTGGGTTGCAAAACAAACACCCCACCGTGACCCGGTGGGGTGTTGCGTTTCCCTCATATTTCGTAGGATGAATCCTTTACCCGTATTCCCGCAACGATGAGGTCGGCAAGCGACCCCCACTATGCGTCCCAACCTGAGCAACATGGTTTCGTTCGTCTTCCTCGCTGCGGGTCTGACCGCGGCGTGGTGGTACGTCGATAAAAATTTCATCCCGAAACCCACAATCAAGCCTCCGCGTGAAGCGGTTCTGGCTCTCACGGGAGCCGCGGTTTCGACCACGTCGCCCGCGGTGGGCTGGCCCGTCGTCACGCGCGTTCCCCGCTCGGAAACCACGCAAAAGCCACCCGTGGCACCCGTTCCCGCTCCCGCGATCACCGCCCCAGCGGAGCCACCGGAGTTGATTGCACTCGGCGACGAAACCTCCAATATCCGCGCCCTGCTCACCACACGCGGCGGAGCGGTTCAGCAACTGACTCTCAATCGGTTTGATGAAGCCAATCGCCTCGGTCGAGAAGTCTTCAAAACGGATGCCCAAGGTCACATCCTCCGCAATGAAAAAGGGAAGCCCATTCCGCAGCCCTTGCGGTTGATCCCCGGTGTGATTCGTCCTTGGTTCCCCAATACGATCTTGGAAGAAGCTCCCTTTCCGAATCTTGAACCGGGCAAAGTGACCGACCCGGCGATTCTCGGTCTGTTGGCGGCCCCTTCCTACCTGCTCTTGCACTACCCCGCTCAGGATGACCCGCAACGGCGCGAAGACGATGCCGGGACAATGAACGGTTCGCATCCCTCTCCAGAACTCGGCTATCGGACCTGGACCGTGACCAGCCAGGAAAAGACAGCGGATGGCAGTTGGAAAGTGGTGTTCGAGACGGACCTGGCGGCCCCGTACTTCTTGAAGTTGCGTAAAATCTACACCCTCGCTCCCCAGGATTACCATTTCGGGTTCATCGTCGAAGTGGTTCCCCTACCGGGGCGAACGAAGGGACAAGGGCAATTCCGCTACCAGATCGTCGGGCCGCACAGTCTGCCGCTGGAAGGGGAATGGTACACCAGCATCTATCGGAATGTGCAAATTGGCTGGACCAACGCGCAAGGCGGCTTACGGCGCGCGATCGAGGATGCCGCCACGATTGGCCGACACCACGGCGGCGAAAAAATCTCCGCATCGGACAATCGCTTCGCCTACGCCGCGGTGACGAATCAGTTCTTCGCCAGCGCACTCTGTTTGGATGACACCGTTCCCGAGGCCGAACGCAAACGGATCTGGGACTATGTGCGTCCCACCCGCGAACCGCACCCGTGGGATGACCCCTCCAAGCTGATCTTGGCTGATGCGAGCTTCCGGGCTGTTGCCAAAGTGCTCAACCCAGGCCCGAACCCGGAAACCGACACAATCCAACATCAGTACCTATCGTATAACGGCCCCACGAAAGTGGTGCAGTTGGGAATGCTCACCGGCGACCGCGCTGTCTCCGATGAATTAGTCCACCGCTATCAAGATGGGCTGAACCTTCGCACGCTGACCGACTTCCATTCCCCGACGTTCTTCGGGCGTTTGGCCAACTGGTTGTACTGGTCCGATGTGGTCATCTTCATGACCAACATCATGCACACCGTCTTGTTCTGGATGCATGGTGTTGTCCCGGTCTGGGGGTTGAACATCATCATGCTGACGGTGCTGGTACGGCTGATCCTGCTCGCCCCGAGCCGGAAACAGCAAGCGTCGATGATGAAACTCCAGGACAAAATGGCCCGGCTCAAACCGGAAATCGACAAGCTCCAGGAACGGTACAAGGATGACCCTCAAGCATTCAATCAGGCCAAGACCAAGTTTATGCTGGAAAACGGGGTGAATCCGCTTGCCACGGGTGGCGGTTGCCTGCTGATTTTCGCGCAAATGCCCATTCTGATGGGGTTGTACTTCTGCTTACAGGAGAGCGTGTTCTTCCGACTCGATTCCTTCCTGTGGATGCCGAACCTCGCCGCCCCGGACATGCTGTTTTGGTGGTCCGAACAGATTCCGTTCATCAGCTGGGCCAGCAATCTCGGCAGCATGTTTTACTTGGGACCATACATGAACGTCCTGCCGCTCGTTGCAGTCGGATTGATGTTCTTCCATCAAAGAATGACGATGCCGCCACCCACGGACGAACAGCAGGAACTCCAGCAGAAGATGATGAAGATTATGATTATCTTCATGGCGTTGTTCTTCTACAAGGTGGCGGCGGGGCTGTGCTTGTACTTCATCTGTAGCACCGGCTGGGCATTGATGGAGCGGAAGTTCATCCCCAAGCCCAAGCCGCCCGCCGATCCTGCCTCAGGTAGCACCAGCGGCACCGTGGGGACACCCCCAGCCCGCACGGGTTTCATGGGGCGACTCATGGCGAAGATGGAAGAAATGCAAAAGCAGGCCGATGAGCAAGCCAAGCGTCAGATCCGCAACGACCCCAGCGTGGGTGATCGTGCCGATCGCGGTAACCGGGACCGCAAGCGGAAGAAGCGCTAAGATCGAATGCGTTCTCGCACTCACCGCAACCCACAGCAGGCGGTGAGTGCCTCTTCTCCTCGCTAGGGTTTGGCACCATGCCCGCACGCAAGATTCTGATGTTGGTCGGTGATTACGTTGAGGATTACGAAGTCATGGTGCCGTTCCAGGCACTCACGATGATCGGGCATACCGTTCATGCGGTTTGCCCCGGCAAAAAAGCCGGTCAGACTGTCCGCACGGCGATCCATGATTTTGAAGGTGACCAGACTTATTCAGAGAAACCCGGCCACAATTTCACCCTGAATGCCGACTTCGCCACAATTCCGGTGGCGGACTACGATGCGCTCGTTGTCCCTGGCGGTCGTGCCCCAGAATATTTACGGCTCAACCCCGATGTGCTGGCGATGGTGCGGCACTTTTTCACAACGAACAAGCCCGTTGCGGCGTTGTGTCATGGTCCGCAATTACTGGCGGCGGCCGGTGTCCTGACCGGGCGAACCTGCAATGCCTATCCCGCAGTCGGCCCGGATATTGTGCTGGCTGGCGGCCAGTTCGTCTCCCTATCGTTCGAGGCGGCTCATGTGGAAGGCAATCTCGTGAGTGGCCCGGCATGGACAGCGCACCCGGCATGGCTGCGGGAGTTTCTCACACTCTTGGGAACGCGGATCGCCTTGTAACTCGCGGAATTTATTCGCGGAACGGCACCAACCGGGTCGGAACACGAAACGCGGTATGGCAGCGGTTACAGGAATTCGCCAAATCCGCAACCGAGGCCCGGCACTCGCTGTAATCCTTGGCCGCAGCCGCTTTCGCTACGGAAATCGCCGCGACGCGCAAGTCCGCTGAGCGGGCGAACCATTCTTCCCGAGCGCGCGCCTCGGTGGGTGGCCGCATCAGGAGCAGATTCGCCCCTTCCGCGATCAACAGCGATTGTCCTCGGGCGAAGTTCCATCCTTCCGTATCGGTGGGTTTGTCTTGCAGAACCCGCCCCAAACCGTCGAAATTGGCTTTGAGGATACCTTCCATGAGTAATCGCGTCTCGGCGACGGGTTCCCCCTGTTGCGCTGGTGGTGCGAGTCGTTCTCGGAACCGTTCTCGCAAGGTCGTCTGAGCTGGCCCGAATGCACTCAACAGGACACTCACGATGAGGCAAACCATTAACCCCGCTGGACGGGAATATCGCATTGTCCGCCTCCGAGGTTTTGGTGAGAACCTCGTCCGATTCAGGTTTTGTCCGGGACTTCCAATTCAATTTTATCGCCGACAACATGAACGGGATAGCAGCCAATCTTCACGCGGGGATTGTCTGCCCAAGCTCCATCCGTGAGGCGAAACCGCCAGTAGTGCCAAGGGCAGGTGACAACCCCATCTTCCAGATGGCCACCCGAGAGCGAAGCCCCCGCATGAGGGCACATATCGTCAATTGCGTAGAACTGATCGCCGACACGGAACACGGCAACATCTTTCCCATTCACTTCTACAAAGGTATTGCTACCATCGGGAATATCGTCGATGAGGCCGACAGGAATACGTTGTGACACGACGCTACTCTCCTGAGAAGAATCGGAGAAACGAGGAAACTCTCGTCTTCTATTATACAGATATTCGCTATTCTACAGTGCAGTCCCCTCTCCATGTGTGAGACAGCCGTGCTGGAAGTGGAAGCCAAGTATCGTTGCTCTGACTGGGCCACCCTGGAAGCCACACTTCAAGCAGTCGGTGCGGTCGCGGACCCGGTGCGAGAAGACACGGACCATTATTTTCATGCCCCGGATCGAGATTTTGCCCGCACCGACGAAGCGGTTCGGTTGCGGCGGATCGGTGAGGCAAATTACTACACCTACAAAGGCCCGAAGACAGACACCGCGACGAAGACCCGCACCGAAATTGAACTGCCTCTGGGAACAGGCGCGCAAGTCGCGGCCCAGGCGGTACGCTGGTTGACGGCGATCGGGTACAAACCCGTAGCCGTTGTCTCGAAGTTTCGACGAGTGTACCACTTGCAGCGGGGCGGTTTTGCGCTGCAAGTGTGCCTGGATGATGTCGGGGCCATTGGCCGGTTCGTTGAGCTGGAAATCATGGCCGAGCCTGCGGATTTCCCGGCCGCGAAAGAGGTTTTGCTTGCCACCGCCGCGGAATGGGGGCTTACCGAACCGGAACGCCGTTCGTACCTGCGAATGTTGCTCGAACAGAAACGATGACCGTATTCGGGAGTCTGTCATGGCGGACCTTCCTTCCGTGTGTGCGACCATCGCGGAAATGCGTGCGGTGGTTCGGGCGCAAAGAGTCGCGGGAAAAACCATCGCCTTCGTGCCGACCATGGGCGCACTGCATCGGGGTCATGCGGCCCTCCTGCACGCAGCGCATCAGCAGGCGGACCACGTTGTGGCATCTATTTTTGTCAATCCGACTCAGTTCGGCCCCCATGAGGACTTTCACCGCTACCCGCGTACTTGGGAAGCGGACTTAGCGGTCTGTGCGGATGCGGGTGTGGGCCACATCTTTGCTCCCAGCGCCGAGGAAATGTATCCGCCAGGGGCACGCACCGGAGTCGAAGTGGCGAAACTGCAAGATCAACTGGAAGGGCTTTCCCGCCCAGGTCATTTTCGCGGTGTTTGCACGATCGTTCTCAAATTGTTGAATATTGTGACCCCCGATACGGTATTCTTCGGCCAGAAAGATGCACAACAAGCCCGTATCATTCGGCAAATGATCCACGATTTGAACCTGCCCGTTGAGATGATCGTGCTTCCCACGGTACGGGAGCCGGACGGGTTGGCCCTGAGTTCTCGCAACCAATACCTTTCTCCGGCGGAACGCGCGATCGCGCCGCAGTTGTATCGTTGCCTTGCCGATGTTCAGGCCCGCTATCATGAAGGGGAACGGCAAACGTCCGCACTGGAAGCCGAGTTACGGAGTGAACTGCTGGATATTACCGGGTTCCGATTGGATTATGCCCATGTGGTTGAGGCCGACACGCTCATGACGGTGGATTGTTTGCATAAACCCGGATTGGCACTTGCGGCGATCACACTCGGCACGACCCGATTAATTGATAACGTGACATTACCGTAATGGATTCGGTTCGCACCTGGTTTTGACATGCCGCACCCGCTGTTCACGCCGGAAATTCGTGAGATGCTCGTCGAGAATGACGAGGATGGCCTGCGTACGCTCTGCGAAACGCTCCACCCCGCCACCATCGCTGAGGCGTTGGACGATGACGACATCGGCGTGGAGGATGTCTGGCGACTTCTGGGGACCACGGATCTCCGCACGCAAGCATCGCTGTTTGAATATCTGCCGATGAGTCGGCAAGTCGAACTGGCGGAAGGCCCGGCTCGGCCGCAGGTGGCCCGACTGATCGGCAAAATGTCGCACGATGACCGGGTCGATTTGCTACGTCGCTTGCCCACGCGGGTCAAGGAATCCCTGTTGCGGTTGGTCGATGAGGCCGACCGCAAAGACATCGCCACCCTGGTTTCCTACGAGGAAAACAGTGTCGGCGCACTGATGACGACCGATTATGCCTGGGTGCCCCCTTCGCTCACTGCCGCCGAGGCGATCGACCAACTCCGCCAGCAGGCACCCGACAAAGAAACGATCTACTGCGTTTACGTTCTGGGAGAACCCACTCGGCGGCCCGATGGTGGGGTTTCTCCCCGGAAACTCCTCGGCGTTGTTTCCTTGCAGGATTTGATCCTGGCTCCCCGTCATGCGCTGATCCGCAATCTGATGGAGGAAGAGATTGTCTCCCTGCGGGTGGATGATACCCGCAGTGATGCGGCGGAGACGCTCGCCCGGTATGACTTCATCGCCATGCCAGTCGTGGATGCCAATGATGCCCTGGTCGGCATCATCACTCACGATGACGTACTCGACGTGATTCAGCAGGAAGCCACCGAAGACTTACAACGTCAGGCGGCGGTCAGCCCCATTGCGGGGAGTTACCTGGAAGCCCGTTTTGGGAATGTCTGGTACAACCGTGCCAAATGGCTCACGCTGCTGTTCGTTCTGCAAACGGGCACGGTGTATGTGATGGATCGGTACGAAGATAAGCTCGCCGTGGCGGCCCTCGTTTCGTGCTTGCCGCTGGTGCTTTCGGTTGGGGGGAATGCGGGTTCGCAGGCCGCGACACTTGTTGTGCGGGCACTGGCATTGGAAGAAATTGATGTCCTCGACTGGCTGCGCGTTTTGGGGCGTGAACTGCTCATGGGCGGAGCGTTGGCGGCTTTGCTTGGGCTACTCGGACTCATCCGCACTTGGATTGCGACACCGTCCGATATGGTGGGGCACGATTCCGAGGTTCTCACGCGACTGACTTACGTTCTGGGGATTGCCGTGGCCCTGATCTGCTTATGGGGTACGCTGCTCGGGTCGATGCTGCCGTTGTTCTTCCGGCGGCTCGGGTTTGATCCCGCGTTGATTTCCAGCCCAGCGATTGCCACTTTGAGCGATGTATCCGGCATTATCATTTATGCCAATGTTGCGGCCCTGTTCTTTGTGCAATAACTTCGATTTGGCATCCGACTCGCACCTTTTCCCATTGTCCACCCTCTAACTTGATGTCTGCCGGGTTGCGCACGGTTTTCCGAATGGATGCCGATTTTTGTAAGAAACGCCAGTTGGGACACGAATAATCCGCTAATCAGTCCCGCCATCCCGTGCCTGCACGCGCGGCCCGTGGGAGAAAGGTTCGATATGTTTTCATCCTTGCGATTGGGCCGAGTGTTCGGCATTGATCTGTTTATTCATGGCACATTCTGGCTGTTGCCCGCGTTCATTTTCTTCAGTGGGGTGATGTCTGGCAACACGGCGGGTTTGGCGATGGATTTGGCCATCGTCTTTGTGCTCTTCGGCTGCGTGGCGTTGCATGAACTCGGCCACGCTTTCGCGGCCCGCGGGTACGGTGTGCGGACTCGGGACATCACCTTGTACCCGATTGGCGGTGTCGCTCGCTTAGAGCGCATGCCAGAGAAACCGGGGCCGGAAATCGTTATTGCGTTGGCGGGGCCGGCGGTAAACGTCGTGATCGCCGCTGCAATTTTCGCGGCCTTGGTGGCCTTTGGTCCGATCCTCGTGATGACGGATCCGGGGATGGCGTGCGCGGAGTTTCTGAGTCATATTCTGTTGCTGAATGTGGTTCTCGTTCTCTTCAACTTGATTCCGGCATTCCCGATGGACGGCGGTCGGGTGTTCCGAGCCACGATGAACTTGTTTACGGATCGCCTGACCGCGACGAAGATTGCGGCGACCGTGGGAGCCATCGCCGCCCTGGGGATCGGGTTGTATGGCTTGTTCACCGGGAGTTTGATGATGATGGTGCTGGCTGGGGTGGTCTTCATGCTCGGTCAGGCCGAACTCGCGGGCACGCAAGCCCGTGAGGACTGGAAGTCCCGTTGGAATCAACGTGTGTACACCACGCCTTTCGGCGGTGCGACTCCATCGCAGGATCCGTTTTCTGGAACTTCCGTTCGTGTCGTCCGCCGACCGGATGGCTGGGAATGGGATCCGGTGAGCCGCATCTGGACCGAATGGCGCGGCGGGTTGCCGGTTCGCAAACTCTCGGCCGACTAATACGCCATCTTCTCACGATTTCGGCTTCCATCGCAGAGCGAGATCGGGCATAGCGGGTGATAGAATCACCGTCACCACGGTGAAATCAATTTCGCTGGCTTTTGCACGGAATGACACGATGTCCGACCGGCCGTTCGCGCACCTGCACCTGCACACGCACTACAGCCTACTCGATGGATTCAACCGCATCCCCGAGTTGGTGAAGCAGACGAAAAAGCTCGGCATGTCTGCGTGCGCGATCACCGATCACGGCAACCTTTACGGCGCGATCGAGTTTTATACTGAGTGCCAGAAAGGCGGCATCAAGCCGATCATCGGCTACGAAGCCTACGTCGCGGGGACCGACCGACGGGAAAAGAAGAAAGACGACCTCGGCGAACAGTATTATCACCTCACCCTACTGGCCAAGAACACTGCCGGGTTCAAAAACCTCGTCAAGCTGTCCAGCTATGCCTTTCTCGAAGGCTTTTACTATCAGCCCCGAATTGACCGGGAACTGCTCGCCGCCCATGCGGAAGGACTCATCTGCCTGTCCGGCTGTCTGGCGGGGATGGTCAATCAGTACCTGTTACGCGGGTTGCACAAGAAGGCCGAAGACCTCGTCGGTTGGTATCGCAAGGTGTTCGGCGAAGATTTCTTCCTCGAAATTCAGGAAAACGGCCTCGATCTGCAAACCCAGTGCAACGAGGAACTGATCCGCATTGCGAACAAAAAAGGCGTGCCGCTCGTGGCCACGGCCGATGCGCATTACCTGTGTACGGATGATGCCATTGCCCACGATGTGCTGTTCTGCATCAACACCCGGCGCAACCACGACCCCCGGAAGAAAGTCTACCCGGAAGGGCGCTTGCCGAACCCGTACTATGTCCGATCGCCGGAGGACATGTACCGCCTCTTTCCGGGTCAGGAATCCGCTGTCGCCCGCAGCCAGGAAATCGCGGACAAGGTCGATATTCAACTCGACTTCAAGAAACGGCACTTCCCGGTCTTCCGCACGCCGGAAGGGAAAACCGCGGATGAATACTTGCGGGAACTCTGCACCCAGGGTGTGTACGAACGGTACGGCGCGGAACCACAACCCGCGGTCTGGGATCGGCTCAATCTGGAACTGGCCGTCATCTCAAAAATGGGCTACTCGGCCTACTTCCTGATCGTCTGGGACTTCGTCCGCTATGCCCGTGAGCAGGGGATTCCCTGTACGGCACGGGGTTCCGGTTGCGGGGCCATCGTCGCCTATTCACTCTATCTGAGCCACGTTTGCCCGTTGGAATACGACTTGCTGTTCGAGCGATTTTTGGACCCGAACCGCACCGAGCCGCCGGATATCGACATCGACTTCTGCCAGGAACGGCGGGAACTCGTCATCCAGTATGTGAAGGAAAAGTACGGCCACGATTCCGTTGCCCAGATTGGCACGTTCGGCACTTTGGCGGCGAAAGCGGCCCTCAAGGACACTGGCCGTGTCCTCGGCATCCCGTTGGAAAAAGTGAACATGATGTGCAAGTTCGTTCCCATGAAAGGGGCGATTGCACTGGGCCTCAAAGATGCCATGGAAGTGCCGGAGTTCCGGGCTGAGTACAACGCCGACCCCACCGTCAGGAACTGGGTCGACATTGCGATGAAACTCGAAGGCACCAACCGCAACGTCGGCACCCACGCCGCCGGGGTGGTTATCGCGGATGGGGCCATCACGAACTACATCCCCGTACAGCGGGCCATCCGCAAATCCGACGACCAGGAAGGCGGCAAGAGCGAGAACAAAGGCGATGTCGTCGTCACGACACAGTGGGAAATGGGCATCATCGAGAAAGTCGGGATGCTCAAAATGGACTTCCTCGGTCTGCGGAACCTCACGGTTTTGGACAACACCGTCAAGCTCATCAAAAAGACCCGCGGAATTGACGTGGACCCGCTCCAGTTCCCGCTCGACGACCGCCCCACTTACAACCTGCTCCAGCGGGGCGATGCGAAGGGAGTCTCCCAGCTGGAAAGCGAGGGCATCCGCGAACTGCTGAAGCAGATGAA
>JAIXLE010000061.1 GCA_026931725.1 Bacteroidales bacterium
GATGGAACTATCACCCTGAACGGCGACCTGACTGTGGATACGGCTGCAGGATCAAGCAATGGCTTTACCCTGAACGGAACGATTACTGGGAGCAATAAAATCACCTTCACGAACACGGCGGGCACTGCCACGGCGGCAACAACGCTGACAAACAACCAGAACAGCTTTACGGGCATTTATGAGATTGCCAGCGGTGCAACGCTATCGCTGGGAACGAATACCATGGTCACCACGGGAACAGTGAACGTCCTGACTGGCGGAAACCTCACATTCACTCAAGGGGCGACTATTGCTGGATTGAATGGCCAACCGGGCTCTTTCTCCAGCGGTGCAAATGGAAAAACCCTCATCATCGGCGGAAGCGGTAACTATAATTTCTTCGGAGTTATTCAGAACGGGGCCGGAACCACGAACGGGTTCACCATGAACGGCACGGGAACCCAGATCCTCTCCGGCAGCAACACCTACAACGGGACGACGACGGTAAGCGCGGGCACCCTCACGCTCAACGGCACCGGCAGCACAATTTTGGATGCGGGCAATGTGACGGTGAGCGGCGGCACGCTGGATGTGGCGAAGAGCGACACCGTGAACGTGGTCACTCTCTCGAGCGGAAACATCATCTCAAGCACTGGCACCGGCACCTTGACCGGTTCGTCCTACAGCCTCACCAACACCGGTAACATCAGCGCCGCTCTGGGCGGCGTGGGAACGCTTGCCAAGTCGGGTGCCGGCACGGTCACCCTCTCGGGCGCGAACTCCTACAACGGCGCGACGACGGTCACTGCCGGAACATTGCAATCCGCCAAGGGGGCTTCACTGTCCGCCACGAGTGGACCACGGTCACAAACGCCGGTTCGACCCGCCGAACCATGGCGGCGGTCCCGACTACCCGGCCGCAGTCCCACTTTAAGTAAAGACAAGTTCAGTTCGAACACCACTGTATTTGCGTTCGACACCACGAACGGCAATGGCACCTACGGAAATACTCTCGCGATGCCTGCAGGCCTTACCAAACTCGGCGCGAACACCCTCACTCTCACCGCCGCCAACTCCTACACCGGCAACACGACCATCGGAACCTCCGGCGGGGCCAATGCCGGAACGCTCAGCCTCAGCGGTAGCGGGACAATCAGCAATACTTCCACGACGGTCTATGGCGGCACACTCGATGTTGGCACGACCTCACAGGCTGTCGCCACCCTCGCTCTTGGTTCGGGCGCATCCGGCAGCACTGCCAACGTGACCATCGGCTCCGGGGGCGCATTGAACCTCGGAGGCCAGGTGTCATACAACACAACCAACAACCCGAACGGCGCGACGATCTCGGGACCGGGAACGATTAACCTTTTGGGCGATCGCACTTTCGCCGTCGGTGATTCCACCGCGGCTGCAGCTGATCTCACGATCAACTCCATCATTGCCAACGGAGACGCCAGCGCGAGAGCGGTCACCAAGACCCTCGCTGGCACGCTTGTTCTGAGCGGTGCCAACACTTACACCGGCACCAGCACAGTCAGCGCGGGCGTCCTGAACATCCAGGACGCGGCGGCGCTGGGCACGACGGCGAATGGCACTTCGGTGACGGGAGGCGCGGCCCTCCAACTCCAGGGCAACATCGCGGTGGGAGCGGAGGCGCTCAAGCTCAACGGCAGCGGCATCAGCAACGACGGCGCGCTGCGCAACATCTCCGGCAACAACACCTACGGCGGCAATATTACCCTCGGCTCCGCGACCCGCATCAACTCGGACTCCGGCACGCTCACCCTCAATGGCTCCGCCACGATCACCGGCGCAACCTTCGCCCTCACGGTCGGCGGCTCGGGCAACACCACGATTACCAGCACCATTGGCACCGGTACCGGCACGCTGACTAAAGACGGCACCGGCACGCTCACCCTCTCCGGCACGAACACCTACACCAGCCCCACAACCGTCTCCTACGTCACGTTGCTGCTGAGTGGTTCCACGGCGGCGGGCAGTACGATGAATGTGGGCACGGCTGGCACCCTGACCGTCACCTGC
>JAIXLE010000182.1:0-929 GCA_026931725.1 Bacteroidales bacterium
TGTTCGGCGACAGAGGATTTCAATCGTGGAAGGCACTGACATTGCCCAGTCGCTTGCTGCCGCAGTCGGGCAGACCCTACCGACCGAATACCTAGCCTTCCTCGATGGTCTCTCCGTCCGCCCCACTCTCGGCCCATCCTACGGCCCTATCCTCAACTTCGCTGGTCGGCGGTGGCGACCGTACTCTCGGACGCGACTGGCTGAGACGGTGCCTCACCATCGGAGGGAGTCGGCGTTCCCATACGCGCACGAGACGGCGCGGTACATTGAGTTACTGCGGGTTGCCGATGCTCAGCGTGACGATCAGGCATCGGCGATTCTGGATGAAGGGTTCTCTCTCGACCGGTTGGCCCGCGGGTTCTGTGTGGGGGACGACGGCAACGGAGAACTGCTGTTTGTGGACCCAGAGACGGGGGGAGTGTATGCCTACTATCATGACGGCATGGATGTGGAGCGGTGGGCCGGGTCGCTGACCGAGTTGGTGGCTGGGTCGCGAGACTGGTTGGGCGACGAAGATGCCGAACAGGGCGATGCGGTGGACCAGTCCACAAGGCCGGATGAGCAGCGGAGCTGAATCGTTCGGCTGCGAGAGCGATCATTGTGTACGGTGTTGCTGCGAGAAACGGAATCGTGTTTGAGAGTGACAGTGTGTTGTCACTGGCTTGAGATTCGGGCGATTGGCTGGGGCTTCGAGAGCCGGTATCGCGGTTGGGCGTGACTGCGAGAACCGGCAATGTATCTGAGAGTGACAGTGTGTTGTCACTGGTGTGCCGCGAATGTGGTTCATCGGTATCCCGGAATGCCATTTGAGACAGGGATAGGCGGAGGTTTTGTTGGTGCGTGTGGTTGGTGTCCCGCGGAGGCGGGCCGAACCAGTCGCTGCAGCAGACCCCGCCAAGTGGGTTGTTTTGTGCGTGTCCCTCGGTGGC
>JAIXLE010000182.1:1232-2018 GCA_026931725.1 Bacteroidales bacterium
AACGAGTCGCTGCAGCAGACCCCGCCTCGTGATGGGGTTGGGTATCGTGTTTCGGCGGCCCTGTTCGCTGGGGGTGTCCCGGCGGGGCTGCTGAGCTTGAGTGTTCGGCTGCGGAGGGTGGTTGGATGCGAGAAGCGGTGGCCCATGCCCGTGAGTTTGCCATTGCTGCCCACGGCGACCAGCGGTACGGTGACCAACCGTATGCCGTCCACCTCGACGCGGTGGTCGGGTTGCTTGCCCCGTTCGGTGAGTTGGCCCAAGTCATCGGCTACCTGCACGATGTGGTCGAGGACACCGCCGTGCCGCTCGACGCGGTGCGGGAGCGGTTCGGCGACCGGGTAGCGGCGTGCGTGGCCCTGGTGACCGACGAACCGGGGGCCCACCGCCTGGAGCGGAAGGCCAAGACCAACGCCAAGCTGTCGGCCGTGGCGGGTGAGGACGCGCTGGCGTTAGCGGTCAAGGCGGCCGACCGGTTGGCCAACCTGAGGGCGTCGGCTGGCGGCGGGTCGGACTCCAAGCTGGGCATGTACCGCCGCGAACACCCGGCATTCCGGACGGCCGCGTACCGGCCGGGGCTGTGTGACGAGTTGTGGCGTGAGATGGATAGCATCCTGGGCATTGAGCAAGACGCCGAACCAGTTGCTGCAGTGGACGCGGCCCCCAAAGCGGGGCCGCGCCACTGAGCTTTGTTGTTCGGCTGTGACTGCGAGACACGCGGAACTGGTTGGTGCTGACTGCGAGACACGCGGAACTGGTTGGTGGCGACTGCGAGACACGGCATCGCGT
>JAIXLE010000029.1 GCA_026931725.1 Bacteroidales bacterium
ACCTTGAACGAACCCGCGTTTTCCTGGGTCCACGGTTCGGGAACGATCCTCCGTACCGCGGGCGGCACGCCGTTGTACGATCTGATCGCGCATGCGGCGCGTGCGGGATTGACCGGACTCGAAACCTTGGTCGGTATCCGCGGCACCGTGGGCGGCAGTGTCCGCTGCAACGCGGGGGACCGCTCTGGGGAAATTGGCTCCGCTGTCCGCAAAGTCGCCGTCCTCGACGAATTCGGGAATGAACAAGTCCGCAACCGCGAGGAACTGACCTTCGGCGATCATTCCAGTGATTTGGAAGAACCCGTCATCCTGTGGGTCGAGTTCCAGTTGGAATCCGATGCTCCGGCGGCGATTCTGCGACGGATGCGAAAAGCCTGGGTGATCCGCAAATCGTCCGAACCGTTGAGCTTCCAGCCCGCCGTGCGGATGTTCCGCAATCCCACCGGACGCACGGCCGCATCGCTCATCGAAAAAATCCCCCTCGCCAAGACCCGCGTCGGTGGTGCGGAAGTCTCGGAGCGGAACGGCAACTACTGCGTCACCCACCCCGGCACCACGGCCAAGGACGTTCTCAAGTTGATTGACCTCGTCCGCAACCGCGTGCGTGACCTTTATGGCATCACGCTCGAACAGGAACTTCATGTCTGGTGAGGATGGATGGCACGCAAACGCGCGAAAGCGAAAGCCAAACCGCCCGCCGAATCGGTGGCCCCCGTGGAGCCTGTTGCCCCGCCGGAATCGGCGATTCCGGTGGACCCGATGACTCCCGCATCCTCGCCATGGGCACCGAAACGGCCGTTCCCGTGGCGAGGATTGACGCAGGTCGGTTTGGGGCTGGGGTTATCGGTGGGGTTGGTGGCTGGCATTGTCTGGCTGGGGCAGCAAGCCGGGCTCCAAATCGCCGGAGAGGGCCGCTACGCCGTGCGATTCACGGACATTGTGTGCGACAACCCGCCGGGAGTGGAACGGACCCTGTTTCTGACAGAAGTGCGTTACCTGGGACGGCTGCCCGAAACCGTGCAATCGGTATCACCGTCTCTATCGGAGCAGTTGACCACGGCCTTCACCGCGCATCCGTGGGTTCGCCGTGTTGATGCGGTGACGGTTATGGCCGACGGCACGATTCAGGTGCATCTGACCTTCCGGCAACCCGTTCTCGCGGTGCCCGTGGCCGATGATTCCCTGTTTCGCCTGGTCGATGCGGTCGGTGTCCTGCTTCCGTTATCCACTGGTTCGATTTCCGTGACGGACACGGATACCCTGACTCAGTTGAAGCCCGTCTTTCCGCCGCCCGCTCGTTCTGCTGGGCAGGTCTGGCCTGATCCTGATGTGGTGCGAGCCGCGGAGCTTGCGGTCGAATACCAACCCCGCACCATCGAGAAGACCCAAGCGGGTTGGCATCTGATTCAGAAAGACGGCCAAGTGCTGCGGATCGGTCGATAATGGGTCCGAGGTGGGGTTCTGATATTGGCACGCAGGGGAATGATTCTGCGGAATGCGGGGAGACATGGGAGCGGTGCGTGAAGTGGTGGCGGTGCCGGTATCGTCCGATCAGATCGCGCAACCGGTTTCTTCCTGTAGCGGACCTGTTGGTCAGCTGGTAAAAATAAGTTGCCCACGTTTTATCACGGGTCATTCTTCTCGTAACGGTGCCAATCGGTGCCGAGCGTACTTTTCTTCCGTAGGTCGCATCATGAGTCACACCGTCCGACTGAAGGATTTATTCGCGCGGCGGTCCCCCCGGACCAACTCTCCCGCGTCCCATCGTGTGCGGCCGGAACTGGTCACGCTCGAATCCCGAGAAGTGCCAGCCACCGCAATCTGGACTGGTAAAGGTTCATCTGCCAATTGGAGCGATCCCGCGAACTGGCAGGCGAACGTGGCCCCCACACCCAATGTCGATGATTTGCTATTTCCTGCTGGCGCGGCGCGTACGACAAATAACAACGACTTTGCAGCCGGGACGAAATTCGTCGCTATTCAGGCTGAAGCCCCCTACACATTTGGTGGGCTCGCGATCGAAATTACGGGTGTGAATAGTTCCGGTTATGCGTTTCAAGCGGACCTTTCGAGCGGGGCTGTAACGGTCAACCTTCCGAATATCACGTTCAGTGGACCCAATCCGATCATTCGGGCCGAGCAGACCGGGACGAACATCCTGTTCTCAAACTCAAGCAAAATCACGATCGGCCCCAGTGCGGGCAAGCTCATTATCAGTAGTGAAGCGACGGTCAATAACCGGATTGAGATTCGGGGGCCGATCACCGGCACAGGCGATCTCGTGAAAATCGACCCAGGGCGATTGGTTTTGGCCCCTGCTGGTCCCTCGTTGAATAACAGCTACACGGGGACGACCTACATCAACGAAGGGGATCTCCAACTGTCCGGGACTGGCACGTCGGTCACAGCGATTCCGGGCAACATTGTCATTGGTGACAACAATGTCAATACTGGGACTGCCACGCTACTCCAGACGACAAACGATCAGATCGCCGATACCGCGATCGTGACCGTACAAGGCGATGGGATCTACAACCTCGGTACGCAGACGGAGCGTGTTGGCGGGGTGATCATCGGTTCCAGTATCGGTGGCGGGCAGATTATCGGGACAGGGAAGCTCGAATTGGCCGGTGATGTGACCGTAACGGGGAATCCCAGTGTCGGTTCGAAAATTGCGACTAATATCACATTAGTCAATCCCAATACGACATTTAATGTTCCAGAGTCGATCAATAATGTCGGTGGTCCTGACCTCCTCTTGACAGGGGCTATTGACGGTCCTGCGAACCTCAATCTTGTGTTTATTGGCGGCGGTCGCTCCGAAATGCAGGCCATCAACACCGGCGGTTATTCGACCATCGTGAACGACGGTGTCCTGATCCTGAACAAAGATGCGAAAGCGGGTGGCGGTGGCACGATACCTGGGAAACTCTTCATCGGGGATAGCCTCGGGTTTCCCGGCAGTGCGGAAGTCCGCATTCAAGAATCCAATAGTATCGCGGATACCAGCGTCGTTTCCATTGAAAGTGATGGGATTCTGACGAGTACGATCAATCTTGGGACCGACAAAATTGCGGCCCTGATTTCGACCAGTACCGATGCTCAGGTTAACCTAGGGATTTTCACACTCCAGATCGCGCCTGCATCGGATTTCGTCTACAATGGGAGCGTTTCTGGAGATGGACGCATCCAGATTGTCGCGCCGGGTCTGGGACAACCGGGCCGTCAGACCTTTGCCGGACCAATGAGTTTGACGGGTGTTCTCGATCAATTTTCCCTATCGAACGCGGGCGGGGCGATCCTGGAAGTCAATGGCCCGGTCACCGGCGGTGGCGGTGGTTTGACGACCACAGCCAAGGGCGCGATCGACAAGCTCTATTCCAGTTCGATCAGTACGCGTATCCAGACCTTTGCAGGAGACATCTTCTACCCCGGCACCTACACCACAGGCGGCCCTGCCACAACGCAAGATCTGACATCGGATGGAAAGTTCGTCTCCCGCATTAACAGTACCTCGGTGTTCGGTTCTCTTGCCGTCACGGGCTTGGTCAATTCACTCGGAGAACTGCGGGTCGAATTACCCACCACCATGTATCGCCCCAGTGTCGGTGAGGTTTTCAAAATCCTTGATATTGTCGATCCCAGCGTGCGTCTTGCGTTCAACGGGATCACATTCACGGGCTTGCCGGAAGGGGCACGGTTCTTCGATTCCACAGGGACTGTGGAGTTTGAAATTACTTACGCCGGTGGCGATGGGAATGATGTGTTGATCATCAACACGGGAGCCCCATCCGTGCGAGTCCGGCGAGCCGGGGACCAACCGGCCACGACCTCGGCGACTTCCGCGGCGTTCACGGCCTTGTTCTCGGCTCCGGTACAGCCGATCATTCCACCCGGTGTTCGCGTCACGACGACCGGCACAGTGACCTATGAATCTGTACAGATTCAGCAACAGAACGATAGCACTTTCCGCATTACGGTACTCGGACTGGCGGGCGAAGGCACGGTGGCGGTGTCCCTCGATCAGGGGGCCGCATTCAGTCTGGCCGGGACACCGAGTCAACCCTCGCTCAGTATTAATGATGAAAACGTCGTGATCGTGACCACGGGGGGAGGTGGTGGAACTCCGCCGCCGATCGTGCCACCAGGGGGCACCACGGGTGGGCTGGGTTTCTTTAGTGGTCTACCCGGTTCACGGACCTTGGTGGGTTCGGGTGTCGGTGGTGGCGGGCTTGTGAATGTTTATCAGGGCTCGTCCACTCCGAACGGCCAACTGCGGATGACGGGGAGTTCCTTCTCGAATGGTGTGCGGGTCGCCAGCGCGGACTTCAACTTCGATGGTGTGCAGGATTACTTGCTTGGGTCTGGCCCCGGTGGTGTCACAAGTGTGCAGCTATTGGATGGCCGTACAGGAGCCGTACTCTTCAATGTACAACCGTTTGAATCGGAATTCACCGGCGGTGTCTTTGTCTCCGTGGGGGACGTAACTAAGGATGGGCGGCCCGACATCGTTGTCAGCCCCGACGAGGGGGGCGGCCCGCGCGTTCAGATTTATCGTGGTGGAGATTTTGCCAAGATCGCGGACTTCTTCGGGATCGACGATCCCCTCTTCCAAGGAGGAGCCCGCACGACTGTCGGAGACATCAACGGCGACGGCTTTGCCGATGTCGTTGTCGCGGCGGGGTTTGGTGGTGGACCGCGGATCAGCGTCTACAGCGGGAAGGCACTCGCATCCGGGCAGATCACGCATCTACTCAGTGACTTCTTTGCCTTCGAGCCGAGTTTGCGGAACGGCACCTTCGTGGCGGTGTCGGACATCAACGGCGATGGTTTTGGTGACCTGATTACCGGAGCTGGCCCCGGTGGTGCCCCGCGTGTGACCACATATGATGGGAAGGCACTGTCCGCCGGTGGCCCGGTTCCTGGTTTGGTTGTGATCTCGAATTTCTATGCCGGGCCGGAAACCAACCGGGGTGGGGTGCCACTCGGTTTGTCGGACTTCGACGGTGATGGTACCGTTGACCTGCTCACGGGTACGGGAGTTGGGGAAGGTTCACGCGTTCGGGTCTATCCGACATCGGGATTGAGTCAGGCGTTCCCGCCGCTCATTACGGAATTTGATGCGTTCCCCGGTTCCACGGGTGGTGTGTTCGTGGGCTAATCACAGTAAGAGTCTTTCATCCGACGACGGAGTGGCTTTCTGGGCTGCTCCGTTTGTTTTTTCGTATTTCTCATGGTGCTGTCGCTCAAAACACGGAACAATACGACTACATTTTTTGTTCTCTGTCTCGACTCGGAGTCATCATGCCCTTTTGGCACACTGCGGGGATGGGCCGTGTGTTGGCCCTCGGAATCGGCATCGGGATGGCGGGGGCTGTGTCGGGTGCCGTGTCGGGTGCGGAACGGGCTCCCGCGCCGCGGTTGCTCACCGCCAGTCAGGCCGCGGAACACCTCGATCAGGCTGTGCTGACCGAGGTCCACACACGGTCTGGCATCATGAAGAATCTTCAGTATCTTTCGGATGTGATTGGCCCCCGCCTGACGGGTTCGCGTAACTTGGAACAGGCGAATCATTGGGCCGCTCAACGGATGCGTTCCTACGGGCTCGAAAATGTCCGCCTCGAACCGTGGGAATTACCGATCGGCTGGGAACGGATTTCCGCACACGCACGGCTTGTCGAACCGAATAACGGGCGCACATTGCTCCTCGCGGCGGCGGGTTGGTCCCCAGGCACCAATGGAACCGTCACCGGCCCCATCGTGGTCTTGAAGGCCCGCACGACCGCGGAACTCGCCCAATACAAGGGCAAACTGAAAGGGGTGATCGTGTTGCGGGGCGAGCCGACAACGATAGCCCCCGTGACCGACCTGACGTATGGCCCACCCCGATCATCGGCATCGGCATCGGCATCGACTCCGAAAACCGGCAACGCCCCAGCCAAACTCCCGCAACCCTCACTCACGGAGTTACGGGCCTTCCGCCGAGAATTATCGGATTTTCTGAAAGCAGAAGGCGCACTGGCCCTCTTCATCGACGCGGCCAAACCGCACGGACTCCTCATCACCACCGGATCCTGGCGTACCGGCGATCGGGGAACGCCCCAGGAACCGATGCCGACACTTTACGTTGCCCACGAACATTATCGTCTGTTGTACCGCCTCGCCACGGCCCCGGAGGGGACACCGCCACGAGTGGAGTTGACGGTCGTCAATCGGTTCCAACCTGGCCCCATCACGGTTTACAACACAGTGGGTGAGATTCGCGGCTCCGAGAAGCCGGATGAATATGTCGTGCTGGGGGCGCACCTGGATTCCTGGGATCTCGCCAGCGGCACCACCGACAACGGCACCGGGAGCTGTGTGGTCCTGGAAGTCGCCCGAGCGCTTGCCCAACTCACGCGAGCCGGGTTTCGACCCAAACGGACTATCCGCTTCGTCCTGTTCAGCGGCGAGGAACAGGGACTCCACGGCTCCAAGCAGTACGTCAAACGACATCAGGACGAAATGCCGCGGACCTCGGCCGCGTTGGTGCATGATACGGGAACCGGGCAAGTCCAAGGCTTAAACCTTCAGGGCCGCGCGGCGGTGCGAGCCGTACTCACCCCCGAGTTACGGATTCTTTCCACGATACCGGGTTGGAAGGGGTTGGAACTCACCAGCATGGGCGGTACGGATCACCTGTCTTTCGAGGCCGCTGGGGTGCCGGGGTTTGCCTGCAAGCAGGATATGGATGAGTACCGCCTGACCCACCACACGCAGAGTGATACTTTCGACAAAGCCAAGGAACCGAATCTGATCCAGGGAGCACAGGTGCTGGCGTTGACGGTGTTGCGGATTGCCAATTTGCCGGAATTGTTGCCGCGCGAGAAACCGCAACCCGCCAAGAAAGACCCCGCAAAAAAAGAACCCGCCAAGAAAGCGGGTTGAGAGCGAAACTACGCGGGGGGGGCCGTCGACCCGGCCACATGGTGCGGGTCATGGTGGACCGTCCCGCGTGGGAGTTTGACAACCAGCACGGAACAGGGTGACTCCCGCATCACCTTTTCCGCCACGCTGCCCATTAAGAGTCGGTCCACGCCAGTTCGGCCGTGCGTCCCGAGGACGATCACATCAATTCCCGCGTTCGCGGCGTATCGCACGATCTCACTGGCCGGATCACCTTCCAGAAAGACATGGCGTACCGGAATCGCGGGGTTGTTGGGGCGAATCTGTTCGAGTTGTTGCCGCCAGTAGCGTCGATCGCCGGTCGGGTTGGCGGCATCGGGCGTACCACCGGGTGTATGGACGAACAAGATGGTCAGAGCCGCCTTGTAGTTTTCCGCGAGCCCGACAGCATGAAAATAGGCTTGATTGGAGTACGAAGAGAAGTCGGTGGGGTAGAGAATGTTGGTAACGCGGATCATCCTATGCTCCTTCCGCGGACGGGATCGGCCACTCCGTTATTGTAGTTACGGATGCGGCCCAAGCCAATTGCCAGCCGGAAACCGTCCCCAGGAAATCCGTGATCCGAACCCATGAGTGAATGAAGTGAACAGCCAGAAAGTTTTAGCGCCTTCTCCGCCAACGGAACGGAAAAATTGGCCCAGGGTCACGCCATGCAACCCTGGGCATCGGAATATCATCCCTTCGGGGTTGCTGCTTCATCGTCCGGCTTCGGCAGGATGAACGCCATCACCAACGCCACCCCATACGCGGCCCCGCCAATGATCGCGCCGGCCGTGGCCACTTTCACGGCGTTGTCCGTGCCGCCGACCATGCCGGACAGAATCTCCGTATTGAGGATGGCCGCCATCGTGCCGATCATCCGGCCACCGATATTCGTGGCAAACCCACCACCCGTACCCCGTAGGTGAACCGGAAACACCCGCGGCAAAAACTCACTGATGAAGCTGAACTGGCCCACCGTCAGCAACCCGCAGAAGAACACGGCGATGGCGAAGAACAGAAACTCGCCATGCACCAGATTCAGATACGTCAGCGGGAAGATTATTATGCCTGGAAGAATGAACAGTTTCAACAAGGTTCGACTGGGCAGCATCACCAGGAGTACCGCCAACAGAATCCGGCCCGTCAGTCCGCCGATCTCCTGCCAGCGTTGCATCTTGCCGCGATATTCCTTGATGGCACGCGGTACCGCAGTCTTGGCCTGTGCCAGTTCCCGTTCCGCGGCGGCGCGTTCGGGTGTCCCTTCAGTCGTGGCTTGCACTTTGACGGTAGCTGCCTTCACGGCAGCCGGGGTGTCGGCTTTCACCGCGTTGACCGGAGGAATGCCCGTCACCATGATGAGTGGCCCGAGTTGCAACGCCCCGAATGCGGAGGCATAAGCACAAGCCGAAAGGGTCGTCGTCACCAAGGTGGTCCGAATCAGACTCGGCGAGAACAGTTCGCGGATGCGTGGCCGGATCAGGGTGCCGTTGCGTTTCTTTTCACTCCAGACTCGTGATTCCGGGACGAACGGCATCAGCATGAGGATGAACGCGCCCGGCACCAGTCCGGTCAGCAGCGTGTACCGCCAGGCCGCGTGGGCGTTGAACCCTTCGCCGACGGGCAGGGCGGGCAAGCCGGTCGGGTTCGCGTTCAGAATCATGACAATCAGGTTGTAAACTTCCGTCACCAGGATGCCGCCGAGCGAAGCGCAAGCGAGGGTCCAGCCGATCGCCATTTCACGGGTACGTTTGTCCGCGAATAGTTCCGCCAACCAAGTCACGGCCGCGACCGCTTCGACACACACTCCAATGAACGTGGTACAGCGGAAGAGGATCAGCATCCAGAGTTCGGTACTCAGTGCCGCCGCGACGGGGGAGAACGAATAGAGTAAAATACTTGCTACCATGACGGTTTTGCGGCCAAGTCGGTCGATGAGTAACCCGCCCAAAAGCCCGAAGACACCGCCCGCGAGTGCCGCGATCCAGAGCATGCGCCCGGCCCAAAGACGGACGCGGGTATCGTTGAGGGGAACACCGCGTTTCGTGCCATCCACTTGTGAGAGTCCCAGCTCTGCCATGAGCGGAGCTGGGCTGCCGTCTTCCTGAACGATCACCAGTTCCGCGACGGCATCCGCCCCTGTGACGGGGAACATCAGCAGTTCATAAGTATCAAACAGGAACCCAACGGCGGCGACCATCAGAACGAGAACCCGCGTGATGAGCGAGAGGGAAGATGGTGGTGGTGGTGCGGCTGACGACACGATGCAACTCTCCAGGAATGGCGGTTTCGGTGGGAATGGTAGTGAAGTGAACGTACCCCGAGACATGCCGGATGGCAAGCAGGGAACCAGATCCACCTGTGCGGCATGTGTCCGGCGTTAAGCGCTGATTTTGGTGTCCAGATGTCCTATGTCCACGCCCCCCGGCTTTTCGATGGCCCGTTACCTGCGGTTTTAGTGGAGTTTCGTTGAACGCATGGTTGCAGAAAACAACGCACATCGGATACAAATTGCCGCACGGCAACGGTTGGTGGAACACGGCAATGATTGGCAATGGAATGATGTCAAGTGCTAGTTTAGAAGAGGTATCTGCTGAATCTTGCCGAGAGTTTACCGAAGTTTGCGCATGGCAATAGCGGAGAGGACAGGACGCCGTTTGAACTTTTTCTCGCCGGGGTGAGGGGCTGGGAAGCCGGAATTCGGCGGATTCTTCTCGATAAGCCCAATGGCGACACGCAGTCGTAACCCTTTATTCTACTTGTCGTTTTGGGAAATGCCTCCAAAGCGAGGGAGCAATTCACCAAGCTCCTGCCGGGAAAAGTCTTCATTCCGCAGGGCGTCCTTGACCTGGACAACCGTGACACTACCGGCCAGTCGCTTTCCCGACTGGTCCGGAGCGGCGACCTCCTGTGATGCCGGGCACGACTTCTCTCATTGTCCGCAGTTGGACTCACGTTTGGGAATCCCACTTCGTTCCGATCCGGAGGAAATTGCCGACGCGATGGCTCGGCAGACAAACAGTCGGATGGCTCCGTCTCGGAAGATCGCGGGATGGCGTCCGCCGTGAATCGGAACTTGTCAGCGTCGTCCTTGCCGCGCGATGATAACTTTTCCACTTGATGACGAGAGAACGACGCCAGTATGCCATCACCCCGAAACCCCAAACGGAAGCTTGTCCCACGAGGCAAGGCAAGTCCCCCACAGCACGGCGACTTCGATGAAGTCCTGCGGCTGATCGACGCCGCGCGGGTTCGTGCCGTTGCCGCCGTCAACACGACGCTGATCGAGCTTTACTGGAGTATCGGGGAATACATCAGCAATCGCATCGGTGCTGCTGGCTGGGGGCAGGGAACGGTGGCCGAGCTGGCCGAACACATCCGCCGTCGGCAGCCATCGGCACGGGGGTTTTCAGCCAGCAACCTCTGGAGAATGATGCAGTTTTTCGAGACGTACCGGACATCGCCAAAACTCGCAACACTGTTGCGAGAATTGTCGTGGAGCCACAATCTGGCGATCTTGAGCCGCTGCAAACTCGATGAGGAACGCGAATTTTATCCGTCGTATTTTCCCGAGTGCCCTCGACGTATCCATCGTCCTTCGGTTAGGTCGTCTTCAAAGTCGCACGCAGCAACAACGTCCGCAGGCAACAAAATCAACTCGTGAATCAATTCTTTTACGAAACTCACAAAATCGCCCTTCTCACAACCCTCTGCGGGTAGGCTAACTTCAATAGCATATTTATAAAATACAAACCCCCCATCCTCTTTTGATCGGGATGCTGAGAAATCTTCATTTTGGCGAAGATAGACTGAGCCATGCGAAGAGTCAATATACCCCACATGGTCTTGCGTTCCCTTGATAATTCGCAACAGATTTCGCTGCATGCCATCGAAACTCAATCTCGCATTAACATACAGAGTACAATAGACGTCTTGAGATTGCATGATGGCATCGCTCTCGAGTTAGTTCAGCGGAATCTGTGGGCCGGTGTCGAACGGTCCGCCGCGTTTTATGATTGAAATGTCTACTTTCAGCCCGATCATGTTTTTTACGAAATCTCGCAGCGGCCTCAGAATACCTTTAAACGAGGAGTCTCCGGCAGTGATTTTTCCCGTGTTTATTGCGTGTTGCATAGTACGCTCAGCAGCCGATCCTGGGTTGGGGCTCTTGAAACTTTGTTGGATCAGTTGTTGAAACTCTTCTGGAGACACTTTTATTGCAACGTCCACATCAGATATATTCCTCGCGATACCCTGCGCGCGACTCCCTTGGACCGCAATGTCGTCACTGATCGGACCGGCTTTCGAGCGAATCGCGTTTGAGAAATCACGATATTGTTGTTGCGTGAGTCCCTGTGGCCGCCCGATGTATTGTAGCCATATTGGTGCCACGACGCGGAATACGATCCCACCAAGGCCTGCGAATATTGCACCACCTATTCCGCCTGCAAGTCCTTGCCACAACAACGTCGCCGGATCTCGCTCGCCATCGTAAATACTTTCTCCGACGGAAACGAGCGATCCGGTGATGAATCCACTGGTAAACGTTGCAGTCCAGAATGTGCCTACCGAACTGAGATATACCCCAGCAAGCGCCGACACCACTCCAAATGCAGCATAGCCGATTGCACCACCGATCGCGCCGACAATTGCTCCTCGTACGGCACCAGAAAGAATCCCCCACCCTGTTGCACCGTTGTATGCGGCCACTCCGCCGCGTTGGTGACGAAACGCTTCACCTCCCCGGTCGCCTCGTTCACCGCCGTCACCAGCGTGTGCCAGCCGCGGGCCACCCACACCCGCACGCGACGAGCCCGCCACACCGCGTCCGCCTGCGTCGCCCGTCCGATGCGGAACCGCCGCCATCGCCCAACGCGGGTCGCCGGTTGGTGAGCGTCCGCCCGCCGGGATCGACCGCCCGGGGTCGATCGCACGGCAAAACTCTTTGGGACCTCGGCCACGAACTTCTGCTGCACCAACCCGAGCACCCACAGAAACGGTCCCTTGCTCCCGTACCCCTCGTCGAATGTCAGCCAGTCGAACCGTATCCCATTCGCGTTTAGCCGCAGTAGTTGGTCCAACGCGATTCGCCACTTGGACCGATACCGGACCGTGTCCGGGACACCCGCCGCCCGGCATCGTTCGCGGTCCGTGGCCCACGACTGCGGCAGGTACAATTCCGCATCCAACAGCGTCTGAAAATGTCCCATCGCCACCCCCATGTGGACGGTGACGATGCCGTTGTCGATCTTGCCCACGCATCCCAGATACTGCCGTTGGACTCCGGGTGTCTTGTCCCCTTTTTTCACCGCGCTTGTCTCATCGATGACCCCGATCACCCCGAGCGGGTCGGGTGGTAATTCGGCCAGTTGCTCGGCCATCCGTTGCTGGAGCCGATCGCGGGCGGTGACGTGGTCCCAGGTACATGTGACCAGAAATTCTTGCAAGGTGCGGACGGCGGTGCCAGCGGCCAGGGCGATCGGTTCGACGCTCTTGCGGGGCAGGTCGGAGAGCAGCCCGCGGCAATAGGTGTGGAAGTGGGCGGCCGTGCGATCCTGGGTGAAGCAGCCGCGATACCGTCGCAACTCCGCCGCGAACGCCGGTCCCAACGCTCGAATCTGTTCATTCGTCATGGGGTTCCCCTCCTGATGACTATTCTATCGCTCGGGAAGCAACCCGCGCTGTAGTGCTAGACAATGGGGTCCACTTCAGACCACCACACGGCCGCCGTCCTCAAACTCCTGGTGAACCGGATTCGGGCGACCTGGCCCAATGTCCGAATCACCATTCGTGGGGACGGTGGATTTGCCCGCTGGCGGCTCCTGCGATGGTGTGATCACAACGATATTCGCTATATTTTCGTAACCGTTCACAGGGGGTAGCCGGTTCGGTTCGTAGCTCATACTCCATCTGACG
>JAIXLE010000179.1 GCA_026931725.1 Bacteroidales bacterium
CTTCACCATCAAGCCGCTGGTATCCGCGGACTGGCTCATGGCTTCGGGGTGTGTGCAGATTTGCAGTTCTTGCCGGAGTCGGGTGGTGAAGCGGAGATAATGATCGGTGAAGGCCAATCGCCCCAGTGCCCGCGACCCGTCGACCCGGAGAGAACGGGGAATGGCATACAGTTTTTCGCGGGGGAGCCATTCTTGAATCTGATCGAGTTGCCGGCGGCGATAGGCGGTCACGGGCTGTAGCGGAGCATGGAAAGTGTGTTCTGCCTGTAAGGCCGCATCGGCTGGGCCGGTCATGGCTTTGGCCGTCGTCTCGGGGTCCGCATCCACATAGAGGAATCGGAAGCAGGGGACTTGCGAGAGATCCCCCACGCGATCCAGGAGTCGGCAGCGGATTTGCTGCAGCGCGCGTCGTCCGAAGCTGCCCACGCCAATCAGGATGGCAGGCCGTAAAACCCCTTCTTCCGGTCGGAAGGTCACGGAAGCTGTGGGGCTATGTCTTCCCGAGGGTTCGCCCGAGAGATGCAAATCGTGCTGCGACAATCGGATTGCGGATGAACTCGGCGACGGAGTCGTTTTCTGCGGCGGAAGTCGAGTCGGTGGGGGAGGCATATCCGGCACGGTCGGCGTGCCGATTCCGGCGGAACCGCCCACACGGCGACTGGATAGCGGCGGCGGTGTGTCGATGGAGACATCGCCCAGGGTCACATCCGAGCGGCCCTTGGCTCCTCCCAGCGCGCGGAGGAATGCCAGGCAGGTCGGGAACCGTTCTTCGGGTTCCTTGGCCATCGCCCGTGCCACCGCGGCGCGATCCTGTTCGGGGAGAATACTCAAATCCGGGAGTTCGGTGAGATGCTGCAAGGCCAATTGGCGGATATTCTTCCCGGAGAAGGGACGCAAGCCGGTGAGCAGTTCCACATAAACCACGGCCAGACTGTATTGGTCCGAATGCTTACTGATCTTGTTGGCGAAGGTTTCCGGGGCCGCGTAAACCGGGGTGATCCCGCCCATGATGCCGGAAAAACTTTGCCGTTCCAAGTGCTTGACGAGGCCGAAATCCGCCACCTTGACCCGATCGGCGATCAGGAACAGGTTTTTGGGCTTAACATCCAAGTGTTGGAGGTTGTGCTTTTCGATCAGGTGATCGAGCCCCTCGGCCGCGTCGGCGAGTAACCCCAGGAGAATGTCACGGGGAATGCCCGATCGCCCGGCTTGCTGATATTCCTGCAACAGATCATGCAGGCTTTTATCCGCCAGCTCCATCACGATGAGGAGTTCACCGCTGACGACTTCGATACGGTCCATGGAAAGGACGAACGGATGCCGTACCGCCTTGACGCGGTCGATCGCCTTGAATTCCTGTTCCGCCTTCGCCGAGTCATCGTCGAGCGTGTTGAGATTCCCGTAGACGAACTTAATCGCCTTGAAAATCCCTCCAGGGGCGACGCATTTCCACACTTCACCGAACCCACCCGTTCCGAGCGGTTCGATGAGGCGGTATCCCGGAATGGGTTCGGTATCAGGTTCGCGCAGCCAGGTCATAACACCACCGATCCAGTGCGGCGAACGGAAACAGACCCAGGGCGCACAAACGGGCGCACCACTAGGTTCCTGTGTGTCCTCACTCCGTGGGCGAGGAGAAGTTTGCGGTGTCAGGACCGTTTAAGCGTAGTTCATTCTTCTGGTTCTGTCCATTCCCTCCTATTCGAGAGTCGTATCAATTGGGAGATGTTGGCGAATTGGCCCCACTGGGTACACCCTGCCAATCTCTCTTTCCGGCCTGCCTACAATGGATCGCGTCCTTCCGCGTCAACGATGGCTTCACACAGGTGGAACGGTATGTCGCATTCCCACAAACTCGGTGGTGTGATCCACACGTACCAGAAGTACGACCCTATCAACATTCCGAGCCCCCATCAACCGCCGCCAGACCTGGTTTCACCCGCGTTCGAGCATCTGTTGCAGTTCGGAGATCTGAACGAACTCACCGATGAAGAACTCGCCCGCGCCGTGAAAATCGACCCCAGCCAAATTGCCGGGCTTGGCCCCAGTCTCGATCATCTGCGTGCCATGCTCGAAGAAAAGAAACGCAAACTGCTCGCCCAGTACGAAACCGACACCGTGCAGAAAACCGCGGCACGGGAATTTCAAGCCGCCGCACGAGCAGCCCGACCGCCGCAGAGCCTGAAAAAGCGGTTCGAGCGGGCCGTGGCCGAGGAACAACTCGCGGACTTTGAGACGCTGTACTACGCCGCCGGGGACGATCGCAACCGCTTCGCCCGCGATCTCATGCCCGTCGTGGCCCGTCTGGAAGAAAAGTACCAGATCGACGAACTCGCCGCCCGGTATGCATTCACGGGCCGACAAACGCTGACCGTCCCGGAAGCCCTCGAACTCAAGCAGATACTCGATGAAATTGACAAACTTCTGAAACAACTCCAAGAAGCCAAGAAGACCGCGCAAATTGGGATCATCGACCTGGAAGAATTGGCCCAACATGTCGAGCGGGCGGATGTGGACCAATTACGAGCCCTGCAACAACAAGTCGAAGCGTACATCCAACAGCAAGCCCGCGAACAGGGGATCGAGGGAGATGCCCGCAAAGGGTTTCAGATGACCCCGCGCGCTTTTCGACTCTTTCAAAGCAAGATTCTCACGCAGATTTTCAACGAACTGCAAGCCTCCCGCACGGGACGGCACCCTGAAGCGGTCCTCGGTGAAGGAGCCACCGAATCCCCGTTGACGAAGGAGTACGCCTTCGGCGACTCGGTCACGCACATGGACATCCCCGCGAGTTTCACGAATGCCCTGCTGCGTCAGGGACCGGGGCTACCCGTGCGATTGCGGCCTGAAGATATTGTCATCCACAAGACCCGGAACACCCCCAAGGCGGCCACCTGTGTTCTGCTCGACATGAGCGGGTCTATGCGGTACGATGGTCAGTACATCAATGTCAAACGGATGGGATTGGCACTCGACGGCTTGATCCGCAGTGAGTACCCCGGTGACTTTCTGCAATTCATCGAGATGTATACCTTCGCCAAGCCCCGCAGCGTGGCGGAAGTCCCAGCGCTGATGCCCAAACCCGTGACCATTTTCAACCCGGTGGTCCGTCTCAAAGCGGACATGTCCAACCCGGATGTCTCCGAATTTCAGATCCCCTGGCACTTCACGAACATTCAGCACGCCTTGCAAACCGCCCGCCGGTATCTGGCGATGCAACCGACACCCAACCGGAACGTCATGCTGATTACCGATGGGTTGCCGACGGCCCATTTTGAGGGCAGTACGCTGTTCATGCTCTACCCGCCAGACCCACGCACGGAAGAAGCGACCCTCCGCGAGGCCAAACTCTGTGCCCAGGAAGGGATCACCATCAATATCTTCCTGCTGTCCGCGTGGAACCAGTCCCAAGAGGACATCCGCTTTGCCTACAAGATGGCCGAGCGGACCAAGGGACGGGTCATCTTCACGGCCGGGCGGGAACTCGACCGTTTTGTGGTCTGGGACTACATCAAACGCCGGAAGACGATCGTGTCCTAACGCGGAGCCACCGCCAGACCCACCCCCGCGGAGGCATGAAGTATTTCCCCTCGTCCCGGTATCGGATGATGCCCCAACCGATGCCGCCCACCGCGGCCCATCCCCACCATCCCCAAACGAGCTTGGGCATCCACGGGCCGCCTTGCCACATCAGGGCGGTCATGCCGGTCCCCACGGCAGTGAGCCAGATGAGGTCCGGTCGGAATCGGGGATATTCCTTCAACACGATGGCCAACGCCCAAAACCCCGGCGCGATCAAGGGGACAAACCAGCGGACAGAACAGCACAGGCCCGAAAGGTTCGTCGATGTCGCGGCATAAGCCATCCAGGTAAGCCCGGCCCAGGTCAGGCAGAACCCGAGCGCGGCCCGATGTTGCGGATAGTTCCAGCCGACCCGCAGTGCCCCGAGCGTGGCCAGGAACAACGGCCAATTGTGGGTCAAAAATCCTTTCTTCCCGACCAGGAGGTCCAACCCGTACACCACCAACCCCCAAGGGTCATGTTTCAGCCCGCCCGTGGCGATCCGTTCCGTGAATGGGCTGCCGGGGAACTGGAGATACTCCAGGACCGCATTGGCCGGGAGAATGGTCCCACCCACGGCATAATTGAGGACGTGATGGAGTCCCATAAACGGCAACATCCCCACGAAGAGTGCCCCCATTCTGAGGACAGATCGCATCTGATAGGCCGCATAGCCGACGACCGCGACGAGCAGCGGTGGACCCACTCCCAGATCAATCGCATATCCCAAGCCCGCCAGCAGCCCAATCAGCACGGGTCGCCCCCATTGGTCCCAGCGGTCCCATTGGTCCCCATGTCCCGGTGGGGATGTCCCCAGATCCGCCAGGAGGACACACAACGGCATCGCCACGCCCAGGAGCATGATGCCATTGTTGATGTGGCGGGTATACGGCAAAGCCACCGTGGCCAGGAGGAAACATCCCAAAAACAGGAGTCGGGTTGCCGGGGACAACCCCAACCGCTGTCCCATGCGACTCAGGCACCACGCGGCCAGGAGGAGCGGCCAACCGGCGGACATCACGGTCAGGAATGCAATCACGGTGCCGGGGTTCTCGACGATCGTGGGACCACCGAGCATGAGCCAGACTTTGTAGACACCGGCCAGTAGCACCGTGGGTACGGGCGACTTGTCCGAATAGTAATGACCCTGGATGAAGAGTTTGTCCCGCGTCCCAAACAGAGCGAGGTTGGGAGAAGCCGGGTCGTACACCGCCGCGGGGGCAGGGACAAGGACGAAAGCGGATGCGTCGATGCAGAGTGTCCCCCGTTCCGCGAGAGACTCGACCGCCGCGAGCCGGCTGCCATCGTTCCAACCGCCGGCAAATGGCAACGCGCCCAGAATCGTGATGAGAAAGGCGAGCAAGAGCATTCCCGCTTCGCTGAGGCGTGCCGTCCGTTCGGTCATTCCAGGCTCCCATCCCCCCGAGGCATTTTTGGGGGTGCCCAGACATACCGCGGATGCGGTCGTTCCGACAAGGGGAACTGGAGAACGGGCGTGAGGGGCGTAACCCGGTGTCAGCCTTCCCCGAGTGCGGTAATCCGTTCCCAGATTTCCTCGGGGCACGGCATCACGGACAGGCGGGCCAAGCGGATCAGTTCCCACTCCGCGAAAAGCGGATCGGCCTTGAGCGTGGCCAGCGTGACTGGCTTGACAAATCGTTTGACCATACGGACTGGCACTGCCACGAGTTTTTCGTTGTCCTGTTTCGGGTCCGGTTGCGGTTCGCCCGCAATTTCCATCACGCCAACCACCGCTTTTTCGCGGCCCGTGTGGTAGAACAAAACCTGATCGCCGGGCCGCACGCTGCGGAGGTGCTTCAAGGCCAAGGCATTCGTCACCCCGTCCCAGAGCGTTTCGCCGTCGCGTTCCAAGTCCGCAAAACTGTAGCAGTCCGGTTCCTGTTTGAAAAGCCAGAAGGCCATGCGGGCAATCTCCATCATCGGTTCGATTCCGCGATTCTGCCGTCGATTCTATTCCCCGAACAAGATCGACCGTGCCCGCAGCACGTTTTCCCGGCTCCAGCGGATCACCTTCCCGCGTGCCAAGTTCCGAATCGCCTGCACGGCTTGTTCGTCCCGCACCGCGTCCATGTGGCTCACCGGAACCACGACCGCCGGAATGCCCTGAGCTTGTAAATCCTCGGGCCACTGGCTATCCGTGGCGACGACGGTATCCGTTGCCAGGTGCCGGAGTTTACACACCACACAGCAGAACTCAACTCCACCGGGTAACAGCGGCCCCGCGCGACACGCCGATTCTCGGGCCGAAGGTGCGAGCGAACGGATGAACGGCCATTGCGTCGTCGGTACACCAAAGGGAATACGGGCCAACCCCGACCCCCGATGCGGCGCGGCCACGGTTAGCACTTTCGTGACTCCAGCTGTCGGGAATTGTTCGACGAAGTTCCGAGCAATGATCCCGCCAGCCGAGTGACCGACAAGAACGATCTCTTGGTATCCCGCCGACTTCAGTACGCGGACCCCCAGCAACAACCCCGTGAGAAAGCCGGGTTCGTCGATCGGTTGCGTCTGAGCGTAGGAGAAACCGAACACGTCGAAATCCGGCGAAAGCCCCTGCACGAGTGCGCCAGACGGATGCTGCCAAGGGTGCGGGTTCGGGGTCTTCGCTCGCTCACCGTGAAGCGGATGAATCATCAAGCCGTGAATGAGAACGATCGCCCGCGGCTTTGTCTTCCGGTATGCTTGGGGCACGCCGAACGGCTCGGGGCTGATCTGCCAGAAATCGGTGGGAACCGTGGCAATGGAGGCATCGGCCGTGGCCGGAGCCACGGGAAACGCGACCAGCGACGCGGCCAGGAGGAGGGATTGGAGCATCGGAGCAGAACCTCCGGGAAACCTGGATATTCTTGTGATGCGTGACCTATCGACCGCTCCACGGGGACCGATTGCACCAGAGTCACCGCCGGCTGCTGGGAAACAGGATTGTCGGAATGTCTGACCGCTACAGCCGTTATCGCCGGACCTTGTAGACTGACAGCAGGAGCGAAGCCCCCGAATGGGCTGACCGAATTTTGAGCTCAAAGCCGGAGTCCACCGCGATGGGCGTGTTACCTGATTGGATGATCGCTAAAGGCGTTAAAATCGAACCGTTCGCGCCGCACCAGCATCGACCGGGTGTGATCTCTTACGGCGTGACCAGCTACGGCTACGATGTCCGCGTGGGGCGGACGTTTAAGGTTTTCACGAATGTCTGGGGCAGCACCGTCGACCCCAAGCGGTTCGACCCGAAATCGTTCGTCGATGTGGTGGCAGATGAGTGCATCATTCCCCCGAACAGTTTCGCCCTGGCGGAGACGGTAGAACGGCTCGAAATCCCCCGCGACATTATCGCCGTCTGTGTCGGCAAATCGACCTATGCCAGATGTGGCATTATTGTGAATGTCACACCATTAGAACCCGAGTGGCGCGGCTGCGTCACAATTGAGATTAGTAACACAACCCCTTTACCCGCTAAGATTTACGCCAACGAGGGGATTGCGCAGATTCTCTTCCTCAAAGGGGAAGCACTCTGCGAGACGAGCTATGCTGATAAAAAAGGAAAATATCAGGATCAGAAAGGATTAACGCTGCCGTTCGTGCAGCCGGGAGAATCGTAAACCCACACCGATGGCTCATTCCCATTCCACTTCTCACGCTGAGACAATGGAATCGGAATGAGCCGAGTTCGTGACATTTCACTTCGCGCCGCTCAAGGTATAGACCGGACTGGCCACGGATGTTCCCGCCGCCAGCGGTTCGATGCGAATGTCCTCAAAATATGCCTTGCCGATGCCGGTCAGAGCGAAGGTCATCGCCAGTTTGCCCGATTCGGGAACTTGGCGATACAAGGAGAACTGCCGCCAACCGCCGGTGACATCCAATCGCACGGCGAGCGGTTCGCCGATGGCGGAATCGTAGATGACCACTCCATCCGCCGAGGCTTGAATCGGTTCTGGGATTTTGGCCCAGAATCGGATCCGTACCCAGGTTCGCGGTGGTAGATCCACGATCGGACTGTCCACCGCCAGGAAGGAGCGTTCCAATGCTTGTGGCGGCGAGATCGGTTGGCCCACGCTGTTGAATTTACGGCGCGGTTTGATTTCGAGCTTCAACAAGTGGCTGCCGAGATTCGGTTGGACCCGCGGTACCAAATCGGCATCCTGAGTCGACACCCGTAACGGTGCGTATCGGTTCGACAAGGTTGGCGGCTTAATCGGTTCGGGGTCTTCCAGTTTCCGGCTGTTAACGATCCCGGCCGTGGCGACCACATCATCGGATTTCAGCACGCTTTGTCGGGTCGACCAACCGGGGAGCGACGAAATGGCCGCCCCTTCCTTGGGGGCTTCGCGGCTCAATTCAAACTGCCCATACGGCAACACGGACTCACGGGGTGTCGACGTGGCCACCGTGCGGGCGAGTTCCCAGTGTTTCGGCAGCGAGAAGAAACTGACCGCATAGGGGCTGGCTGTTGGGACATCGAGCGCCTGCACGGCGCGTTCCCAATCGGCCCGCATGAGCGTCCGCACGGGTCGCATGGCTCGGCGTGCTTCCCGGTAGGCCATGTCCCATTGCTGATTCGCCGAGAATTCCTTGCTCCGCTCGATCAGTTGACGACTGCTGGCAAAGAGTGGCCCCGTTTCGGGTAACTCCGGCCCGCCCGCCGCGACGATCTTCTGGTGCGTGGTCAACGCTTTGTTGAACTGTTCCACAGCTTGTTGCTGAGCCCAGTGCGCGGCTAATTCGCCCACACGATAGCGGGTATGATCCTGCCATCGCACGATTTTCCCATCGACTTTCAAGTCACTGGTGAAGACCACGGCAGCAGTCAGGTCGAACTCGGGAATCGTGATTTGCGTTCCCCCAGCCACTCGCTTCCAGTCCTTGAGTTCGGTCACACCTGCCGGGGACACCAGCCAGGGAATCGCCGCATCGGGGACGAGTGGCACCGTGATTTTCAAATTCGGCAACGCGGCCTGGGCGGGAGTGTATTGCGAACCGCTACCCAGCCAGACGGGAAGAACCAAAATTTCCTTCGGCCCACGAATCACGGCAGCCTGCACGTTCGGGTTGCTTGTCCCCTGCCACTTCGCCGGGTCGGACGCGGAGAAGAGGACGGGTTTGAGCATCTCGATTTCGGTATTCAGCAGGGCGATTTCCAAGAGCCGATCCCGGCCAAAATGGCTATTGGCCAGGAAGCGATCCGACCAGTAGCCCAGTCCCCGTGAACCGGCCGCGAGGCTCAGGTAGGTCAGAATCCGAATCTGCTCGGGGTGAGGGCCGATCGGTTCATCGAACTGGGCCACTTCGGCCTTGCCGGTGTTCAAGCTGACGTACCATTCGGGAACGTGGGTCTGTACCCAGGTCCAACTCATGTTCCGGGGGGAGGTCAGCGCCTTGCGTTGCGTCAGCCAGTCTTTGTAGCGAGACAGTTCCAGGCTGGTGAACAACGGCCAGCGGTGCGTGCCGACCGCATTGACGTAACGGGAATAATCACCAAAACCGTCCCAGATGTCGACCGCGCGGGGTTGCCGGAGCCGCACTTCATCCAGGGCCGTGACGGCACGCCGAACGCGGGGTAGTTCTTCCGCTGTGCGTCCGCCACCGAGGTTCCACATCAGCACCGCATCGCCGGAAAGGAACCGCCGCAGGTGCGAGGCCAGATAGGTGGCCTCGTTCTCCGTGGAAACCGTGTTCGGCTTGGGGTTCTGCATTCCGTCCCAACCGACCGACCGCACGGGGAGTTCGGGAACGATCCAAAACCCTTGTCGAACCGCTTCGTCGATGACCTCGGGTTCCGCATCCGAGGGGAACCAGACCGTATTGAGGTTGGCATCCCGGAGTGTTTTGAGCGGCGTATCGGAATGTCGCACGGCCAGCATGAAGAACGGTTCGCCATCGATCTGAATTTGTTCATTCACGAACCGCACGGATTTCACTTGCGGCGGGGGGCGATCATCCGGGCGTGAGGTTGTCGTACCCACCGGCACATCGGGAGATGTTGCCGGGACCGGAGCCGCCCCCGGTAGCACCGGACTGACTTCGAGATCGTCGACCCAGAGTTCCGTGATACCGGGGCCGGTGTAGACATTGAGAATGAGACGGTCGATATAGGCATCGGTCGGGTCCACCGCGCGACCCAGGCGAGCGGTCAGGACCGGCAAATGCTTCCGCAGCAGTTCGGGGGCATTCCCGAGGTTGAGCGGTTCCCAGTAACGGACGTTCTTGTACGTTTCACCCACCAAGATGCTCGTGAGTGGAGCATCCGGGTTTTTGGGGTCGCGTTCCTTCGGCAGCACGAGCCGGGCGCGGAGTTGAATCCCCGGACGATACGCTTTTACCCACAATCCGGCATTCAGCCGCGGAGTGACCGGAGCGGGCGGAATGGCGTAGTCATAGTGAACGAACTCGGAGTCGGCCGAGCCCGGTTTCGGATGCGATTCGATGCGAATCTGTTCGGAAGTGGGGGCGTTCCGGGCGTGTTCGTCGGAGATTTTGTGTAACTTCTCCTCGAACGGAATGTTGGCTTCGCCCTTGACCCAGAACGGGTTACGGCCCGCGAATCCGTTTCGATGCGTGTGCGTCTCCCCAGCCGGGGCCATTGACACCAGCACGGCGACGACAGAGAAAACACCCAGAATGGGAAGACACCGAATCGGCATGAGCGGTCGCCTCCTTGCGGCCCACGGAAACGCACCGGGGTTCGTCCTATACCGAGTCCGGGGGATCTGGGGAAGAGCAATACCGCAGGGATTTTCGGGGGAACATCCACCCCCAGAAGACCGCACCCCTGGCGATACTCCCCGGCGTTTGCGAACTGAGCCGAGGAGTATCGGAGTTTCTCGCTTTAATGCACGAACAGGAATTCTTTGCTGTTGATGAGTACCCAGAGCAAATCTTGCAAGCCATCGGCCATGCTGCCCGCGGACTTCACCCAGCCGGTCGCCTTGGCCAGTTCATCGGGTGATGGTTCACGGGAGAGCGTCACCAGATACAATTCCTTCACCGCCTGATCGGCGGGGGTCTTGGACTGCACGAGCTTGGCGACACGCCCCGATTTCCCCGCGATCTTATTGTTGAGGAAATCCCCATTAAGCAGGTGCAACGCCTGGGCGATGTTCGGTTTCGTCGTGCGTTCACACTCGCAGACGACTTGCCGGGGCGGCCGGCCAAACGTGTCCATCAGGTACGAAGCATACGACGTATCCGGCAACTGAATCGCCCGTGTGCCGAGGGGAACCCCCTTGTACTTTTCGCGGGTGGCCGTGGCGTAGTCAAGGGCATCGGCCAGTTGCTCGGCCGTGAGCCTTTTGATGGTGTAACGGCTAAAGTGGGTGTTCGCACCATCGGCGGCGTTCCCCGGTGTCACTTGCGAGGAGAGTTGATACGCTCGACTATTGAAGATCATCCGCATCAGATGCTTTTGGTCGAACTTGTGCTGAACAAAGTCTTTCGCCAAAGCATCCAGGAGTTCCGGGTTACTGGCGGGGTTCGTCGCGCGCATGTCGTCCAGTGGTTCAACCAACCCCCGACCCATGAGGTAGCCCCAGAATCGGTTGACGATGTTTCGGGCAAAGAACGGATTGTCCGGGGCGGTGATCCAATCCGCGAGTTTTTGCCGACGATCGAATTCGTCTTCCATAGTTGGGCCGTCGAACGGCTTAGGTTTGACCGTGACACCTTTCCGAGGGTGCCGGGCTTCTCCACCCGGTCGCAGGAACACGACCGATTCGCGGCCAAACAGACCGAATTCGGTACTATTCTTCGTTCCCAACCGAATGAAGAACGCGGACATGCCGTAGTAGTCGGTCTGTGTCCATTTCTCAAAGGGGTGCGTGTGGCATTTCGCGCACTGGACCCGCACGCCGAGGAATACCTGGCTCGTCGTTTCCGCCCAGTCATCCGCGTTGCGACCAATCTTGTAGAAGTTTGCGGGTCCGTTGGTGAACGTACTCCCTTCCGCGGTCACGATGTCCCGAACGAAAGCATCAATGGGCACGCCGTCCCGCAGTTGGCCGCGGAGCCAGTTGTGGAAACTCCACATCCCCTTATCCTGGAGTGGTTGACGGTCGATCCGCAGCAGGTCGCCCCACTTTAACGCCCACCAATCGACGAACTCGGGGCGAGAAAGGGCCGCATCGACGGCCTTGGCACGCTTTTGCGGGTTCTGATCTTGGACGAAGGCACGGACTTCCTCCGCGGTCGGGAGGGTGCCAATCGCATCGAGGTACAACCGCCGGAGGAAATCGCTATCCGAGGCCAACGGCGAGGGGGTGATACCGAGTTCTTTCCATTTTGCGATCAATCGTTCGTCGATGAAATTGTTCGCGGGCAGCGTGGGGTAGTGGTCGATTTTCGCGTAAGGCAGCGTGAACGAGGCCACGACCGCTTGCCCGCTGAACCGGGCCATGACGTGCGTTTCCCCGGCGGAGCGGGCGGTCACCAACCCGCTCGGATTGGTCGCGGCAACCGCATCGTTGAGCGAATCAAACTGGGTCAGATGCGTAACATCTTCGATACGGCCATCGGACCAAGTCGCGGTGACGGCGAGTTGTTGTTGCTCACCGGGTGCCAGTACCCGCGCATGGGGGAACACCTCGATACGAGTGACTTCAGGATCTGATGGATTCGGCCCTGGGGCTCCATCTTCGAGCCAGGTGCGTAAGCGGAGGTAGTCTCGGCTGTTGAGTTTGAGCTTTTCACCGCCGCCGTGTTCCATCACGAGAGCCGGTTTCGCCAGCAGGATACTCCGTTCGGGATCGGAAACAACGACTCGACGACCTTCGTTGCTACGAACAATCTGTTCATAATCGAATTCAGGATCGAAGCCAAACAGAGACAGACGGAACCCACCCCGTCCGAGAGAGGCACCGTGGCAGCCACCGCTATTGCAACCGAAGCGGGTAAAGATCGGCACGACTTCCGTCGTGAAGTTGACCGGCTGATCCGCAGTGGCATTTTTCACTGAGACAGGCACACGCGCGGAAACTCCTTGATACGAAACCGTGATGGTCGTGGTGCCGTTTCCCGCCGGGTGGACTGTGCCCGTCGCATCGACTGTAGCGGTTTGCGCTTGCGCTGTGGCGAACGTGGCCGCACGGCTCAGATCCCATTTGACCCCATCGGCCCAGACTCCCATGACTATGAGCCGCTGTTCATCCCGTGGCCCGGAAAAGGCAATCTGCGCGGGGTA
>JAIXLE010000026.1 GCA_026931725.1 Bacteroidales bacterium
CATCGGCCCAGACTCCCAGGACTATGAGCCGCTGTTCATCCCGTGGCCCGGAAAAGGCAATCTGCGCGGGGTAAACTTCCAGCGATCGCGGGGGCTTGGCGGGCGGTTGTGCGGCATCCGCGGCCAGCGGAAATTGGGGGATCAGCACAATCGCCAGCAGACAGGCGGCGATACGAAAGGGCAACACGGTCATGAAATGACCCTCGGCGGACGATCGGCGGGAAGTCAAGACTGCCAAAGTCGGCGAGCGTGGCGGGAACGTCTTTGTTTTTCAATCGTCGCGGAAACACCTCACCCTGTCAAGAGCCCACCTCCGGCATTTTGCCGAAGCCTTGCCAAGGGTGCGTGTCGGGTTTTTGTCGACTCTTTCCCATCTCCTTCATAATCTCCGTTGCAACGGAATGCCAGCCGGGTAAGATGCACGCTGATGAAACCGTTCAGGGAATTTCTATTCTCGTTGAGTGCGTTATGCTCTCCTATCTTCTGCTTCCTGAGTTGTGGGGACGAATCGTGTTGCGATCCAGCTCCAGAATGCGCGGGTTTACTCTGATCGAGCTTCTCGTCGTTATCGCTATCATTGCGGTATTGATTGGCCTGCTCCTGCCTGCTGTGCAAAAGGTGCGAGAAGCGGCGGCCCGCTCCCAATGCCAGAACAACTTGAAACAACTGTGCCTCGGGATGCATGGCTACCATGATGCCGAGGGGGCACTCCCCACCGGAGCGACCAAAACGCCCTCACTGTATTTGATCGGCTGGACAGCCCGACTCTTCCCCTACATTGAGCAAGGTGCCCTGCGCCAACAGATCGACAGTTCCGCAACCAATGCCCTTACGACAATCAGCCCGTATCGCACGATTGCGGCCCCGTCAAACGGCAATGGCAGCATGTATCAGAGCAAAATCAAGGTTTTTGCCTGCCCATCTTCCGAGTTGTTAAACGGTAGCCCCGATGCCGCTATTCGGTAGTGGCCCTACATAAGGGATATGTTGTAGAGTCGTACGAAGTACCACAGGGCACCGATGTGGTTCTTGGGACACTTGGAGAAAGATAGCGTCTTCCGCACGAATCGGGCACACCGTTGACGGAGCGTACACCAGAATCGTTCAATGTGCGCGGTCAGTCCAGAGTCCTTCCCGCCCGGGGCATGCCGCTCCTCCGGGACCACCGCCCGATACTGAGCCAGGAAGTCCGTACAGACAATGGCTCCGTCCCGATATTCGTCCGGGAGTGCCTCCCACAAATCCCGCGCTGTGGCCTCGGATCGGTCCCCAACGACCATTGCCACGACCTGCCGCGTGTCCGCGTCCAACGCCGCCCAGACCCACCAGACTTCCCCCTTTTTACCGACGAAACTCCACAATTCATCGGCCTCGATCACCAGCTTGCCCGTCTTTTTTTAGCGGACCGGGGTGGTGCGGCGTCTCGTCCCGGTACAGGGTGTTGACGAACCCTTGGAGCCAGGACCGGGACACACCGGTTACCCGAGCGATCCCGCGCAGACTCATCCGTTCGCCCAAGAGTCGGCGGATCAGCCCCTTGGTCTCATCGGACACGGGACTGGTTTTGGGACACGCGACAAATCGTCGACCACAGGTCCGACAAAGGAACGTCGGGGTGCCGGCGGCGTTGGGTCCATTGCGGACCACATGGACCGATTGGCACTTGGGACAAGGGGGCAATGGAGACATGGAATGGCTGGTATTTTGCATATCCCTATCCTAGCACAATCCCCCACCTCGGGCCACTACCCGCTATTCCGCCTTCATCCCCACCGGATGTCAAGGCACAGGCACCCTTGCACTATCGCGCCATTGGCGGCACAGATCGCGCAGATGGTTGGGTCAGTTCCGCAACTTCACAAGCCAGCTATTCGACCGCAGGCGTAGTTTATCCGTACAGCCAAACCCAACTCGTGCAGATCACGGATGGCACCAGCAACACGATTCTCTTCGGTGAAACATCCTCGGCCGCTGGCCGCGCTCTGGGATCACGGGGATGGGGTGGAATTCAACCCTGGACTTGGGGATACTTTCACTATAGCAATGGGTGTCTGATGATTGACCACAAAATCATCAAATATTCCATTGGATATTCGGGTTCATTTCAAGCGAACGAGACACCATTAACAAGCCAACACACGAATGGTGTCAATATCGGCATGTGTGATGGCAGCATTCGCTTCTTAAATAAGACCACCGATATTGAAATGCTGAAGAATCTGGCCACACGGGCGGGTAGTGAAATCGTCGCGATTGATTGAACGTCCGTTTCGCCCTTCTGAAGGAATCATCGTCATGCGGAATTCCCACATCCGGTTGAGCCGGGTGATGCTTTTGCTCCTCGGCTGTGGGCTGGTGGGCTGTTCGGGAAAAGCATTTGACACCCACCCTGTCACCGGATTGGTGACGGTGAATGGCAAGCCCCTCGCCAGTGGGAGTGTCACGTTCGTCTCCACGAGTGGTGGGCCGCCAGCCACCGGAGAGATTGGCCCGGATGGCCGCTATACGCTGACCACCGAGAAGCCCAACGACGGTGCCGCTCCCGGAAAATACACGGTCATGATTATCGCGCTGCCCGATATGACCAACCGGGCACCCGAAGACCGGAACCCATTACCAGCACCGCTCGTACCCGAAAAGTACCTCTCGACCAGTACATCCGGGCTGACCGCTGAGGTGAAAGCCGGGGAAAACAGCATCGACTTCCCCTTGGTCGGTGATGTTTCCGGGAAGAAACCCCAACGCTGAATCACCTCTTCACCCGGACCATTCTAGACCATCACTCGGGCATCGGCGAGAATGCCGTTGTTCGGGCGGTGTCATCGGCGACGGACAACCGCATTGCGGAGCAGGATCGCATGTTCCCGCCGGGGGCGATCACGGAATGCGGCAGTCGTGGGTCCGTGAAAATGCGGGCGATCCTGAGACGCGCACGCAATCGGCGCAAATTGATGGCGTGGTGCGACTTCCGCTACGATCTCATCCGCTCGCAACGCAGCTCCACTGATCGCAGAATCTGCCAGTACCAGCACCAACGGGGCACCCGGCCGCAAGACCCGCTTCGCCGCACTCAGGAATCGGCCCAATTCCTCGGCCCAGTTGGCCCGAGCCGGGGCAAACTTCATCCCCCGATACGCGGAACGGGAACCGAGTTCCCCCCGCTGCATCCGGGTGGCATCCAGACCCAGCCAGCGCATCCGCATGGCATGGTGCGACACATAATCATAGGTCGCGGCATATGGTGGGGAAGTCACAATCGCATCGACGGACCCTGGCGGCACCGATTCTAGCCGGGTGGCGTCGTCTTCCCGCACACGGGGTGGTTCTGGTGGCGGGGTCGGAATCTGTTCCGCAAACTCGGACCATCGGCGGACCCAATCCTCGGCTTTCTGCACGAACATCTTAGCCGCGAATCCGGGTGCCGTGCGGCGGGGGCGTGTCGCACCGCTGGTATCGCCGCGTTTGCGAGAGAATTTGACCAGAATGGAGGACAGTACCAATTCCAGTTCCCCCCGCGTCGGATCGTGCGGCAACGAACGAATCTTGTCCCGTAGGGAATCCAGTTCGAGCAACACATGCGGTTCAAACAGGGCCACGTCTTCATGCGGGAAATGACGACTCGCACCGGCTTTGCGTTTTCGGCGGTCCTCGGCGTGGGCCGCACAATCGCGTGCCAGGGAAATTAGCCGTTCGTGTTCTGTCGGCGTGTGCGGTCGCGTCTTGCTGTGGGCGAGTCGCACGGCGAGGGGGTTCAAGTCGGTTCCGCTAGCGTTGCGTCCTGCCAGCACCGCTTCGACCAGCACGGTTCCTGAACCGCAAAACGGATCGAGTATCCGGCCCTGCCGTGGAGAGAACGCCTCCACGAGCCGAGCGGCGGTCTGGGGGTGCATCCGTGCGGGGTAGCTATGGAAGCCGTGAACGTGCGCCCGTGCGGGGTCATCGTTCGCATCCGTGGAGGGTGCAACATCCAGTGCCCGTGCCAGTAATCGGGCCTCGGCCTCGTCCCCAGCCGTGGCGATGGCCCCGCCGACATGGGTGAGCGCTCGCCGTTGCCGCATCCGATCAGACATGAAAAGCCACCGCGTCAAAGCTCCGATCTGGAGAAGAATGCATGATACACGGTTCCGCCACGAACACGCAGGCGGACTGGGGGAAATCCCTTCATACGATCTGTTGCGGATTCCGCATTCTCGATGAAAATACCGCAATCTCCGCATCGTGAGAGTCGGTATGCTGGCGAGGAATGGGTGCTGACGGGTTCCACAGGCTCTTCCTTCAAGGCAGATACCGATGCTGTTCGCCCTCGCTTGGCAGGATCATGCCGTTGTCGTGCTGTATGTCGGACTGTTGGCGGGTATGGGGTACTACTTCGCACGTCGCCGGAAGTCCGCAGAGGAATACTTTCTCGCGGGCCGGAGTGTTCCGTGGATGGCCGTGGGGCTGAGCATCATGGCCACGCTGATGTCGAGCCTGACCTATCTTGCCGAACCGGGTGAAGTCTGGCAATCCGGGCTGACGAGTCTGCTGGGTAAGTTCATCGCCATCGTGGCGGAAACGGGGTTCGTTCTCCTCTTCTTCATTCCGTTTCTGATGCGGTTTCGGTTCACATCTCTGTACGAATATCTCGGCTACCGCTTTGGCCTGGAGGCACGCATTCTGGGGGTGGTTCTCTTTTGTTGTCTGGTGGTCGTGTGGATGGGGTTCGTGGTGCTGACCATGAGCCGGGCCGTGAGCGCAGTTGGTCAACTTCCTCTGGCGTTGGTCGTGGTGACGGTGGGTATGGTCGGCACAGTCTACACCATCGTGGGCGGGATGCGAGCGGTCATTTGGAAGGATGTGTTTCAAGTTGTCTTGATGTTCGGCGGGTGTGTCATTTGCCTGGTCTACGTTTCCTGGATTTCGGGGGGAACCTGGCTGCCGGACTGGATCGCGGCGACCCAGGACTATCAGGCGGGCCGGGCCAAACCGCTGACGCTGGTGAGTTTGGACCCCTTCACGCGGAATACGATTGTCACCTTCGGATTGATGATGTTCGTCTGGCATGCCTGCACGCACGTTGGCAACCAGATGGTCGTGCAACGCTACTTCACCATGTCGAATCTGGCCTCGGCCAGACGCGGGTTTCTGACCGCCGTGGGAGCATCCTTGTTGGTGAATTCTCTGCTCGTATTTGTCGGATTGGCGCTCGTCTATTTCTACCGCAATGGGTACGGCACCCTGACGCTGGACCCGACGAACAAGAAGGAAGCCGACTTGATCTTCCCGACCTTCATGGTGACAGCGTTGCCGCCGGGCCTTGGTGGGGCGGTGCTGACGGCGGTTCTCTCGGCAGCCATGTCGACCATCGACGCGGGAGTCAATGCGATTGCCACGGTGCTATCGGTGGAACGACGGCGGATGCAAGGACTCGACCGACCGGAGACATTGCCGGAACAGCGTACCGAGATTCGCTTCGCGCGGATCATCACTCTGGCGGCGGGGTTGCTCATCACGGCGGCCGCGTTCGGGCTCGATCATCTCACGGGCGATCGCAACATCCTGGAAATGATGCCTCGGAGTTTTAATTGCTTCCTGGTGCCGATCGGCGGATTGGTGCTACTGGGAATGTTCGTGCCCTATTGCGGTCAACGCACGGCGATTCTGGCCGCGGTCATGGGCTTCGTGGCTGCTGGGAATCTGGCTTATGCCCAAGCGATTTACGGCCTGGAGCAGGAGGTGAGTTTCACCTGGGTCTTGCCCGGCGCGTTGCTGATCGTGTTCCTCATCGGCATGTTCGGCGGGTTGTTCGACCGCTCGACAGCGGCTCAGAGAGACGGTTTGACTTGGTTCACCCAGAATCAACGCCCCCAGATTCCTCCGCATCTCCTCGCGGAATCGGACCACGCCTCCCCATCTTCGGAATGCTGACCGTGATGGGCCGTCCCCGCGTGGAACGCGGATAGAAGCGATGGGGATGCCCGTTTTTGCTTGAAGAATCAGAAATGCGGACAAAACCATCCACAATGGCTCTGTCGATCGGGCAATCTGATTGCCCCATTCGGGTTTCATCAGATACGGCGTAGATGGGGAAGGTATCGCAATGCGCGGAGGCTGATGCCACTTTTTGAGCAGAATGATTCAAGTCTTCGCCATGTTCCGTTCAGAATCGGGCAGGTTAGTAATACGCAATCGGATTCGGCGTTCGGTTTTCGTAGGACATGGTGACCCGCCAGGAGGTGAGGAGCGGCCGTCCGAGTCGATCGCGGGTTACGACAATCCCTCACCTACCCGGAGTTCCGACATGGAAAGCGACGCGAAGCTCGGCTTGCTCGCCGGCGTTGCGGCTGTGTTGGTCGTCGCGGTGGTATACTTCCATAAACCAGTATCCCCCGCACAATCTGATTCCGTTTACGAAGCCGCCGCGATCACAGGTTCCGCGGCGGCCCCGCCAACCGTTCCCCCAGCGGCTGTACTCGTGCCAGTGCGGTGAACTCACTCCATGGGGGCGGTTGAGGGGACGGCACCCGCTGTTGGTTCCGGGGCTACGGCCGGGTCCGTGGCCGGGGTGGGAACGGGCGCGGGTTCTGGGATTGCCGGTGGGCGACGGTTGGGACGCAGCAACCGAGCCAAGCCAAACCCCAGACTGATCGCCACCAGGACACCACCGGCCCCTGCACCGAGCATCAGAAAATCCCGCCGACCCAAATCCGAAAGTGGTCGGTTATCATCCGCGTACATCATGCGGATTTGCGGTGGTATGACTGTCCCCGTGATCAATTCGGCATCGACTTCCATCACATCGGCTTCCTCATCCTCCACCGTGATTGCCGATGGGTCCAACTTCGGGACCGTCGGAACGGGCGTGGCAATGGGTGTGGGAGAAGCGGTCACGATCGGCGTTTTCGTCGTGGGTGGACCTGATGAGGGTTTGCCCGATGCTCCCGATGGGGGACGCACGGTCCCGGATGGCCGTGTCACGCTCGAACGTGGCCCCGCTGTGGGTGTCACGCCAGACGCGGTGGAGCCTGGCCCTGGAATGGGTGGTGGCAGTTTTTTCGGGGGTGATGTATCGTCCATCGGTATTTCAGATTCTAACCATTGTTCATATTCGGGAAGCACCACGCTCGGTGTGGCGTTCACCAATTGCTCAGGGAGAAAACGGGCCAATGCGGACGCGGCTTCGTCCGGTGTAGGATAGCGGTCGCTGGGTTTCTTCGCCATCATGGTTTCCACGACGGATTGGAGTAGTAGCGGTATTCCCGTGACCAACTCGCTCAGAGCGGGGGGAGTCTCGGTGGCGTGCTTCACCATCTGGGCCATCGCGTTTTTCTCGGTGAAGGGCGTGCGACCGCTGAGCAACTGAAAGAGAACGCAACCCAGGCTGTAAATATCGGAACGAATATCCGCGGAGCGCGCATCGCGGGCCTGTTCGGGTGCGAGGTAATCCGGGGTGCCGAGAACCGCGCCTTCTTCGGTGAGGGACATTTCTCGGGTTGTCGGATCGTCTTCCGTAAAGAGTTCCCGACCGATTCCGATGTCGAGTAGTTTGATCGTCGCATTCAAAGTTGTATCCGGGGAGCCCGGTTTGATGGGCGGAGTGACCATCAGGTTACTGGGTTTCAAATCCCGATGGATCATGTGCTGATCGTGCAAGTGTTGCAGTCCGAGCAAGGCTTGATGTACGACCCGCACGGCTTCCCCTGGGGGGAGTTTCTTGCGACGAGCCAGCACCTCTTCCAGGGTTTCCCCTTCCAGATGTTCCATCACGATGAAGTGAATATCTCCCTCCTGCGACAGTTGGAAGGCTCGGACGACATTGGGATGGTGCAATTGGGTTACCAAGCGTCCTTCCCGTTGGAAGCGATTGAGGATGTGCGGATTCTTGGCCCGCGACACGGGCAAGACCTTGAGCGCGACCAACTGACCGGAAGGGTGGCTGGCTCGATACACCCCGGCTGACGCTCCGCGACCCAGGCGATCCAGCACGGTATACCCGCCGATGAAAAATCCGTCTCCGCGGCCCCGTATCAGGAGCTGAGATTGATATTCGGTTAGCGCCTTCTGACGTACCAGATATTGTCGGAATCCTTCCGCCTGATCAGAGTTGGGATTCTCGGCACGCCATTTTTGCAGACACTCACGCAGTTGAGGTTCGGAGAGCAATTGGCTCCGCACCACAGTGGCACAGAATGCCGGGAGGGAGACAGCAACGATGTCGGCCATGGGTCATCACCAAGGAGCGGCAGAGCAGGCAGTGATAGCAGAATACAGGAACGGCAGAATGGAATCGAGAGACAGAAACGAGTTTACAGGTATCACAATGTGACCGGCAGCGTTGCACACCGACTATCCCGCACGCCCCCGATTCCCCTTTGCCCATTTTGACAAGAGGCCGCAACCCACATAGGTGGATGGGATCAAAAAATTTCGGTGAAAAATCCTGCATTGCCGATCAGGAATCGCCTACCCATTAGCCGAAGTTGATTCCAGAGGCATCACCCCACGGTCCCAAGGCGGGAGGCCCGAAGGCCGGGAGGGAGTAACCTGACGATCTCTGGCTCTGTCGATACGGTCTGAACACCGCAATCCCCAAGCCAGTGATCCGCTGACTGACATCATGATGGAGGTACGTTCGTGAATGCATCGCTGATGTTGATTGCGGTTTTGGCGGGTGCGGATGCGGCCCCTGTTGTGCCGGTAGCCCCGGCGGCACCCGCGGCGGCTCACGCTCATGGGCCAGCCGTTGTGACGGGTCAAGGGTGTTCGGATTGCAATAGTTGTGCCCCGGCGTGTGACACTTGTACCACGTCGAGCAAGCGGGGTCTGCTGGATCGTCTCCGTGGCTTGCGTCATCGTGGCAATTCCTGCTGCGAACCCGCCTGCGACAGCTGCTGTGGCAAACCGATCTTCACGGGTTTCACCACGGCGGCCTGCGATTCCTGCTGTGAACCCGCTTGCAAGTCCCCCGGTTTGCTGGAACGGCTGCGGGCGCGGTTCCACAAGTCCTCTGATTGCTGCGATCCGTGCGCGGCCCCGTCGTGCTGTGGCGCCACCTCGGCATCCGGTTGTGCCCTGCCGCCGGTCCCCGGTGCTGTCACCCCCGCTGCCCCGACGGAAGCCCCGAAGGAAATGCCGAAGCCCGCTACCCCAGCCCCGATGCCGAAAACCACGGGTGTGAACATTCCCCAAGTCGTTCAGCCGGTTTCTGGCGGTCAGCCGAGCATCCCGGTTCTCGTTGGCCCTGGCAGCAAGTTTTAATCTGAGCGTGTGACCGTCTGCAAAAACGGACGGGTTCGACTCTTCCGCGAACTGGTTCCTCTGGCCAGTTCGCGTTCGCATTTCCTGCCCCCTCTCCGCTTGCCCTGATTGCATACAACAATCCGCAGACGCAACCCCGCTCAATCGGTACGGATATCGCAAGGGAGCAGCGTATGGCCCAGGATACGACTGGCCCACGGAATGATTTGATCTTCAAAATTGCAAGACTCGTCGAGGAAAAAGGTTGGAATGGGGAAGACTTTGCCCGCATTTCGCAGCTCAACCGCCACACGGTGCGTCAAATCCTGCATGGTGGCTCGCATCGCCGCCTCCGCAATGCCACCATCGGTCAGTGCGCGGAGGCATTCGGTCTGACGGTCAGTGAACTCCGCACGCTGCCGCTGGAACGGTTGCTCGCCCGCATCCATGGACAACCCTCCGCTGATGAAAAGATCCTCCGGCGGCTCGGCGAACAAGCCAGCCTGCCGGAATTCCTCCACTGGATTCAGCGGAACCCCGATCGTGTGGCCGCCTTGCAACCGGAAGAGGTTGCGGAACTGCTCGAATTGCAAACTCCCGGCGGCCCGATGGAACGCCTGGGCGTGGAACATTTTGTCGAACAACTGGAACGCCGCCGCGAGTTGCTCCGCCGCGTCCGCATCATCGCTGGAACGGAATATCTATCACTATTAGAGCAATTAGTTGGTTTACTGTTCGAGAAGACCGGACAACCTCGTACCTGACCCTGCATCCGAACCTTTGCGAGAGCCGCTGCCGTGCTGGTGAACATTCAAACCGTGGAGTCGATGCCGTTTGCCGAGAACAGTTACATCCTTTGGGTCGAGGGTTCGTCGGAAGCCCTCATCGTGGATCCGGGTTTTGAGCCGGACCTGATTTTGGATGTCATCCGGCAAAAGCAACTGACACCCGTGGCGATCTTGAACACGCATGGCCATGTGGACCACATCGCCGGGAACAAAGCGATGAAGACCTATTTCCCGGATGCCCCACTCCTCATCGGGAGCGGGGATGCCCCGATGCTCACCGATCCGATGCGGAACCTGAGCGGACCATTCGGGTTCCACATCGTCAGTCCGCCCGCCGATCGTCTCGTGAACGCAGGCGACATCCTCCAATACGCGGGGATGGAGTTACTGGTCCATGAGATTCCGGGTCACTCGCCGGGTCATGTGGTGTATGCGATCACCGCGGCGGAACCGCCGATCCTGCTGGGCGGCGATGTCCTGTTCGCGGGCGGCATCGGTCGTTGGGATTTCCCCGGTGGCAGCCAGCAGCAACTCCTGGACGGTATTCGCACCAAACTCTGGCCGCTCCCCGCCGCAACGCGCGTGTTCCCCGGCCACGGCCCTTCCACAACCATCGGCACGGAACGCACGACCAACCCTTTCGTGGCCGAATCCTGATGGATGAACAGATGGATGAACAGAATCACGAATCAGCAACGGGGGCGCGGAAGCCCGCAACACGGGGGGCGGAAGCCCGCAAACGGTGGATGACCACAGTGGACGGGCAGAAATGCCCCTGAAAGTATTCGCCGCACGGACCCCGGCGATGCCCGGCCCAAAAGCCTTGCGCAGAAAATTGATTTTTACATGTCCAATTGTGGGAATCACACGCGTACCTCTTGTGGGGGTTCTCGCAAATGTTTTCACCTCCCCCACAATCACGATTCTCTTCCCACTCGCCCCAAGAGGCTTTCTATGCGCCGTTGGATGACAAAACGAGCCGCGTTTACCTTAATTGAACTGCTCGTCGTAATCGCCATCATCGCCGTACTCATCGGTTTGTTACTACCTGCCGTCCAGAAGGTGCGGGAGTCCGCGGCACGCGCGAAATGCACGAACAACCTCAAACAAATTGCCTTGGCCGTACATAGCCATCACGATGCGTTGCTGATCTTTCCGTCAGCCGGTTGCAACCGCTGTTTCCCCTATGCTCGCACCCCGAATCCGTATAGCGGCGCGAGCTTTACGAACCTGACGGTTTCTGGTTCCGCAACCGTGAGCGGCGTTCCCGAAGTGGGCACCAAACAGGGCGGCGGCTGGATGTTCCAGATTCTGCCGTACATGGAACAAGATGCGGTATACCGCTCCACCAGCATTCAGACGATTGTCGGCGCGAAAATCCCGAGTTACTTCTGCCCCAGTCGTCGACAGCCGACCGCCTGGACCAACTCCGCCGGTTGGACGTATGGCCTGACGGACTATGTCGGCGGGGGCAACAGTAGCGAAGGGATATTTGTCTACACGGGTAACATCAATTCCCCAGGCGCGAACCGCAAAATGGCCAACGTCACCGATGGGCTCTCCAATACGATGATCGCGGGGGAAAAGAACCTCTGTCGTTCGGTTCTCAATAATGGCATCGATACCACCGACTTCCCCGGTTATTCTTTTGGCCGAGATGGCGGCGGCTATTATAGTGATACGTTCGATGTCTCGGTCATCCCGGTTCACGCGGGTTATACCATTCAACCCGAAGCCGACCGCACCACGGGTTGCAACAGCGAAAACCGTTCGGGGTACATCTGGCAACGGGGCACCCGCGGTTTCGGTTCCTCACTCCCCGGTATTTTCAACACGGCCGTGGGGGATGGTTCGGTACGGGCGGTGCGATTCACGGTCAAGAAGAGTGTCCTGGAAGATTATGTGTAACCGTTCACAGGGGGTAGCCGGTTCGGTTCGTAGCTCGTACTCCATCTGACGGCATGATGTCTCCACCGCCACTCCCCGACACCCTGTTCGCCGCCCTGCCGCCGGCCGTGCAGGCGTACATCCGCTCACTCGAAACCATTGCCGCCCAGGTCGCCATCCTCCAGACCCGCGTCGCCGAACTCGAAGCCCGGCTCGGTCAGAATTCGTCGAATTCGTCCAAACCGCCCTCATCCGATGGCCCACAGGTGAAGCCAGCCCCGCCCCAAACACCGTCTGGCAAGAAGCGGGGCGGCCAGCCCGGCCACACGAAACACACGCAGGTGATCCTTCCGCCCGATGAGATCATCGACCACAAGCCGACCCACTGCCGTCACTGTGCCACGCCTCTCGCCGGTGAGGACCCGGACCCAACTGTCGACCAGGTGCTCGACCTGCCGGTCCAGTTGCGACACGTGGTTCACCACCGCCGCCATACGCTGACCTGTCCCCAATGTCACACCCCGACGATCGCCGTCCCCGTGTCCCAAACGATCAGCGGGTATGGTCCCAAACTGACCGCGACGGTGGCCTACCTGAGCGGGGTCGGCCGGCTGAGCAAGCGGGCCATTCGCACGCTGCTCGACGACGTGTGCGACCTGCCGATGTCGCTTGGGACCGTGAGCAAACTGGAGCAGACTGTCAGCCGGGCATTGGCCCCAGTGCATTAACCATCTTCGACTTGCGCAACGTGTTTCCATGGAGTATCTTGC
>JAIXLE010000135.1 GCA_026931725.1 Bacteroidales bacterium
CCTCTGGGGTGATGTCAGAGGCAACCCGGATGGCCCAGGCGAGTAGTGTGTCTGGCCGGTATCAGATCACGGGGACCGCCCGCCCCGCTCAATCGCTTTCCGCATCCATATCCACTGCGTCCACGGTGCGGCCTTCGCCATTCGGTCCCGGTCGAAGTCCTCTCTCTCCATCGGGGCAAGCGGAAGTCGCCACCGCTCATACCACCGCTCACGATCCGACTCCCGTAGACCTCGGGGCAGTTCCGGTTGCGTCTCCCGAAATGCCACCACACACGGCCAAACCCGAACGCAATCCGTTGCTGATTCCCCTCATTGCGGCCATTGCCGTTGCAGGGCTCGCCATTCTGGGTCTGGTGGGCTGGATTCTGATGGGTTCTTCCACGAAGTGAGCCAATTCGGGCCGCATCCCACGACCACCCGTTGGCGAGATAACGCCTCTCGGTAGAATCTTCCCAAACGGGGAGGTTCGACCTTGCGGGTAGCTCATTTCGATTGTTTCAGCGGTATCAGTGGTGACATGGTTCTCGGCGCGGTCCTCGATGCGGGCGTACCGGCAGAGGCCATCCGGGCCGCGTTCGATTCCTTGGGGTTGCCGATCACCTTGGAAGTGGAACGGGTTCGGCGTAACGGCTTCGCGGCCACACTGGCCACGATCCACGCCCCGGATGAGGAAACCCATCGGCATCTGGCTGATATTGAAGCCATCATCGCTCGCTCCGCTCTGACGGAGAAGCAGCAAGCGACCGCACGAACGATCTTTCACCGACTCGGAACCGCCGAAGCCGCCGCGCACGGAATGCCGCTGGAACGGGTCCACTTCCATGAAGTCGGTGCCCTCGACAGCATCGCCGACATTCTCGGTGCGGCTGTGGGTCTGGATTTGCTAGGAGTCGAACGCTTTACCAGTCGGCCCGTGCCACCGGGGAGCGGCACGGTGAAGTGTGCCCACGGCATCATGCCCATTCCCGCCCCGGCGACAGCGCATTTGCTGCAAGGTGTCCCCTTGACCACGGCCCCCGCACGCGGTGAACTCACCACCCCCACCGGAGCCGCCATCCTGACGACGCTGGTGAGCGAATACGTCGACACCCCAGCCATGACGATCGAGAGCATCGGCTGCGGAGCCGGGACACGCGACCCGATCGAGCTACCGAACATCCTGCGGCTCATGATCGGCACGGCCACACCCCATCCCGCACCGAGCCCCGCGTCCGATTCCACGAGCCGTTTCCCCCAGGCGGTAGACACGATCTGGGTGATCGAAACCAACCTCGACGACTGCCCACCCGAAATCATCGGATATACGACTGAGCGATTGTTCACAGCCGGGGCACGCGATGTCTTCACGCAGCCCATTCAGATGAAGAAGCAGCGCCCCGGTGTCTTACTCACGGTCCTGGCCGATGCCGCGAACCGGGATACGCTGGAAACCATCCTGTTCCGGGAAACCGGCACATTCGGAATGCGTCGTTACCCTGTGGAACGCTCGACCCTGGACCGGGAATCGGTCGCGGTGGATACCCCCTGGGGTACGGTGCGTGCCAAACGCGGCCAGCGTGGCGATTTCGTGATTCTCACGCCGGAATACGAAGATTGTGCCCGTGTGGCGCGGGAACGCAACATCCCGCTGCGCGACGTGTATTCCTTTCTCCACCAGCAGAACACTGGCCCATCACACGCATGAGTGAGGCGTGATCTGTCCTCCGTGTCTGGCCGTGGTGAAGATCCTCTGAGGTTTGCTTTATGCCATCGTCGTCCGAGATTCGTCAGCAGTTTTTGGATTTCTTCTGCCAGAAGCACGGGCACACGTTCGTGCCATCATCCCCCGTGGTCCCGCACGACGACCCGACGCTGTTGTTCGCCAATGCCGGGATGAACCAGTTCAAACCGTATTTCCTCGGCACCGAGAAACCGCCGTACAAGCGAGCCGTGAACACGCAGAAGTGCATCCGCGCGGGCGGCAAACACAACGACCTCGACGATGTGGGGAAGGACACCTACCACCACACCTTCTTCGAGATGCTCGGCAACTGGAGCTTTGGCGATTACTTCAAAAAAGAAGCCATCGCCTGGGCCTGGGAACTGCTCACCACGGTCTGGAAGCTCGACCCCACTCGCTTGCACGTCACCGTTTTCGAGGGCGACCCGGCCAACGGCATCCCGCGTGACGATGAGGCAGCGGGGTTCTGGCGGGCCGTCGGTGTCCCGGACTCGCACATTCATCTGGGGAACAAAAAAGACAACTTCTGGGAGATGGGGAACACCGGCCCCTGCGGTCCCTGCACTGAGATTCACTACGACAGCACCCCGGACAAAAGCGGTGCGACTCTGGTGAACGCTGGAACCGACAAGGTCATCGAAATCTGGAACAACGTCTTCATTCAGTTCAACCGCAACGAGGATCAATCGCTCACCCCGTTACCGGCCCAGCACGTCGATACCGGCATGGGGTTTGAACGGATCACCAAAATTCTCCAGGGGAAAGACAGCAACTACGACACCGACATCTTCACGCCCATCTTCGCGGCGATTCAGCAAGTCACCGGAGCCAGACCGTATGGCGGGAAGCTCGATGACCTGATCGACACGGCCTACCGCGTCATCGCCGATCACATGCGGATGCTGACGTTCGCCATCACCGATGGAGGCACGCCGTCGAACAAAGGCCGTGGAGCCGTCGTGCGCAGCGTCCTACGACGGGCCGAACGGTACGGTTGGCAAGTGCTGGGAATGAAGGAACCGTTCCTGCACAAGTTGGTTCCCGCCGTCGTGGCCTTGATGGAGAAACCGTTTCCCGAACTGGGTCAGAACCCGGCCAAGGTCCGCGAACTGATCTACGATGAAGAACAGAGTTTCTTACGGACGCTGGATCGCGGAATCAAACATTTCACGGAAGCGTCCGAACACGCCCGCCAAGCTCAAGGCGTGATTTCGGGCAAAGATGCGTTTGAACTCCATACCACGCACGGTGTCTACATCGAGATCACTGAGCAGATGGCCGCTGAGGCCGGGTTGCGAGTGGACCGGGCCGAATATGAACGGTTGTTCGAGGCGTTTCAAATTACGTCCGCAGGCGAGGGGAACCGGCTCGTCATCTCCGCGGTGCAGGGAGAATTGCCGACCACCGATGATACACCCAAGTACGGTGTCACCCCCATACAGGCCACGGTGATCGGTTGGGTGCGCGACAATACCGTGATCCGCACAGGCACGCTCCCCCTCGGCGAACCCGTTGCACTGCTGCTCGATCGGACCCCGTTTTATGCTGAGCAAGGTGGGCAAGTCGGCGACATCGGGCGTATCTCGTCCACGGGCGGAGCGGATTTCGAGGTCGAGGACACGCAGCGTCTCGGGGATACCGTCCTGCACATTGGTCGATTGACGCAAGGAAAACTCACGGTCGGCGATACGGTCCAACCGATGCAATCGACGTTCCGCCGAATCGACATCATGCGGAACCACACGGCTACGCACCTGATGAACCTCGCGCTCCGACAGGTACTCGGCAACCACGTCGATCAGAAGGGCAGCCTGGTGGATGAAGACAAGACACGCTTCGACTTCAGCCATGACAAACCGTTGTCAGCGGAGGAACTGCGGGCCATCGAGCAGCGGGTCAACACGTTGATTAGCCGGGATCAACCCGTGACGGCACGGACGATGCCGCTTACCGAAGCCAAGGCGATCCCCGGTGTCCGGGCGATGTTCGGGGAAAAGTACCCGGACCCGGTGCGTGTCGTTCTGGTCGGTCCCGATACCCCTGAGCAAGCGGCCCACGATGATTCCGTCGAATTCTGCGGCGGGACTCATGTCCCACGAACTGGGTTGATCGGCTACTTCAAGATTATCGAACAGGGCGGCGTGGCGAAGGGGATTCGCCGGGTCACCGCCGTCACGGGTCGCAAGGCACTGGAGACGCTCGGCCAGATATCAGCCGTGGTCGAGGATCTTTCCGCCCGCTTCAACTGCAAGCTGACCGACTTGCCCACACGGGTTGAGGCACTGCAAGAAGAAGTCAAACGGCTGCAACAACAGTTGAAGAAAGGACTCGCCGCGGACTTGGCGGGCACGATCGACACGCTCATCGCATCGGCTCCGGTGATCGGCGGGGCCAAGTTGATTGTCGGCCAGTTACCCGGCGGTTCCGTCGATCAGGTACGCACACAGATCGACCGGATTCGGCAAAAGCTCGATTCCGCGCTAATCGTGTTGGGCTGGGCCGAGGAAGAAAAGGTGTCCATCGTGGTCGCGCTGACGCATGATCTGGTGGCGAAAGGACTGAAAGCCGGGGAACTGATTAAGCCACTCGCCGCCACGGTGGGAGGCAAAGGCGGCGGCAAACCTGAACTCGCGCAGGCAGGCGGCAAGGATGCGGCCAAGCTCCCCGAAGCCATCCAGAAAGCCGCGGAACTCGGTCAGACGGAACTGACCAAGGTATCAGTCTGAGTGCGAGTCGAACCGATGCTCCCCTCGCCCAACTTGTGACGAAGGGAGCATCACTCCTGTCCATTCTGGGTCACGACACAGGCTCGCTTGAGGACAGCCATCCGCACGGCGAGGCCGTTGTTCACCTGTTCGAGAATTGCGGAATTCGGCCCATCAGCCACATCAGGAGTGATTTCGACCCCGCGATTGATCGGTCCCGGAGCGAGGATCAGCACATCCGGTTTTGCCCGCTTCAGCCGAGAGCCGGACATGCCAAACAGGCTGGCGTACTCACTCACCGAGGGGAAGAATGACCCCCGCTGTCGCTCGAACTGCACCCGCAACAAGTTGATCACATCGCATCGCGGCACCACATCATCGAACCGATGGGCGACCTCGACTCCCCAACTGGCCACCTCGCTCGGCACCAATGTTGTCGGTCCACAAACGATGACCCGTGCCCCCAGTTTGGTGAGTCCATGAATGTTACTGCGAGCCACCCGGCTATGCAGAATATCGCCGACGAGTGCCACGGTCAGCCCGGCAATTCGACCACGCCGTTGACGGATCGTGAAAATGTCGAGCAGCGCCTGGGTCGGGTGTTCGTGGGCACCGTCCCCCGCGTTGACGACGGCCACACGCGGGGCCAGATGGCGAGTCAACAGCAGCGGAGCCCCGGAGGACTGATGGCGGACCACGACCGCATCAATCCCCATCGCTTCGATATTCTTAGCCGTGTCGAGGAAGGTTTCCCCCTTGCTGGTGCTGGAACCGCTGGGCGAGAAATCGAGCGTGTCGGCCCCCAATCGTCGAGCCGCCAGCCCGAAGCTGACCCGTGTCCGCGTGCTAGGCTCAAAGAACAGATTGACAATGACCTTCCCTTTCAGGTCATCGCGTTTCGGAGAAGCCCCCTGCCCGACACCGACGAACTGTTCCGCGGAATCGAGAATCGCGGTGATCTCGTCGCCGGACAGTTGCTCCAGGCCGAGTAAATGGTGCGACATCGCATGTCCTTGGTTCAGAATCATGGCTCCCTTCATTTGCGTCGGAGTCCGCGTCCCGGAAGGGCCGGGGTTCGCTCCCCATTGTGCAGCACAAGTTCACCGTTGACCGCGACATGCTCGACCCCAACCGCGAGCGTCCGGCCATTCTCATAGGTAGAACGATCCGCTATCGTTGCCGGGTCGAAGACCACGACATCCGCGGCCATCCCTTCGCGTAGCAACCCGCGATCCGTCAGACCGTGTCGCCGTGCTCCGTGGAACGCGAGGTGCCGCACGGCGGTTTCGAGCGTCCAGGTGCCGTTGCGGACGAACTCACCCAGGTATCGGGCAAAGCTCCCGGTCCCGCGCGGATGTGGGAAACCACCGACAAAGATGCCATCGCTCCCGGCCATCATGGCCGGATGACGCATCAACGGCGGCAAATCGGATTCTTGGCGAGCCGCGAAATGCCGAATGACGCACCCCGCCGCGAGGTCGGTTGCGATCATCACATCACAGACGAACGCCACCATGTTCGGAATGGATGCCGAACCGTGTCGCTCTTTCACGGCATCGGGCAAGAATTTCCCCTCGTAGACCTTCCAGTCGGAGTGTGGCAAATTGGCGAGGCGGATGGTTTCAATCGGGAATCGTGGATTCGCAAAGTCGGCTTCCAGCCGGGCGCGGGTGGCTGAATCTTTCAGCCTTCCAACCGTTGGGTCGATTCCCCCTTCGTACACATCGGCAGGCAGCGTGACCATGCCCAGGATGGTGCTGCCATACAGGTACGGGTACAAATCGTAGGTGACATCGACCCCGGAAGCACGGGCTTGGTCGATGAGCGGCAACGCCTGATCGGCCAAACAGTTGAAGTGCGAAATGTGGACCCCACAACCAGCCCCCCGACCAATGGCAAAGACTTCCTCCATCGCGGTTGGGGCTTTTTGCGGATTGTAACCCCGCATGTGCGTGACGTAGACCCCGCCATACGGGGCAATTTCCTGGCAGATTTCCGTGAGTTCCGCCGTGTCCGCGAACAGGCTGGGCACATAATCCAGCCCGCTGGAAATGCCAACAGCCCCCTGCTCCATCGCTTCGCGGATCATCCGCTTCATGGCAGCCATCTCGGTCGGAGTCGCCCGCCGATCCGTCAGGCCCATGATCTCCATCCGCACGTTCCCGTTGGGAATCAGGGTGCAGGCGTTGATAGCACAGCGGCGGTCAAACAGAGACAGATACTCATCGACGGTACGCCAATCTTTGCCGGGTGTCGGCAGATTGCCGTTGAATCCGGCCGTGTAACGCCGCATATATTCCATCGTCACCGGCCCGGCTGGCGCGAACGCCACACCGTCCTGCCCCACGACATAGGTGGTCACACCCTGGCGAACGGCCGGTTCATGATACGGGTCAACGAGGAGCGGTAAATCGCCGTGAACGTGAGTATCGACAAACCCCGGACAGACAATTTTGTCCTGAGCATCAATAACCGTCCGCGTTTCCGCCCTACGGAGCGAGCCGATCGCCGCGATACGACCGCCGGTGATACCAACATCGGCGTGGAAATACGGCAACCCCGTCCCATCGACGACGCGGCCATTGCGGATGAGCAGATCGAACATGACACCACGAGCGGCTGAAGAATGGGGGTGACGCTGTTCGCCAGTTTACGGCCCCATTCCGCGTTGGCCAGTCTGGAATCTTGTGGGACAAACAGGCGGGCGGTGTGTAAGTAGAACTGTCGATCCTGGCTGTACTTCTGAACTGGATGAGATTTCTTATGTCGGATTCATCCGCGTCCGCGTCACATGCTCGCATTTTGTACGGTTTGGTGCTGGGAGCCGTGGTGGGGTCGCTCGTGAATGCCTTCACGATTGGCGAAACCGGCACGCCAGCGGTCTGGGTCGGTTGGCTGGTGCGGAACATCACACAACCGATTGGCGATGTGTTTCTCCGCATGTTGTTCATGACGGTGGTGCCGTTGGTGTTCGCGTCCCTGGCGGTGGGAGTCGCTCAGTTGGGGGATTTGTCGCAACTGGGCCGCATGGGTGCGAAGACGTTTGCGTATTTCATTCTGACGATGGCCTGTGCCGTAGTAATCGGATTAGTGCTGGTCAATGTGGTCGAACCTGGGAAAGGGTTGCCCGCAGAAACCGTTGCCGGGCTGCGGGCACAGTTTGAAACGCCGGCCACAGCGAACAAAGCCAAACCGGCGGAATTCGGCATTCAGACTTTCGTGGACATCATTCCCAAAAACCCGCTCGAAGCCGCCACGACGAACCCGCCGAACATGCTGGGGATCATCTTCTTCGCACTGCTCATCGGCATCGGCGTGACGCGGTTGTCGGGCCAGATGCACATGGTGGCATTGTCGGGCCTTGCGGCCTTGGGAGAGCTGATGGTTTTCATCATCGGTTTGGCGATGAAACTTGCGCCAATCGGTGTATTCTGTCTGATATTCAACACGACTTCCCAGTTCGGTTTCGGCTTGTTGGTCACGCTCGGTCAATATGTCGCAGTGGTGCTGGTGGGGCTGGCATTGCAGATGTTCGTGGTGCTACCGATTCTCGTGCGGTTCCTGGGCGGGATGAATCCGTGGCAGTTCTTCTCGAAGACCCGCGCTGTGATGGCCACCGCGTTTGGCACCAGCAGTAGCAATGCGACACTGCCCACGTCGATCCGCACCGCCGAGCAGGAACTCGGTGTCCCCGCACCGATCGCGGGCTTCGTGCTGCCCTTGGGCGCGACCATGAACATGAACGGCACGGCTCTGTTTGAAGGAGTCACGGCGGTGTTCCTGGCTCAAGTCATGGGCGTGGATCTGACCTTGGGGCAGCAGTTCATCGTGGTGGTCCTGTGCGTCCTCACGGCAGTCGGGGCAGCCGGAGTGCCGGGCGGGTCAATTCCGTTGTTGGCGATGGTGTTGGCATCCGTGGGAGTCGCGCCGGAATCCATCTTCATCATCCTGGGTGTCGACCGCATTTTGGACATGTGCCGCACGACGTTGAACGTCATGGGCGACCTGACCGCCGCCGTGTACATCACTCGCACCGAACGGATGCCGGAGGAACCCGATCATCCGCTGTCCGAACCGGGCGAACCCACGGAAGCCTGACCGCGATTATGTCGGCCAAGCCAGCGTACCAACAACATCCCGCACGGACCCGGCACCAAGCTGCGTCAACGCCGCCGGGAGGGCATCGACAATCCGCACGGAGGCGATCGGGTCGTAAAAGTTCGCCGTTCCGACCTGCACGGCGGAAGCGCCCGCGACCAGGAATTCCATGGCATCGTCAATCGTGGCGATGCCGCCGACCGCGATGACGGGGATGGTCTTCAACCGGGCCACCTGCCAGACACACCGCAACGCCAACGGCTTGATGGCCGGGCCGCTCAACCCTCCCAGGCCATTTCCCAGGATGGGTCGGCGGTGCCGCCAGTTGATGGCCATGCCGAGAAAGGTGTTCACGCAGGTGACCGCGTCCGCTCCGCCCGCCGCCGCCGCCGAGGCGATTTCCGCAATGCTGGTCACATTCGGTGTCAGCTTCGCAATCAGCGGCAGTGTTGGGCAAACCTCTCGGCAACGGCGAACGATCCGTTCCGTCATGGCCGGGTTTGTGGCGAAATCGAGCCCACCGGAGACGTTGGGGCAAGAAAGATTCAGTTCCAACCCCGCCAAGCCGTTCCCCGCTTCCGCAACCCGTGCGGCCATCGTCACCCATTCTTCCTCGGTCTTCCCCGCGATGTTGCCGATGACCGCCGTGGGCAATGATCGTAGATAGGGCAGATACTGTTCCAGAAAATGTTCCAGACCGTCATTGTCCAATCCAATCGCGTTCAACAGACCGGAGGCGGTTTCGACCGTGCGGGGTGGCGGATTGCCGGCCCGTGGAGACTGAGTCACGGTTTTCGGCACGATGCCGCCGAGTTTTTGAAAATCGACGAGCCCGGCCATCTCTTTCGCATAGCCGAACGTGCCGGAAGCCACCAGCACCGGATTCTGCAATGTCAGCCGACCGAGCGTAACAGACAAGTCGATCATCGGGAACCACGCCTTGAGTATCGGAGTTACTCGGCATTTTATGAGAAGCGGCCCTCTTCCGGTATCATGACCCCAACGGTTGATGGCTTCTGAGTTCGAGACACGGTTTCCGATGACACGCGCATTCACCACTGAAACCACACGATGCCGACAGGCTCAACAGACCTGGATGACTCAACCCATTCGGGAACGGCTCCGGGTGATCCGTGAGTTCCGTCATCTGCTGGTCGAACAAGCCGACCGACTCACAGCCGCGGTGGAAGCCGATGTGGCCCGCGTCCCGGCGGAGGTGATCGCCACAGATTTACTCCCCAGTGCTGCCGCCGCGCAGTTCTTGGTACATCGAGCCGCCCAGATTCTGCGTCCGCAACGGTTGGGCCGTCCGGCTTGGCTCTGGGATTGCCGAGACACCGTGCATCGTCGACCGCATGGGCTCGTGGGGCTCATCGGCACCTGGAATTATCCGGTATTCCTCAACGTCGTTCCGCTGATGCAGGCGCTCACGGCTGGCAACGGGGTGCTGTGGAAGCCGAGCGAACTGACACCCCGCACGGCGGAAACAATTCACGAAATGCTGATGCGTTCCGGGCTTCCGACAGACTTGGTGCTTCCGCTGCCCGCCACCCGTGAAGCTGGCCCACAACTCGCGGAAGCCGATGTCGACCTCATCCATTTCACCGGCTCCGATGCCGTGGGTCGGCGACTGGCGGCGCGACTCGGAGAGCGACTCGTGCCGTCCATTCTCGAACTATCTGGAGTGGATGCGGTCTTCGTGCTGGCCGATGCCGATGCCCGGATGGCAGCACGAGCCGTGGCATATGGGGTTTTGCTGAATGCGGGGCAAACCTGTCTCGCGCCACGCCGAGTCTTTGTCGCTCGGTCGGTGTTCGCGGCGTTCCTCTCCGAACTGCGTCCGCTGATCGCCCAGGCACTACCGGCGACCGTGCGACTTCCCGCGCAAGCGGAACACGCCCGCCAACTGATCGCGGATGCTGGGGAACACGGGGCAGAACTGATCCGCAGTGAGACAGCACCCACGACGGCGGAAACCGTCGCCCCGACTGTGGTGCTGAACGCGACACCAACGATGCGGCTCTGGCGGGAAGCGGCGTTCGCACCGCTAGTGGGTGTGGCCCTGTTCGACACACTCGATCAGGCCGTGGAATGGCACGCGGATTGCCCATTTGGCTTGGCGGCTTCGGTATTCACCGCGAGTGGGATTCCAGCACAGAAACTCGCGGAACAGTTGCGGGTCGGGTCCGTGGTCGTCAACGATGTGATTGTGCCCACCGCCAACCCGGCGACTCCGTTTGGCGGTCGAGGGGCGAGCGGTTGGGGCGCGACCCAGGGTGCGGAAGGCTTACTGGCCATGACCGTGCCACAGGTCATCGCGGTGCGGGCTGGCCGCTTCCGCCCTCACGTCGATGCGGCCTTGTCCCATGATCCCGCCGTGCATGATGTGACCCGTGGTTCCCTGCGATTCGGACATGGCCGTACTTGGGGGGAACGCTGCCGGGGGTTGATCCAGATGATCGGGGGGATGCGGCAGTTGGGCCGTCATTCTCACGATCGTCAGTAAGCCCGTGCGAAAACCACACGCCGAGCGGACGGCTTGCCGGTAAAAATGCACGTTCCCGGCTCAGTGGGACCGTGGAACGGCAGGCAGCGGATCGTGGCCTTGTACTGCTGCTGCACCATCTCCTCGGTTTCCGCTGTGCCGTCCCAGTGGGCGTAGACGAACTTGAGCGGTTGTGTCCCGGTTTCGTCGTCCTTCTCCAGGGGGAAGAAGGCTTTGAACTCATCCAGCGTGTTCGCGGTGACGGTGGCTGCGTCCCGGTAGGCTTTCGCACGCTCGAAGAGGGCTAGCTGAATCGCTCGGAGCAAGTCGCTGATGTGGGCAGCGGCTCCGGCGAGCGGAATGCCGAACTGCTTACCGTCTTTGCCGGGGACATCTCGCCGCGCAACGGCACAGGCGGCTTTCTCAATATCTTTCGGGCCAATTTCGACCCGCACCGGCACGCCCCGGAGTTCGTACTCCGCGTAGCGGTAGCCCGGTTGCTTGTCGAATGTCTTGTCGATCTTGACGCTGATCGGTTCATAACCGAAGAACTCATCCCGAGGCAACGCCCGCAGTTCCTCCGCGAGTTTCTCGGCGGCGGCGATCGACGGTCCCCGTTCCGCGTCGTTGCGTCCCAACGGGCAGATGACGACGTGCAGCGGGGCCAACCGGGGCGGAATCACTAATCCGTTATCGTCCGAATGGGTCATGATGAGTCCGCCGATGAGGCGGGTACTCACGCCCCAACTGGTCGCCCAGGCGTGTTCCTGCTGGTTCTGCACATTCTGGAAGGTCACATCAAATGCCTTGGCGAAGTTCTGCCCCAGGAAGTGCGATGTCCCCGCTTGCAGTGCCTTCCCGTCCTGCATCATGGCTTCGATGCAGAGTGTATAAATGGCACCGGGGAACTTTTGGCCATCGGTTTTCGGTCCCACCAGTACCGGCATCGCCATCCATTCCTCAGCGAAGCGGCGGTACACTTCGACCATCTGATGGGTTTCCTCCTCGGCTTCTTTCTGGGAAGCGTGGGCCGTGTGTCCTTCCTGCCAGAGGAACTCGGCGGTGCGGAGGAACAACCGCGTCCGCATTTCCCAGCGGACGACGTTCGCCCACTGATTGATGAGGAGCGGCAAATCGCGGTAGCTTTGGATCCATTCCTTGTACGTCCGCCAGATAATCGTTTCCGATGTTGGCCGGATCACGAGCATTTCTTCGTCGCCGAGTGCCGCTTTCGGGTCCGGCATCAGCCCGTTCCCATCCGGTTTGGCCACGAGCCGGTGATGCGTGACGACGGCACATTCCTTGGCGAACCCCTCGACGTGTTCCGCTTCTTTTTCCAAATAACGCTTCGGGATGAACAGGGGGAAGTAGGCGTTGACGTGGCCGGTGGCTTTGAACAAACCGTCGAGCGCTCGCTGCATCTTTTCCCAGAGAGCGTAGCCGGTCGGTTTGATGACCATGCAC
>JAIXLE010000099.1 GCA_026931725.1 Bacteroidales bacterium
AGTTGGTGTTCCGAGCGAAATCGGTACGACCTCGCAGATCGCGGAGCAGGTTTTCGTACAGGTCGACGGGATCGTGGGCCAGCACCGGGCCGAAATGCAGCAACGCGGATTCCAGGTCCGCTTGCAACTCTGAGGAACTGGCCCGCTTGAGCAGTTCATCACCAACGAGGGTAAAGAGTTCATCCTTCGCGGAAGGTGGCAGCACGGGCGGCGACACGGTGAACGCCTCGGCCGCGGGTTGGATCGCATCCACCGAAAACGAGGGATCATCCAGGTACACACGAACAGCCAGAATGGAACGCGCTCGGAGTTTCACCTCATCCGAAACGCCGATCTCCGCCAACAACCGCCGCAGGAAATCGAGCAAAACGCTCCCATGCAGCACATCCGGGGGCGGCACCGCCAGGAACTGACGGCCAAGCCGATCCAGCCCGGACTTGCCGGAAAACAGATCGAATAGCCGAGCCCCCTGCGTGCGAATGATCCGATCCGCATCGACTTTCCCAGCGGCGAGCGTCGACTCAAAGTAGGTATTCAGCAAATTTGCCGGGTACTGGTCCGCCTTGGCCAGGATGCGTTCCAGCCAACCGATCGACGGCGCATCGGCGAGCAAGGCTTCGTAGAGTTGAACGAGCCGGGCCGTGGGGGTATCACCCGGTTGCAGCAGGGTGAGGGTCAGTTGCGGATGCGCGGCGAGAGTCTGCACCAGTTCGGACGAGGGTTCCCCGTCCCGTTTCAAGCAGGCTCGCCCCGCGGCAATGTGGTACGGCTTCGGCAAATCGAGGGCCAGGGCTTCGCCGAGGTGCGCTGCGGGAACGTCCAACCATTTCACCAGGGCCGGATCCGGGGCAGTTTCTCCCCGGCCCGTCTGCTGCTGTTTGAACTTCACGAATCGCGGCAACAGATACCAGCGCATCTCCCAGGAAAGCGTGTCCGGGTCCGTGACCTGGGTGAGCAGTTCCCCCCAGATGGTGCCCGCCTTCGCCGGAGCCACCATCGGAAGAATCACTTCCAAGGCGTTCGCGGCTTTCTGGCAGTCCCCATCACGGAGTGCTTTCAGGCCCGTTTCCCGCACGGTCTGACCGAGCTTGGCCAAAATGTCCGGCTTCTGCCGCAGAGACTGAGCGACCCGGCTGAACGAATCCTGAGCGAACCGGCGATCATCGACGGCCCATTCCAGAAACTGATTCAAAGCATCCGTGCGTGCGGACACCCAAGCCGTCAACGGCGGATACTGAAGTGCCTCGGCGGTTTCTTCTTTCGTGAGAATGCCGCTACCACGAGCGAGGCGAAACACCAGATCGAATTGTCGCAACCCAGACATACCGAGCCGCTGCCAAGTCGCTTTGAATTCATCGAGCGGCCCGAATTCCCCGGTTGCCAGTGCCGTCACGGCGAAGTTGGCGAACGGGACATCATCCGCCAGCAGAGAGCGGCGACCGGTGGCCGGGTTGAATGCGACCCCAGCTTCTGTGTAGCAAGTATCGGGCAAGTCCCAATCGACGGAACCGCTGTCGAACCCCGTGAGCCGGGCCACGGAAGCCAGTGGGTCAGGCTCGTAGGTGGAGAAGGTGAACTCGTCGAGCATCCCCGGTGGCAGTGCCCGAGTCACAGCGTAGACGAGCCGGGCGAGATCCTCCGCACCCGTCGCCACGAAGATGCGCGTACCCGGTTCCGTGGACAGCAATGCTGACAGGACGAACTCCAATAAATCCCGACTAACCGGGGTCGAGAGCCAATCCTGGATCACCGCATCACTGAGTGCATCCGCCACGGGCAGATACGGCATATCGGATAGGGAGCCGCTACTGCCGGATTCTTCCCGCTCCCACGCGGGGCTGGCCCAAGTTTGAATCACCAAATGGGCATCGGCAGAAGGGGGAACATCCAGAATCGCGTGAGTAAAGAACTGGCCCGCATGGGGATGCACATGCGCTAGCACACGCCCGAGATGCCCCAACTGCAACAGAACCATTCGCGTGGGCAACGGAGTCGCCGCATCCGCCGGATACCCAGGAGGGGGAGCGTATCCGAGATACGGCAACAGCGTGGCCAACTCACCCGAGTCGATCCCAAGGCTCGCGGCACGCAAGGTAGGAACGGCCACCGAACCCGACTGGCCGGGCGCATCCGACGCGGGCAGCGGGCCAACGGCATAAAGCTGTTTCATCGGAAACGACCCTCGGAAATCGACAGAGTGACCAAAATAGATCCAGCGGGAATCTCCCGCACACTTTCAGCAGATTCACGCTCAACTGGGATTGATATAAGATTCCACACCGGCTCTGTCCGCCGATCGCAACGCCCTTCCTCACACCACCTCAATTATCATGCGATTGTCTTGCGATTGTCTTGCGATCATCCCGATTCCGGTTGACACGGAGATAACCCCCTAAAATACCAATGTGTGCCGTGGTTTCCCAGCGTCTTCCCTGGCAAGATGTCAGGAATTCTCTTTTCGATGTCTGTTCCCGCTTTCCTGGGAGGAAATCATGTTTCCGACACTGATCACCCTGGTGGATGGGTCGCCGCGGGCCGAACGGGCGATTCCGTGGGCTCTAGCGCTCACCCCATCGAGCGGCACCATCACGCTCGTGCATGTGCATGTCTCGCCCGCACCGCTGGTCATGGAAGGAGTTGTCGTCACGGACCCCACGCTCGATGAAACCTTGCGTCTTTCGGAGAACGAGTACCTCACGGGGCTTCTGGCCCGCGCCGCCGCAGCGGCACCGTCCCTGCGCGTCACGGGGCTGAATCTCGAAACGGATGAAATGCTCGGCGACGCGGTGGTACACGCCATTCAGGAACACAACGCGGAACTGGTGGTCATGTCCACACAGGGGCACGGGCCGTGGAGCCGACTCCTACTCGGCAGCGTCACCGACGAAACGGTACGGCATTCTCCGGTCCCCGTGCTGGTGGTTCGCTCGCCGGATGGGGAATCACCGACACTCACACCAACGGATTGGACCCAGCGTCCGACGTTGCGGCATGTCGTGGTGCCGTTGGATGGGACACCGTTCGCGGAAGCGATTCTTCCGGCCGCGGTGCGTCTGGCACGGGCGTTTTCCGCTGATCTGGGTTTACTCGCCGTGGTCGAACCGTCTCAGGATCGGGAAGCGGCCTACGGCCAATCTGGGGCCAATGCCGAAGCCTACTTGCAGCACATGGCCGCACGGCTGCAAGGGCAAGAAGGCGTGACACCGTTGAAAATCATCCGGGTCGGCCATCCCGCCGATGTGATTGTCTCGATGGCCAAGGAACTGGGAACTGGGGAGCCCGGAACAACCGCCGTAGCCTTGGCGACGCATGGTCGAGCGGGGTTATCACGTTGGCTCCACGGCAGCGTAGCTGATGCAGTCGTGCGATTCGCCCCCGGCCCTGTGCTGGTGTATCATCCGACCGCGGGCTAACCGGAGGCAGGTTCTCGGATTCCGAATCCGAGGAATCATAGCCACCTCAGCGATCCGTTGCTAAAGTAGGAGCAGTGGAAGGCGGATTTTCTCTCGGGAGTGTTTGCACAACTGGTGTTGGCCCAGGTCTTCAAAACCTGTGGGGGGTGTGAACAACGCCCCCAGTCGGTTCGATTCCGATACACTCCCGCTTGCTTGCGCCAAGTCACGGCGGTGATGAGGTAGCCCAGTTCTCAACTCTCAATCCCGGCACAGCAGCAAGATCACTGTCCTTGGTGATAACCGTGGTGTTGCCGAGCGTCCGGGCAACGGCGGCGATCATGATGTCAATCACCTGCATCGGGCGGCCAATCGGTATGGCGGTCCCAACGCGGTTGCCTCTCTGAGTCTCGGCCAGGGCTCGCTCGAATACCCCGTTACGACGGTCGATGTAATCCGTAGCGATCCCGCTATCGAGGAGGAACCGGGTCATCCCACATCCCCCTCAATCGCTCGGCGTATTCGATGAACTGGGCCTTCTCGCGAGCCTTCGTAGCGGCCTGCTCCGCCTCCCAGGCAGCCCGCTCGGCATCGGTCAGGTCAAACGGTTGGGTCATGTCCATCAATGCCAGAACGCGGGCGATCTCGTCCGGGGTCATCGGTTCGTTGTCCACGCACGCTGGCAATCCGGGAGTAATGATTACGTCCGTGTCATCGGGGAGATCGGCCGGTCGGTCCAGGACAACCTGACCACCTTTGATCTTGCCTCGTAGTATGGGCATCACACCCTCCGTTTCGCGGCATCGGCCACATCAAACGACAAGTCCAGTCGCCTGGCCGCACGGTTCATTTTACCGACCCATACGGGTTCGGCGGGAGTGCGGAAACTCGTGTGGGGGCGTGAACAACACCCCCAGTGAGAGAAACGCCGTTCCGCTTACGGCTTCCCAGTCAGTTCTTTCAGCAACTCATCAGCCGTGTACATCGACCGCAACGCTTCCGTGATCGCCCGACTATCCACGGACACGGCCCGCGCGATGCTCTGATCGTAGATGAAATCCAGTACGAGTGACTGAATGTTGCCATCGAAGATCAGGCCGACGACTTCCCCCTGTTTGTTGATGACCGGGCTGCCACTGTTGCCGCCGATGATGTCCGCCGTGCAAACAAAGTTGAACGGTGTCTGCAAGTTGAGCTTATCCTTCCGGTCGAGCCAGCGTTTCGGCAAGTCGAACGGTGGAATGAATTTATGCTCGGCGGCACGGGTGAACATTCCGCCCATCTGCGTGAACGGCGGCACCTTCACGCCACTGACCGTGTACCCCTTCACGGTGCCGAACGCCAGCCGCAGGGTGAACGTGGCATCGGGGTAGGTGCTGGCCCCATCCATCGCATAGCGGGCCTTCGCCAGGGCCGCATGGGCTTGCCGTTTCGGCTCCTCGACCTCGGATTCATACTGTTTGCGAACTTCACGGGCTTTCGGGTCCACAAGTTGAGCCAGGGCAATCATCGGATCCTGCGCGGAAGCCAGGGCGGCTTTGCCCCCCGCGAACAGCTTCTGCCGCACTGCGACATCTTTCAACTTCGTGCCGGAAACCAACTCGAATGCCCGTTCCCGCGGGGACTTGCCGGCCAGGACTTTTTGCACCAGTTCGTCATCGCCCCCGAAACTGGTGGCCAGGAAGGTCAGACCATCAGCCAGCTTGAGAATTTCGTAATCCTCATAGATGGGAGAATCGGTGAACAGCTGGAACTTCAGGGAGTCCAACCGCGCATCACCGAACTCCGAGAGCCGTTCACCAGACGGTTTCGGCAACTCCTCCGCCGCGCGAGCCAGGGTCCGAGCGATGCTGAACAGGGTGCAGTTGAAGCCGGAACCGAACTCCAACAACGTCAAATCCTCGGCCAGATCCTCACGCTTTTCCTCCGCCTGGGCGATGATGGCGAATGCCTGCGCGGCTTTTTGAATCTCCGGGTCCGTGCTTTGGGCAATGAAGGCTTTGAGCCGTTTTTCCTCGTCCGCCTTGCGGGCCATCAACTGCGGATCGAGCAGGCCACCCAGGCCACCGTTGCGGGCTTTTCGGCTATTCTGGATGCCAAAGAGATCGTCTTGCGCTTTGGCCCGGTTGTCTTCGCTCTGATCGGCGTAGGCACTCAGCAGCACTTCGAGGCGGTTGAGTCGCTGAAGCAGGTAGGGGAAGCCGGTATCCCGCAGGTATTCCAGTTCCGCCATCGTGTTCTTCCGGCTCGTGCGACCAGGATGGCCCGAAACGAAGACCAGTTCCCCGTCCTGCGAACCGTTCGGGGACCACTTCAGGTAATGTTCCGTCTGCAACGGCTGGTTGTTCTCGTAGACCCGGAAGAAGGCCACATCCAGATCGTACCGGGGGAACTCAAAATTATCTGGGTCGCCGCCGAAGAACGCCGCTTGCTTCTCGGGGGCGAACACGAGCCGAATATCGGTGTACTTCTTGAAGGTGTACAGGTGATACTGGCCACCCTGGTAGAGCGTGACCACGTCCGCCCGGATGCCGCGGGCCGGGTCAGCCGCTCCGGCTTCGATCTCGGCAATCTTTGCCTGACGGGCTTTGAAGGCATCGGCGGCGGAGAGGCCCGGTTTCACCGCGCCGGTCACATCCGCGGTCACGTCCCGGATAGACTGAAGGACGTTGAGTTCCAGCCCCTTGCACTTGAGTTCATCTTCCCGCTTCCGCGCGTGGAAACCGTCGATGAGGTAGTTTTTCTCTGGAGAACTGAGTTTTTGCAGGTCATCCGCGGCAACGTGGTGATTGGTCATCACCAATCCATTCGCGGAGACAAAGCTACCGGAACCGCCGCTGTTGAACCGCACTGACGACTTCTGGACATGCTCCAGCCAGGCGGGTGTCGGCTCAAAGCCGTACTGTTTTTTCAGATGCTGCAAGGGCGGGTTGTTGAACAACCACATCCCCTCATCACCGAAACTGGGTGCATTGTTGAGCATAAGTCCAAGCCAAGCGGCACTGGCCGCGAAGGAACGGAAGGACAGCATCATGGCCGTCAGTCTCCTGGGTTGTGCGATGCACGGCCGATCCGTGGCACCGGGGTTGCCAGCATGATACCCGGTCGCACCCGGAGCGGCACGCTTTCTTGGACCTCGGGCCAGCTTCTCGATCCCAGATTCTCAAATGTGTGCGTCTTTTGGAATTACTCTTGCCCTCCACCGAGGCGACCGCGATAATTCATCACGGGAATATTCGTCAGCCTATCTTTCAGAGAGTCGGTACCATGTTACGTCTGCTGAGTTTCTCCGCCGCGTTGGCCCTGCTCGTCGGAATGACCGCTCCCGGTCAGGCGCAAAACCGGATCACGGGTCAGCCCAACATCTTCGGCGGGCAGAACTACTCCGATGGCACGATGACGAAGAAGAACATCTTCGGCGGATACGATGTCTACCAGAACGGTCGCCGTGTCGACTCTTCCCACAAAAACATCTTTGGCGGGCAGTCCTATAACAGCGGCCTGACGACGAAGCAGAACGTCTTCGGCGGGCAGACCTATTACCGCCCTGGGCAGGCTCCGGTCACCGGAATGCCCAATGTATTCGGCGGGCAATCCTACGGCGGCGGGAACTACTCGAAGAAAAACATCTTCGGTGGCACCGACTACTTTGGCCGCACCCCCTGGCAGCCCACGCAACCGAAACGCTGAGCCGCCGATCCGCTCTCGCACTTCCCCTCAGCCTCGGTTGTGGTAGCGTGGATAGAGAACCACCACAACCGGGGAATGTCCCATGTCCGCCGTTCCGGCTGTTTTTGTGCAAGGCGTATTTCGCCCCCTTGGGGAAGTCTGTATCCCCGAAGGAACCAGCGTGGAAGTCATCATCCCCCCCACGCATCAGGAATCGGAACCGACAACCGAACAACTGGCGGCTCGTGATCGCATCTACGAGCTCCTGTCACTCCGATTCGACAGTGATGAACCCACGAACATCCTAGAAACCCATAACGACCATCAACCATGAAGACTGTATTTTTCGATACAGTAGGATTGCTTGCCGTATGGGATGTTGCCGATCAATGGCATACAGTTGCTGTACCAGTCTTCCATTCGCTTCGTGCAGCCAAAGTCCGAACCATGCCGAACCGGGGACGACAGTCCCCGGTTGAGTTCAGCCCAACCTTCCGAACGCCTAAAACAGCACGGATCGCAACCGACCATGTCCAAGAAAAAGAAAACCCGCGTCGAATTCCGTCGGAATCGGGCCAAGCCGCCCCGTGAGAACGACATCACCCGACAGTTCGCCACTGATGCCGAACGCACCGAGGATGCCCATTCCACCGAACGGGTCCGGGCCAAAGGCGAACTTTCTCGGCATCGCACCGTCACGGTCGGCGATGGGGACGGAACAGGCCGAGCCGTCAACCCCGATGTCTGCCAACCCGGACGAGTCCTGCGGGTGCATGGGCTGAATAGCTATGTCGAAGTCGCGGATGGCCGGGTCTTTCGCTGCGTGGTCCGCCGACTGCTGAAGACACTGGCCACGGATGAACGGAGCGTGGTCACCACCGGCGATCGCGTCTGGATTCAGCCGGATCAGGTCATTCCGAACCCGGCTGAACCAACCGGAGTGATCGAGCGTGTCGAGCCGCGTCACGGCGTGCTGACCCGTGCCTCACGGCGACGGGAACACGTCCTGGTGGCGAATGTCGATCAAGTCGTCATCGTCATGGCCCTGGTGGAACCGGAACTCAAGCAGCACCTCATCGACCGCTACATCGCCACGGCCCTGAAAGGGGAACTGCAACCGATCGTCTGCCTCAACAAAGCCGACCTCGCCGATGCCGCCGAGTATCAACCGCTGATCGGGGCGTATGCCCAGCTGGGAATCCCGGCGTTTCTGACCAGTGCCCGTACCGGAATCGGCATCGAACGACTCCGCCGATTGCTCCGCGATCGCGCCACCGTGTTCAGCGGACAAAGCGGAGTCGGGAAGTCGTCCCTGTTGAACGCCGTGCAACCCGAACTGGGGCTGCGGGTGCGGGAAGTCTCGGATACCACCCAAAAAGGCCAGCACACCACGACTACAGCCGAACTGATCCGCCTCGAATCGGGTGGCTGGGTCGTCGACACCCCCGGAGTCCGGCAACTGCAACTCTGGGGCACCCGCCCTGAGGAGGTGGAAGGGTACTTCGTCGAGTTCCACCCGTTCGTCCCGTTGTGCGGCTTCCCCGACTGCACACACACCCACGAAAACTGCTGCGCGATCCGAGCGGCGGTGTCCCGGCGACAAATTTCTGAGCGGCGATACCACAGTTACCTGGGTCTGTTTCACGGTGTTGCCGAAGGCTGAACGTCTGCGGAATCCGTTGCGGTAGCACAGTTTAGTACGATTGCACCGCCGCGGATCGGCAATTTTCCCTCGCACATTCGTTACAAAGCCAACGATCCACCCTCGCATCGGGACGCGATTTTCACTAACCAGCGCATGCGCCCTGCGCGCCAAGATCATTCCGACCGATCCCCCCGGACGCAAGTACCCAGATTTTCGTGGTTTACCTGCCTCAGTTTTCTTTCCCACATTGCGGTTATGGGGCATTACTAGGGTAAGCACTTTGGAACGCCCGCCGAGCCTGCGACTAACAGGATTGTTGCGGCGGCGGCGGACGGGTGCGAACCCCGGAGACGGAGAAGGATCATGAGCTTTCGACGGATCAAGGCTTGTATGATGGTGGCGGCGGTTTCCAACTTCTTCGGTGTGTCCCTGTTCGCAGCGGATGCCCCGGCTCCTATGGCTCCCGCGGCTCCGGCCCCGGCAGCCTCGGCCCCGGCTCATGTCGGTGGTGGTTGCGCGGCGGACTGTGGTGGCGGTTATGTAACCGTCAAGTCCATCGAGTACGTCAAGGAGATGGTGCCGGTCACCCGCACCACCTACAAGAAAGTGTGGAAGGATGAAACGTACACGGTCAACAAGACCGAGTACGTCAAGGAAAACCGCACTCGGCAAGTGACGGTGATGAAGCCGATCACGGAAACGGTTTATGAAACCCGCACCGTGACCAAAAAAGTTCCGGTGAAGAAAACCGTCACCGTGATGGAATCCCGCTGGGAAACGCAACAAGTGACCGAAATGCAGTCCCGCAAAGTCCGCAAGACCTACTACACGCAAGAATGCGTGGAACGGGGTCCGAGCCTGCGTGACCGCCTCAAGGCTCACTGCGATCCTTGCTACACCCCTTGTACCACGACCGAACTGAAGTGCCGCAAGCACCACTGCTGGGAAACCGTCTGTGAGCCGGTCACCAAGTGCAAGAAGGTCAAAGTCTGCGTGCCGGTTTGCAAGGAAATCTGCACCTACGAATGCGTCACCGAATGCATCAAAGTGCCGGTTTGCAAGACCCGCTGCGTGCCGGAATGCAAGACAGAATGCTACACGGTCTGCGTGCCGAAGTGTGTTCCTGTCACCTGCACCCGCAAAGTGGCTGTCTGCGTCCCCTGCACGGAAACCGTGATGGAATGCCGCCTGGTGGCCAAGTGCGTTGAGAAGCAAGTGGCCTGTGCCCCGGCTTGCAACACCTGCTGCGAGCCCAGCTGCTGCGAAGTCTCGACCTGCTGTGCCAAAGCTGGCCTGCGTGATCGGGTCCGCGGCCTCTTCGCCAAGCGTCACCGTGGCGAGTGCTGCGACACCGGCTGCGAAGCTCCTTCCTGCTGCCACTAATCAAAACTGACTGAGTTCCCGCTCAGTACGACCACCCGGCGAGATTTCGCCGGGTGGTTTTGTTTTGACACTCGCTGAATACCAATCACACAGATATCTCTCCGGCATCGCACACCAAGAGCCAATCTCCTCATCCCGTGTACGCAAAATCAGACACAACAATCCCGATTCCCATGTTCCGGCACGACTGATATATTAATCAGGTTTCCCCGCCCGCTTCGTCCATCACACCCCAATAGGCCCAGATGTTCTCTCCCAGTTCATCGCACAGACCACGCGCCTTCACGCTCATTGAACTGCTCGTGGTCATCGCCATCATCGCCATCCTGATTGGATTGCTCCTGCCCGCCGTGCAAAAAGTGCGGGAGGCCGCAGCCCGCACGAAATGTCAGAACAACCTGAAACAGCTCGCGCTCGCTTGCCACAACTACCACGATGCCAACACCCGCTTCCCGGAAGGAGCCAAGGTTTACGGCTATGTCAGCGGGGGCGCATTGGTGCGATTTTCCGCCACCGATACTCTCCCCATTTATGATACGGCCATTAGTGGGGCTCCCTGGTCCGTGCTGATTCTGCCCTACCTGGAGCAGTCCGCACTCTTTGAAACCTTCAACGTGAACACGGGCAACTTTCGCGGTTTCCAGAACCGGTGGTACAGCTTCAATCCCACGGCCTACCCGGACCAATGGAGTCGGCAAAACGTCCGCAACAAGGCGTATGAATGCCCTTCTGATCCCAACAATATCGCAACAACTTATGGGACGAATTACCTGGGCGTGATGGGCGGTGGAGCAACTACAACCGTTTCGGGAACGAGTACCGCCGCAAATACCCCCGTAGCGAATACCTATGTGAGTTCCCCGGCTCGGGTGTTCGCCAACAACGGCGTGTTGTACGCCAACTCCCGCACCAATCTAGCGACGATCTCCGATGGAACGTCATCAACATTTCTACTGGCAGAAACCAAGTATTTTCAGACAAACAAAATTGGAACGGCAGGGTATCCCGGAACCTGGGCTTCGGGAATTCATGCAAATTGGCAATTTGGAACCGATGCCACGGTTGGCCTGGGTCTGGGTACTGCCACCACGGCCGGTTGTGGTGTCACCATGACGGCAGTCGTAAACGGATTGAATACAGCAGCTCTGCCTGCCACGGTTGGGTTTTGCGTCTCATCCAACACACAAGGGAGTTTCCATCAAGGCGGCGCATATTTCGCTCTGTGCGATGGCTCCGTTGCGTTTGTTACGAATAACATTGGATTGGGAGCATTGCGGAACCTGGGCGACCGTAATGATGGCAACCCAGCGGGGGTTCCGTAAATGATCACCACAGCTCGATTTCTGACAGCCAGCCTGATCATGGTCATCTGCGGATTGGGTTGCTCCAATGCGGACTCGGGTCGCCAGAGCATTGAGGGGACAGTCACCTTTGCTGGCCAACCCGTTGCAGAGGGCACGATTTACTTTGAACCCGATGTGAAGGCTGGCAATGACGGCCCACAAGGCGTTGCCGACATTCACGATGGGAAATTTGAAACCCGCCCCGAGTTCGGCTGTTGGACTGGGCCTCACATTGTGCGTGTCATGATTCCACCTGGACCGATGGATGATCCGGGAGATGCCAAGCCCAAACGCGGGCAAGCCGGTGAGTATCTGACCAAAATTGATATTCCCGCTGGCACAAAAACGCTGCGATTTGAACTCCCTTTCCCCAAATAGGTTCCGATTCCCGCGGCTGCGCACTTCCCGTTGACAGGCTCAACCGATCCGGTATTACCCGCTCATTCTTGCGGAAATAACTTTGATACCGGCTTCGGTCTTGGCCCTCCTGGGGAACGGCGATGATTTATCGTTTCGTATTCATGCTGCTCGCGGGCCAGTCCATTGTGATAATGGGCTGTGCGACGCAGAAAGAATCGCACACAGCCCGAACCGGGGTCGAACAACTGCTGATTTCCTCGGCCATCGACCAATCGCTCGACCGAGTCGACCTCAACCCGCTACGCAACCGGAAAGTCTTTCTGGAATCGAAATACCTCGATTGCGTCGACAAGAACTACGTCATCATTTCGATGCATCATCGGTTGATTGCTCAGGGAAGCCGACTCGTCGAGAAGGCCGAAGAAGCGGATGCGATTGTCGAAGTGGGCAGTGGTGCAGTCGGCACGGATGGGCAAGAGCTGTTCGTGGGGATTCCCGAAATTCCGCTGCCGCCGCCTTCCCCCGTGGCGATTCCGCGATTGTCTCT
>JAIXLE010000067.1 GCA_026931725.1 Bacteroidales bacterium
TTGCCTACGAGTGTAAATCCCCCGCGCACATGCTGTTCCAGCACGCAACCGCCGCGCCGAACCTGCGGGGCTTGCCACCGAACGACATTCCCGTCGTGCAGCGTGCCCTCTCCAAAAACCCGGCCGAACGCTGGCCGACTTGCTCCGCATTCCTCGAAGCCCTGATGGACACGGCGTTCTCCAGCACAATTCATGAAACCGTGCAAAATCTGTCGGGGTCCAGCCTACTGATTCGCAAAGCCCGACTCGCCCGCTCCCGCGCGGATGCACCACGTCCGGTTTCCGCTATGGAAGCGCCCCCGCCCCCGGCATCGCCATCCACGATCGCCGGAGCCTCGAATCGCGGCAGCAGCAGCCTCTTTTCCGCTCCACCTGTGACCGCGACTCGTGAGAGTCGCGCGCTGCCGGGGTCAACGGCGCGGCCAGTTCCTCCGCCAACGACCCCAGTGCTGGATACAAACCCCGCGCTGGATGAAGTCATCGAACTGGCAGCCGTTCCCCCACCCCCAGTGCCCGCGTCCCCAGTGCCCGCGCCCCAACCCGCACACCGGCCAACACCGTTCGCGCCACCCTGTGCCCCCACGCCCCGCCTCTTGCGTTCCCAGTTGTCGCGTCCATCGCTTACACTTGAACAACCCGCCACGCATGCGATCCGTCTTCCCAAAGTTTGGAGTATCGCTCCCGTATCGCTGCTGACGGGCGGTACGGCGATTCCCGACTACCATCCTTCGACCACAGAGTTTACGGATGCCCTGGTGCGGGCCGCGATGCCGAACGGAACCAAACCGCCACTTCCTGGGGAGTTGATCCACGATGTTCATGGCTGGGAATGCCGTTTCCCCGTCAAACTCATGGCCGGGATGCTCGAACTCAAAGTGATCGCGTTGAGCGAAGCCTGGCGCGCGGAACTGGAATGGGCCGATGCCCACACCGCGATTTTACGGCTCCATCAGTCCGGTGGGTTGTTCGCCAAACTCGCGGGACGCAAGGCCGGATTGGAAGTTACGATTGCATTCTCGCCCAGCAACAAAGTCCTCGGGGAAGCCGTGGTCACGGGGCGAATTTTCGGCAACCCCGATGCCGACTTCACCCGCTTCGCCAGCGTGACTCTACCCCGCATGGTCGATGATGCGCATTCTGCGATCGGCAACCATACCGATCGCCGCATCCATAGCCGCGTACCTGCGGAATTCCCCCTGCAACTGTTCCCGGTAACGACTGAAGGGGTCGTGTATGATGCCATCATGGGGCGTTGCCGCAACGTCTCCCTGGGCGGTGTCTGTTTCGATACGGCTACGGGTGTGATGCCCACCGGGTATGTGTACACGGCGTTTCCGGGCCTGGGGGCCACGCACGGCTGGGCGATCCTAACGCGGCTACTCCGATCCCATCGTGAAGCCACGGGGACACACGTTTTTGCCGGACGGTTCCGCTCCGAGTATTGATTTGTAGGATTGCCTCCAGAATATCCTATCTGTGACGATTCAGAATCTTGGGAAATGTGGTCCATTTCTACACTTGGGGAGTTCATTATTGATTCGGCGTTGGGTATCATGATCCCATCTTCCATTGTGGTTCATGGTCCCACTCCCCGAGTGGAGCGTTTCGCCCATGGCATCCGATTCCACCCCCATTATTCTCGAATTGGGTCAGGCGCTGGCCGACTCTGGCATTCTCACCGAGGCACAATGGGCACAAGCGGTCGCCCGAGCCGGTGGCGATCACGCCGAACTCAGCGTGGTTCTCGACATCCTGACACGCACCCCGGCCGCCTGGGCACCTCATGAGGGAGTCGGCGGTGTCCGCACGATGGCTTTGAGTAAACATCAACTCAAGCAGATTGAACGCGGCCTGAAAGAAAATGCGCTTCCAAAACTCGGACGGGCACTCCGTTGGAACAACTACTTCATCCTGGACCCGATCGGCAAAGGTGGGATGGGGACCGTCTACAAAGGTTGGGACGTCGAAGCAAAACACTATGTCGCCATCAAGCGGACCCACCGCGATTCCGCGGAAGTTCGCAAGCGGCTCAAGCGGGAAGCCAAACTGCAACTCGCACTCGATCACGCGAACATCGCCAAGCTGTTCAGCCTGGAAAAATACGGCTCCACAGACTTGCTGGTGATGGAGTACCTCCCAGGGAACACCCTGTCCGAAGTGGTTCAGAAACGCGGACGAGAAAAGCCACTTCCCTGGCAATTCATCGCGGAAATCGCCGCGGCCATTCTGGATGCACTGGGACACGCGCATGGGAATAATCCGCGTGGAGTCACGGTCGTTCACCGCGACATCAAGCCCGGCAACATCATGCTCATGCGGGTGAAAACGGGCAGCGGGGAAAAATATGTCCCCAAACTGCTCGATATGGGGCTAGCCAAATCCCTCGGCGGGAACGATGCGGCTCCGGGGCCGGACATGGTCAGCGTGGATGAACAGCTCACGCGACAATTCCAGATCCTCGGCACCCCAGAGTACATGGCCCCGGAACAATGGGAAGGCGGGCTCGCGGCGCTGCCAGAATCCGATGTCTACTGCCTCGGGGGAACGCTCTATTACGCCCTGGTTGGCGAGGCACCGTTCTCAGGCGTGAACAAAGGGAACAAGATGACCTACTTCGCCGAGATGTGCCACAAACACAGTGCGGACCCGCGTCCCTCCGTGCGTGTGAAGCGGCCCGACATCCCGATAGAAGTCGATCGCCTATTACAACAGATGATGGCCATTGCTCCGAGCCATCGTGGCACGACCTCACGGCTCCGCGATCAGTTTCAAGCATTGCTCGAAGCGGCGACCCCTTCCGCGGGATTCGCGGCCCGGTCGGTCGGTGGGCCGAAATCCACCGCTCCCACCGCTCGATCATCACAACCGGAACCGGCAGTCGCCTACCAGTTTGCGGATCCTGAGCCAGTGGCACCCGTTCGACCGGCCACACCCGCTCCGCCCAAGCCCAAGCTCCGAGCCATTGATGACCTGGACGATTCCAACCTGGAAGTTGTCTCGATGGCCGCTCCGGCCACACGCGGGAAAACCCCTCGCCGCCAGGAAAAAATGGAGGACACAGAAGACACGGACGAAGAAGATGATGATGGCGTATCCCAACCGATCAGTCGGCGGATTAGTCAGAACGCGGTCAGCAATCGCGCACAGCGGTTGTTGGACCCATCCCGAGAAGGGGAGCAGCAACGGCAGGCATTCGGTGAAGCGATCGTTGCTTGGCTCTGCGGGCTGATTCGCCCCGACCAGCAACCGATCTCCGTGGCGCTGGTCGTGCTGATTCTGGCCGCTCTGGGTTGGTTTGTCGGCTGGGGATTGGCGGCGTTCGCAACGGTCATCCTCATGATGGCGGTCGGTTTCGCCTACACCGCACGCAATCGACCATCTGATGAATGATTCTGGAAGTCACACGGCCTGGAGACGGAACCCTGACGGAAATCGACCCAACAACTCCTACTGGGTCGATCCACATACTCCAATAATCGCTTTACTTCCCGGCACCGTAACCCACGGGAAGGCTCGGTTCACCATACATGCCGTTGTAGCCGATGCTCGGGTAGCCGCTGGTGCCGCTCAAAGCGCCAAAGCCGTAATTCGAGAACCCGTAACCGTTCTGACTGGCACCGGGATACGCGCCACCGCCAACCCCACCATCCCGCGGCACGCCGCGGAAGTAGGTGCCGTAATCCGCGTAGTAGCCATACGGAGCATAGCCGTACAACGCCGGTGAGGAAGGATACGTCCAGCCGTAGCCGGGAATGTAAGTCGAAGCCGGGCGACCGCGGCCCCACGCCTGAGCGGGAGTGGCCGTGGCCAGCACCAGACCCGCTACGACGAGCGTGCCCAGCAGGAAATAACGGAGCATAACAGTCACTCGGGAGGTGCGGAATTCCATCGGGTGAACCGGCTGCGATCCGTGCCGAGAGCTGCTTTCCTAGACACCCAACATCCTCGAACGTACCCCCTTCCTGAAGCGAGAGCAACCGTTCCCACGCAGAAACGCACACGATCCCAGCCCGGTGGCCGTCAGGGTCGGCAACGCGGGTGGGATCGTTGTGGGAGATGCGGTTTCGCTGCGCGTTACTTCCCGTCGTTCGGGAGCAATTCCCATTTCTCCCCGAAGAAGCCCGCACAGACAATCTTACCCGGCCAGCGCGAACTGGGCGGCGTGGTCACGTCGACGACCGCGTAATCCGGCAACTTCGGCACTTGCCGTGCGTTGTTGAGGTAGTCGTATTCCCGGAAGGTGAAACCGCTGTTCAGCACAACGTACTTCTCCGGGTTGAGCGGGTTCGGGTAAATCAGCACGGGAACGTGCGTCTCCGGGTTGTAGGTCTTATCGCCGACGACGAGGCCTTTGCTGGTCCACTTCACCGGCAGTTTGTCGGCGATCTTGGCCAGCACGGCGTTGCTCTTGGGGTCGCCCCAGAGGATGAGATGGCTGCTGGCGATGTCCGCGTCCTTGATGGCGGTATCGTCCTTCACCGGGGCATCACCGCGATACTGGCTCCGCCAGTGGCTGATGGCGTGCTTCATCTCACCGGCTGCCCACTTGCCCACGGTGTCATTCAACGGCGTGCCGGTCGGCCGGACCATCAGAAACTTGTCCATGAAGGCATCGTCGATCGGCCCTTGCAGGCCGGGTTTCTTCACGAACGCCGGAATCGGTTCCGTGCGGTTACGCCATTTGCCATCGACTTTCTCGAAGTGGAGTTCCAACGAGCGATCTGAGTTAGAAGGAACCGGAACTATCAGTTTTTGGCTATCAATCTCGATTGCGAGATCCGCTTGCTTTCCCAGCGTCACAGCAACAGGCGGGAAAACAAATGCAAACCTTGAAATGTTCGTCGTCTTGATAGTTGCGTTATCCAGACCGATTGACGCATCAGATTTAATGATAAGAATTTTTGATCGAATCCAGTGCCGCTCCAGTCCTTCAACTCGGACAATATCGCTCACATTGTATCTTAGCGTCCATGTCGTGAAACCAATCCATGCCCGGCCCCAAGGATACCAACCAGCATGTGACGCTATGGCATCTATCCGCCGGTTGATCTCATCCTTTGCCTCCGGCGTGTAATGGTGCTTGGCTCCTTTGCCGATGATGTGCGTCAACTCGATGCCGACTTTCTTCAACTCGCGGGCCATCACGTCAGCAGCTTGTTTCTGGCTGTCATTCTCGCCGCTGTAGGCAACCGTCGGCAGGTTGGAGATGTTCAGTGCGTAGTCGGTGGCGTTGTACCAGTGCCAGAGCCGTTCTTCCCACCATTCCGGTTTCGTCGGTTCGTTCTGGAACACTTTCAAAAACTCGGGCGTTTCGCTGAACCCGGCTCCCGGCGCGGCGGCGGCCCAGAAGGTCGGGTAGTGAACGGCAAACTGCCAGCAGGCCGCCCCGCCCATGCTGAAGCCGCGGGCAACCATGCGGTTCTCGTCGATGCGGTAGTGCTTCTTGGCGTGGTCGATCGCCTCGAAGGTATCGACTTCCCCCGCGAATTTGTTGGCGTTGCAGTAACGGCCATACGGGTGCAGCACGATGGCATCCCGCGGTGTGAACTGCCCTGGGTTCCGCTGGGCGTTGACGATGAAGTTCACTTCGGACAGCGTTTCCCCACGGCCATGCCACCACAGATCGAGCCGGTGCCCGATCGAGTCGCCCGGTCGATACGATTCCGGTACGACCAAACCGTAAGGCTGCACGGAACCGTCGATCTTCGAGCGGTAGCCGCGCACCACGAGGCCGGTTGCGGTGGTCCAAGAAGGTTTGCCCGCTTTCAACTCGGCGGCACGCTGCAACCCTTGCTTGAGGAGTTCCTTCCCGGAAGCGATTTCGTTCACCTTGAAGAATTCGTTGTACTCCACGGCGTACCGTACCGCTTTGTGGAAGATTTCCACATCGGGGATCAGTTCGAGCAACCCCGGACGGCCCCGCAACGCGGCGGGTAAAGCGTCGATCTCCTTGCGGAGTTTGGTCAGACCGTCTTTCAGTTCGGCGAGGTCTTTTTCCGGGATCGCCACACCTTGCGGCGGGACAGGACGGACGTTATCGGGGTGATTGTCTTTCGGTCCATCGGCCTGGCTCGGTAGAGCAGCGGCCAGCAGGCCCGCCAGCACGGCCAGGCGAATACGGGAGAACGCGGGCATCGTGGGAGGACTCCGAGAGGAAAGGGCGGCCTCTCGGGAATGTACACGTTTGCCCGATGGAGGCCAGAGGACCAGTCCAGAATACGGATACCCTTCTCCGACTGTCCCGCGGTTGCTAAGTTGAAGATGCAACAGATACACGGGCGGCAGCCCGCCATACCACAGGAGAATCGATGGCTACAATCAAGATGATCGACGTGCGCCGCGGAATGGTGCTCAACTACAACAACGGACTCTATTATTGCCTGGATCGAGACTTGAACACGCCCGGCAACTGGCGCGCGATCCTGTATTTGAAGATGAAAAACCTCAAAACCGGCTCGATCACCGATGAACGGGTTCACCCCGATGACAAGGTCGACATCGCCTACCTGGATACGAAAGAGTTCGCCTATTCCTACAAGGACGGCGACGATTTCGTCTTCGTGGATCAGGAAACCTACGACGAAGCCCGCCTGAACGCGGACATGGTCGGTGACAAAATCAAGTACCTCCGCGAAAACGATCTCTGCAAAATCACCTTCCATGATGGCATTGCGCTGGGCATGGAGTTGCCCCAGACCGTGGTGCTGAAGGTCATTGAGACGGAACCCGCGATCAAAGGGGCCACCGCCGCCGCCCAGACGAAATCGGCCACACTGGAAACCGGCCTCATTGTCCAAGTGCCATCGTTCATTCTGCAGGATGAACTCATCGAAATTCAGACCGAAGACGGCAAATACCTCCGCCGCGCGAAGGAGTAGTTTGGGGCACACCTCACGGATGCCCCCGTGAGCCGTGGAAATGGGAGCCGCCATGTCCGCACTCATCACGCTCACCACCGATTTCGGGGAAACCGCTCCCTACATCGCCGCGATGAAGGGAGCGATTCTGTCCGTGTATCGGGGGGCTCGGCTCATCGACCTGACCCACCAGATTCGACCGCAAGACATTCGCCATGCCGATTTCTTCCTCGGCTCGGCCGTGCGGTACTTCCCCGCAGGGACGATTCATCTTGCGATTGTCGATCCGGGAGTCGGTGGCCAGCGGCTCCCCCTCCTGATCGCCGTGGGGGGGCAATTCCTGATCGGCCCCGATAACGGCTTGTTCACCTCCGCGATTCGCACGCTGGGCGGTTCTCCGATCGTCAGGCAACTGACCGAACCGCAATTCTGGCGGGAACAGGTCAGCCACACATTCCACGGGCGCGACCTATTCGGCCCCGTGGCCGCGCATTTGGCCAGTGGCGTGGACCCCGAAGAGTTCGGCCCCCGCCTCCGCGGATGGATCGAGCTTCCCATTCACTCGGCCATCTGCTGGCAGGACCGCTGCGAAGGGGAAGTCTGTTTCATCGACGACTTCGGCAACATTTTGACGAACATTCCTCAAGTTCAGATCAAAGAACTTCCCGTGCGTGTCGCGCTGAATGGCGGACTGCAAGAGCATGTCCGTTGGGTGCGTACCTACGCCGATGCCGGGCCGGGGGAACTCGTCTGCCTGTTCAGCAGCGAGGGGTTTTTCGAGATTGCCGTGGTCCAGGGCCACGCCGCCGCACGCTTACAGGCCACGGTGGGGATGTCCGTGGAATTGCAGTTCGGATAAATTCCCTTCTGCCGCACCCTGGGAGAGACTTTCCGAAAGTGAAAGTGCGATACCATGTCGGACCTGTTTGATCTTCCGCTCACCACACTGGATGGCCAGCCAACGACGTTGGCGGTGTATCGTGGGCAGGTGCTGCTCATCGTCAATGTCGCCAGCCGGTGTGGCTTCACGCCGCAGTACGCCGGGTTGCAGACACTCTATCAGACTTATCAGGAACGCGGGTTTACGGTCCTCGGCTTCCCCTGCAACCAGTTCGCCAGACAGGAACCCGGCGATGCCGCGGAAATCCGCCGCTTCTGCTCGACGCGGTACAACGTGACATTCCCGATTTTCGAGAAGCTGAAAGTCAACGGCGCGGACACGCACCCACTCTATCGCCTTCTGAAAGCGGCGGCTCCCGGCACGCTCGGCAGCACGGCGATCAAGTGGAACTTCACGAAATTCCTGGTGGATCGGAACGGCCAGATCGTCAAGCGATTCGGCCCGTTGACTTCTCCCGCCGCGTTGGGCCAAGCCATCGAACGACTGCTCACCCCGTAAGCCATACCGGCGATGCGATGACTGCCGTATACTATGCTGCGCGTTCCGCATCGTTCCTGCCTGCTACTCTCTGACTTCGTGGAGTGGTTTCATGCTGATTCGAGTTCTGGCGATCACTCTGATGGCCCTGGCTGCCCCAGCTGTTTTCGCCGATGATTGGCCGCAATGGATGGGACCAAACCGAGACGGTGTCTGGGCGGAAACCGGCATCCTCCAAAAATTCCCGGCTGGCGGACCCAAGGTTCTCTGGAAGCAGAAAGTCGGCATGGGCTACTCCGGTCCTGCCATCGCTCAGGGCAAAGTTTTCGTCACCGATCGGGTGTTGAACAAAGGTCAGGCGAACCCGGATAACCCGTTCGACCGGGATACCGCGGTCGGCGGGGTCGAGCGGGTACTGTGCCTGGATGCTCAATCTGGCAAGCTGTTATGGAAGCACGAATACCCTTCCGCGTACAAAATCAGCTACGCGGCGGGTCCGCGCTGCGTACCGGCGGTCGATGGGGACCGCGTCTACACGCTCGGGGCGATGGGCGATCTACTCTGTTTGAACACGTCTACCGGGCAGGTCGTCTGGTCGAAGAACGGCCCCAAAGACTTCGGAGCCGAGGTGCCACTCTGGGGGTTTTCTTCTCCCCCGCTGATTGATGGCGACAACCTCATCTGCCTGATCGGCGGCACCGACGGTCGGCTCGTCATGGCCTTCGACAAGAAGACCGGCGCGGAAAAGTGGAAATCGCTGACCTTTGCCTCCGGCGATTTCGGCTATGCCCCCCCAGTGATTTACGATCTGGCCGGGCAACGCACGCTGGTGATCTGGCATCCGAAAGCCCTGGTCGGGTTGAACCCGGACACCGGATCGCAACTCTGGTCGGTGCCGTTTGAAGTCCGTGCCGCGCTCACCGCGCCGATGCCACGTCGCGTGGGGACCGATAGCGTATTTGTCACTTCGTTCTACAACGGCGCGATGCTGGTGAAGGTCACGCCGACCGGAGCCAAGCCGGTCTGGGTGAGCAAGGCGAAGGGCGAGAAACCGAACCAAACCCGAGATTTGAGTTCGATCATTCCCACGCCGCTGATTCAGAACGATCATGTCTACGGAATCGGCAGCTACGGAGAGTTACGCTGCCTGGAAGCCCGCACCGGCAAGCGCCTCTGGGCGACCAATGCCGCGACACGGGGCCGACTCACCCCCGAGCGAATCCGCGAACGGGAAGAACCGAACGAGGTACAACCGTGGAATGAACGCTGGGCCAACGCCTTCCTCGTGGCCAACGGAGACAAGTATTTCCTCTTCAACGAACAGGGGGAACTGGTCATCGCCCAGCTAACACCACAAGGGTATACGGAACGCGATCGCGCCGTGCTGCTGAACCCCACGAACAAGATGGCTGGCCGCCCCGTTGTCTGGACGCACCCGGCCTACGCCAACAAATGTTGCGTGGCCCGCAATGATGAAGAAATTGTCTGCGTGAGTCTGGCGGAGTAGGTTGCGAGCCAGACTTCTCACACCCGTTGAGGAAACCCAGAAACGGTCATTGCACCGCAAATGGGAGGACTCAACGGATGATCTGGCTGATCGGAGTGATCACGTTTTTCATGATCAGAATGGCCCGCTTCTAGCGACCCTGAAATTGCCCTGGGCGGTTGACCGCCCAGTTTGAGCCGAACCCATTCGTGTTCTGCCGTGGGACAATTACTTCTTCTTGGCGGCCGTGGGTTTCTTGGCTGCCGTTGCGGGCTTTTTGGCGGCCGCCGGTTTCTTCGCTGCCGCCGCGGGTTTCTTAGCGGCCGCCGGTTTCTTCGTGGAAGCGGTTTCCGCCACTGGGGCTACGGGTTTCTTCGTGGAAGCGGTTTCCGCTGGGGGGGTCGCACGCTTCTTCGCGGGAGTCGCTTCTGCCGCAGGAGCCGCGGACTTCTTCGCCTTGGCTCCCTTCTTGAAAATCGCGTCGTAACCGTCTCCGTACCCCTTTGTCTCGGTCAGTCCTACGCGAACGATGCTCACGTGAATTCTCCTCCATCCCAACTCGCAGACCACTCTTCCCCGATAGTCAGACACGCGGGTGTGATTATCGGTATGATGCAGGTTTCTCACTGCATCCCGCAACCGCTCACATTGACGGTGCGTCCTTGTCGATCACTCTAAATCTTTCTGTGGACCTTGTCACGCGGACCTGTGCTGTTCTGACAGAGAATCTGCAAAATTGATCCATTATTTTCCCACCGCGAAGCGGTAGAGGATGTCCGCGGCGAGTTCCACCTGTCGCAGTTCGACCCATTCATCCTTCGTGTGGGCCTGGGCGATGTCGCCAGGGCCGAAGATCACGGCGGGCAAACCCGCACTGGAAATCGTCGAGGCATCGGTGCCGAACGGAACGCCGATGACCGCGTGGGTTGCGACCACCGTGTTGATGGCCGTGCCGAGCCGCTGAATGAGCGTGTCCGCGCCACGGGATTCTAGAGCCGGGCACGCCCACTTCGGCGGAATCGTCTGGAAGGGCACATCCACGGTTTTGCGGAGGAACGCATCCAAATCGGCTGGCGCGTCTTCGGGCCGTTCTCCGGGGAGCAACCGTCGGTCGATCTCAATCCGGCACGCATCCGGGACCGTGTTCGGGCTGACTCCGCCTTGGATCATTCCCACGCTGAGGGTCGGCGGTCCCAGCAGCGGATCGGTACGCGATGCCATCAGGTTCTGCGCGTATTCCGCGATGCCGGTGAGAACACGGCCCATCCGGTAGACCGCATTCACCCCTTGATCCGGGCGGGAACTATGACAGGCGACACCGGGAGTTTCGATCTGCCAGCGGACTACGCCCTTATGGGATTTCACGATGTTCAACTGCGTCGGTTCCGCGACGATCGCACAATCGGCCCGCACGCCGGACTTCATCAGATGTTGCACACCAAGGAAGGTGTGTTCCTCGTCCACGGTGAACGCCAAGGTGACGGCGGCGGCGCGGCTCGGGTTTTCCTGCACCAGTCGGGCGAACGCGCTCAGCATGGCCACGCCCCCGGCTTTCACATCACAAGCGCCGCGACCGTAGAGCTTGCCATCGGTGATCTGTGCGCCGAACGGTTCGACGATCATGCCGTCGATGGGCACGGTGTCCTGGTGGCATTCCCAGAGGACGGAGAACGTGGGTTCGGCTGGCTGAAACCGGGCGATGAGGTTGTCCCGCCCCGGCGCGATCGTCTGGCGTTCGGTGGGAATTCCCAGTTCCTGAAGTTTGGCTTCCAGATACGCCGTGACGCGATGTTCCAGCGTGATGTCGGAAGGAATGTTGGATCGCCCCATCGGGTTGACCGAGGGGAGCCGCACTAAGTCGGCCAGGAGCGTTGTTGTGTCGGAGAGTCGCATCGGATCCTGCTGGAATCATGGGGGATGAAGTTGACCGCACTACTGCATCACTCCGAGTATATCACCTGCGGACGCGTGTTCGATCCCGCCTTGTGGGTTGTTCTCCGCTCCTCGCACCGTGCGGGGAGGATCGGATCGCGGCCGATATACGATGCGCCTGCCGAATCGGAATGAGCTTCTCTGTTCGAGGGAACGGGAATCGCATCGAACAACCCTGACGGTTCACGACCCCATGTTGTTTTGCGATCAATCGCACGGCTGATTATAAAACCGATTAAATGACTGATACAGACAAAGAGTGACTAGACTTCAAGCGGCAAGGAGTGATACATTGTCAAGCTCTTGGAAGTGGAACGCCATCAACTTCTCCAAGCTGTCCGCAGGAGTCGTCGGCACGGGGGCGGCCCATCCTCGATTGCGGCTCGGAAGTCTCAGAATGTGGCGTATACTCCACTCGCCCATTGACGAGACGTTCGGAACCCCGGTTCCTATCACTACAGCGCAGGATCAGATGATGCATCTATGCGGCCGTTTCTTGTGGGATCGCGTGGCCTGCGCGTTCCGTCGCTGGTGGTAGCGGATCACCTCGCCGACATGCGGCAGGTCCGGCACGCCCCGCTGTCGGCGGGTAACCGTTCACAGGGGGTAGCCGGTTCGGTTCGTAGCTCGTACTCCATCTG
>JAIXLE010000158.1 GCA_026931725.1 Bacteroidales bacterium
AACCAGCACCGTGAACCGCTGATCGAGCCGCTGGGCGCGGATCACGTCCGCGGCCCAGTCCCAATCCCGGCGGGACGCGATCACGAACTTGATTTCATCGGTTGGCTTGAGGGCATCAAGGTTCGACCAGAGGTTGCGGGCCGATTCGCCGCTATCCGGGCATTTCAGGTCCATGATGATGTGGACGCGCGGGTCCACGGAGCTGATGTCGTGTGCGCCGCTGGTTTCGAGCAGCACGGTTTTGCCCGCGTTGGCCAGTTCTGTCATCAGGGGCAGCACGGGGGCTTGTAAGAGTGGTTCGCCGCCGGTCAGTTCCACCAGCGGGGTTGCGAATGCCAGCACTTGTGTGAGAACATCCGCGGGGGTACGCCGTTCGCCACGGTTGAACGCATGGGGTGTGTCGCACCAACGGCATCGCAGATCGCAAACAGCGGTACGCACGAACACACACGGCAATCCGGCGAAGGTCGATTCGCCTTGGATGCTGCGGTAAATTTCATGAATCAGCAATTCGCCCGGTGGCACGGTACGCAGCAAGGTGGTACGCTGGCCCGGAGAGGTTGTCAGGGTGTCCATCCGCTTATGATACACGATAATGCGCCCCGGCGTGCAGGGGGCGCATCCGCTTCCCAACCCGAATGGCGGTTTCGCGGCAGAAGATTCGCACCCACTATCGTGCGGGCGGGGCCACCGGAGCGATGATCCGGGAGGCGAATTTCGCGTTGTGGTGAATGGTGTTCACCGCCTTGACCGGGTGCGCGGGTGGCTCAATCGTTTGTGGGCCGCCAGTCTGCGGGTTCGATTCATACAGCGGGGCACCCGTGCTGGCGACCGTGACCCGGATGCGATGACCCGTGTTGAAAATCTGACTGACCCAGCCCACATCAAAAGCGAGTTTGTGCGGCTGACCGGGTGTCATCAAAACTTGTTGATCGAACCCCTCGCGGTAGCGTGCCCGCAAGGGGTAATCGACCAACAGGATCGAACGCCCATCGGGGTACACATCGGAGACACGGACGAGCAAGTCGGTATCCCGTGCGGTCGAGGCGAGGTACACTTCCGCCCGTACCCGGCCTGTCCATTCGACGGGTGCGGTCAGCGGGGCCGTGGTGAAGGTGCGGACATCCGTTTGCTTCTCGAAAGGTCGAGCATCGCGGGCACCGGGGAAACCGCGACCGGGAATCTGCATCGGATGCAGGGGGTCGCTGGTGTAGGATGTGCCGCCTTCGGTTGCCGTGGGTTGTTCGGGCGTGAGTTTCCCTTCGGCACGCAGGAACAGCGGTGTTTCTCGGGGTGGGAACGGCGGCCAGTCCGTCGCGGTGCGCCAGACGTTCCCCGGCGCGTGCGCTTCCCCGACTGCCCCCATCACATAGTAGCGGACGGCGGGTTCCTTCTCGACACCGTTCGGTTTTCCTTTCAGGTAGTGATCGAACCATTTCACCATATGTTCGTATTCTGGCCAGATGGCGTTTTCCGGGTAGACCATCTCGCCGACCTTGTTCCCCTTGTTCAGTCGACCGTGCAGCCAGGGGCCGATGAGGAGTTGCTGCGTGCCGCGGCTCGCGGGTCCGCCGTGGTGCTGGCGGCCTTGAAAACTGGCGATGGAACCCTGGTTCATGAAGTCGTACCAGCTGCCAATAGTGAAGCAGGGGACGTTCATGCGATCGAAATGGAGGGAACAATCTTCGTCTTTCCAGTAATCATCATAGTCCGGGTGTTGGAACCATTCGGCCATGAGCTTCTGATTGTCGGACGGTTCCCGGCAAATGGCTTCCATGCTTTTGAACCGTTCTGGCCGGGTCACGCCACCGATGCGATACCCTTCCTGGAACAGCGACAAACCCGTATCGACCATGTATTGACAGACCAGCGACGGCGGCCGGGTCACGGCGAGGAAGTTTTGGGCAAACCCACCTTGTGAGCTACCAAAGGTGCCGATTTTCCCTGTGGACCACGGCTGTTTGGCCAACCATTCGCAGGTATCGTAGCCATCGCGGAGTTCACCCCAAGCCAGGGCGCGGTAGCCGACCCATTGCCCTTCGGACTTGTGCGTCCCGCGGTAGTTCACCATCGCCACGACGTACCCGGCTTCCGCGAGTTTCGCCGCCGCTTTGCGTGTCCCGGCTCCGGTCAAGCTGGCGTAGCGTTGCTCGAACACGACCGGCCACGGCCCGTTCCCCGGTGGGAAATACAGGTAGGCGGACAGATGCTTGCCGTCCCGCATTGGGATCAATTGATGTTGTTCTTTCACCGGGCCGAGATTCGGTTCCGGCGGGGCCGCGAGTGCGGGAGCCGCGAACAGCGGGAGGAACACCAGGCAACGGATCATGGGGAACTCGACGAACCAGGGGGAGAATGGGGGACGGCGTGCGTGGCAAAGGGGCTCCCTTCGCCCGAGATTGGGGAAGGGAGAGTGATCGTGGCGAGGGCTTTACAGCAGTTCGGGCAGCGGCTGGGAATCGCCTTCCACAAGGTGTTGTGGTCGGCCATCCAAGTCTGGGATCGTGGTGGTGGTCGGGTTGATGCCGAGGTTGTGGAACAGCGTGGCGTACAGTTCGCCGAAGGTGACCGGGCGAGACGCGGCCTCACCGGCGTTCTTGTCGGTGGAACCGATCGCCTGGCCGAGCCGCATTCCGCCACCCGCCAGCAGGGCACAGTTCACTTGCGGCCAGTGATCCCGGCCGACATTGGCGCTGATTTTCGGGGTTCGGCCAAATTCCCCCATCACGACGACCGTGCAATCCCGATCCAGTCCGCGTTGGTGCAAATCTTCAATCAAGGCGCTGAGGCACTTATCGAAGATGGGGAAGTCTTCTTCTTCCCGCAAGAAGATGGAGTTGTTCTTGCGTCCTTCCGCCATGCGTCCGCCGTGCCAGTCCCATTTGCTGTAGTTCAGCGTGACGACGCGGGCACCGGCTTCGATGAGTCGCCGGGCCATGAGCAGACTTTGCGGGACACGCGGGGCACCGTTGGAGTCCATGAAGATTTTCGGGTCGCCGGTGCCGTACCGTTCCACCACTTTGGGGTCTTCCTTGGACAGGTCCAGTGCCTCGGCGAGCCGTGAGGAGGTGAGCAGGCCAAAGGCCTGTTGTGTGAAGGCATCCATCCCTTCCAGGGTGCCGCTCGTGTCCGCATCGCGGCGGATGTCGTCAAATCCCTGGAGCAGCGCCTTGCGATCGGCCAATTGTGAGACGGAGATCCCGCGGAGGGTCATGTCGTCTCGGGAGGGGCCGGTTGGCCGGAACGGGGCGAAGGCGGTGCCGAGGAAACCGGGGCCGGGTTCGTTGTAGGGGCCGTGCGTGCAGGGGTAGCAGAGGCTGATGAACGGCGGGATCGCCGGATCGGCCGGCCCTTGGAGTTTCGCCACGACGGAGCCGAACTGCGGCCAACCGTTCGCCGTGACCCTTTTGCCGGGGTGGCGGCCGTTGAACACTTGAACCGCATCATGCCCGGCCTGGTTGCCGACCAAAGAGCGAATGACCGCGAACTTGTCCGCGATTTTCGCCAGTTGGGGGAACGCCTCGCAGATTTGGAACCCGGTCACGTTGGTGGCGGTCGGCTTCCACGGCCCGGCGATTTCCTTCGGGGCATCCGGTTTCAGGTCGAACATATCCTGATGGGGCGGGCCGCCGACCAGGTAGATCATGATGACGGATTTCGTCGAAGCTCGGGAGCCGGTTCGTGCTTCGGCACGGAGCAGTTGCGGGAGGGTCAGGCCACCCAGAGCCAATGAACCAATTTGCAGAAACCCACGGCGGGGCAGGGGATGCGACGGGAGATTCATCTGGAACTCCGATGCGGTGGACGGCAGGAAATCAGCATCATTTCGGCAGAAGCACTCAGCGGTGGGACAATCGTATCATGTTTTCGTCCCACCGTGGAGGAAAATCAAGTACAGATCGGCGGAACCCATTATTTTCGCACCGGATATCATTTTCGCACTGGAACAGCGGCTCGCGGCGTGTCTCGTGTCCCTGCGATCATGAGGGCGACTTCCGAGACGACCGCGTATTTCCCATCTTGCAAGGCGGTGCCGCGAATCCGAATCTCATGCCGACCCAGCGGGAGCGGTTGGGCAACCTGTAAGAAGAAGTCTCCGGCCACACGCTCCGGCGGGAAAACGATCGGTTCTGCCGTCACCACGCTCTTGAGTGTATCGGGCACGAGTAATTCCAGCTTCACCGGCACCGGCAGTTTCGCGGAACGCAGCACTTTGAGGGGGACTGTCACCGTGCTAGTGGAATCAATCATCAGATAATCAATCGGAGACGTGATTTTGAGAATCTCGCCTTCAATGGACATGGTGATGCGTCCCGCCATCGGAGTCGCCAGGTAGCGTTCGCGTCCTTTCGGGTCCGGGACACGGATGACACCGATCAGTTCCATGCGTGAGGTGCGGGTCGTCTCTAGCCATTCCGGCATGAAGCAGGGGTAGAACGCCCGGCTGACATCCGCGGGCACCAGCAGATCCGGGCCGGTGATTCCTTGCCGTTGATAGGACTGCTTCGCGGACATCTGCAAGCTGACCGGGCCGGTAAAGCCGTCATGGCGTTCGATCGTGACCTCGGCGGGATGGGTCGAACCCCGGTGAACTTTGCGTCCGCCATCGGCTTCCACACAGATGAGGGAAATACGCGGCGGAAGCGTCGTGCAAATCCAGGACTGCGAGATCGTCTGGTTATCGGCATTGCGGTATGTCCGATCGGCGGCGAACGATGCCAGCGCCGGGCGGGTCCGCGTCTGATCGCCCACGGTCGCCGTGCCCGTGATCGTAATGGGACACGCGGTCACATCGGCGGTGGGGGACGCGGACAATGTCAGTGAGACATTGGGACTTTTGGCGGGAATCTCCAGTTTCGCGGGCAGCGTGACCCCGGCAGGCAAGCCGGAGACTTGCAGGGTGATCGGTCCTGAAAATCCCCCTTGACGCTGGGCTGTCACCAGGAGATTCGCGGTGCCGCCGAGTTCGAGATTCCCACGCGGGGCCACGGTCAACGTGAAATCCGGTACGACACGCTCCGCCAGAAGACGATAAACCGCCGTTGGGGAGCCGGTGTTACCGGAGACATCCGAGACGATCACGGTAAAGAGCCCATCGGCCGGGAGGGTCAGATTCAAGCCCGCATCGGTGGTGTTCGGCAAGTCATCATTTCGGGCGAGTTCCTTCCCGGTCGCATCGAGGACCACCAGGGACACGTCCAAGGGCGAACCCAGCGCCCGTGCCACGGCCTCCAGGCGGATCATGTCCCCTTTTTTCCCTTGGAAGCGGAATCGTCCTTCCGGTTGCTTCTCCAGCACGCCGGTCAAGGCGATTGGCAATGTCAAAGGGGTGTCACTGGAGACAAGGGCAACATGGTCGGGTGTGTCCACAATCGGAAGGGAGACGATGGGGGCGACACCGTGTGGGGTTTCGAGGCGATATGGCATGGTCCGGGCTTGGGCATCCGTGGGGACATGGACGGTACGGGTCACGGATTCGAGCTGGGCCGCGCCCGTGGCCACGCCGTAGCCGATGCACACGACAGACTGGGTGGCTCCGCGTGGGACAACAGCGGGGATGGTAGCCACCACACGCGGGCCAGGGGTCAGGACCAGACGATAGACGCAGGAACAATCGCCGCGAAAATCCAGGTCATGCAGTTCGACCGTGTATCGAGTGTTTGCCGTGGCCGAAAAGGTCACCGCGAGATCCTGTCCCGCCGTGTCCACGGCATCCGCGACGACATTCCCGGCGGGGTTGCGTACCGTCAAGGTGAGGTTGCAGTCGATACCGAGTCGCCGCGCGAACAGTTCGAGCGTCACCGGACCGTTGCGTGGCACCGAAAAGCTGTAGCGATCGACTTCTTCAATCCGGGCCAGTCGGCCATTCACGGTCACGGGAAGGGCGGGTAGGACTTGGGATATTGTGGACGAGGACATTGAGGGCGAGGACATTGAAGACATTGAGGACGAGGACATTGAGGACGCGGCTTGTTCCAGCACTTCGGGTCGTCCATCGCCGACCCAGAGGGTGCCGGTGTTTGTGCCGATTCCGTTGGCGCTGGCGGTGGTCCAATAAATCGGGCCAGGAGGCAACCCGGCGGGCAGGGTGAGTTTCGCGGTGCGTTCCCGTGGCAAGGGGATAGGGGCAATGGTCCCTTTGGGGCCGAACCAGAACGGCGGCGGTGGGACAATGACCGGACCCAGTTCCCCAGTAAAGGTGAGTCGCACCCGTGGGTCCAGTGGGATGAGTTCGACATCGGGTGTCCAGTCGTAGCCGCCGAGGGTTACTTCCAGCGTGGAACCCGGATTGCCACCCGCCGGGAAAGCGTAACCGGGTTCAGGAGCCTTGAGGGCACTGCCTTTTTTCTTCTGTCCCCAGGTTGTGCCGGGTAGCAGGATTAGAAGTCCCAGAATGACCGGGAATAGGACAGTCCATTCTCGTGAGACACGCTGGGTCATCATCGCACGCACGGCTCAAGGTGAAGGGGCAAATTCGGACATCCGCCCCGTGAGGCGATGTCCCCATCAGATTGTTTAGCCCACGAGTTCTCGGACGACTCGGCCGCCGTTGACGATGGGAACAGGTCGACCCAGCGGGGTGTAGTATACCCGCATGCTGTCGATCCCCATTTGATGGAAGATCGTGCGAAGCAGGTCTTCCACGCTCACCGGGTCGGCGGTGGGGGCCGTGGCGGTGGCGTTGGTCGCGCCGATGACGATGCCGGGTTTGACCCCGCCGCCCGCGAAGAGGACGCTTTGGGCCATCGACCAGTGGTCGCGCCCGGCTTGGGCGTTCACACGCGGGGTGCGTCCCATTTCGCCCATCATGACGACCAGGGTACTATCGAGCAATCCACGGTCGCTGAGGTCTTCCACCAGGGCCGAGAACGCCATGTCCACGGCGGGGATCAGGTCTTTTTCCAGACTGGGGAAGCAGGTGAAGTGCGTGTCCCAACCGCTATGGTCGATCCCGACAAACCGGGTGCCGGCCTCGACGAGTCGGCGAGCCAGAAGGGCGCATTGGCCGAGGGTCGTGAACCCGTACTTTTCCCGGAGTTTGGCCGGTTCGGACTTGATGTCGAACGCCTTCCGGGCTTGGGGGCTCGTGAGGAGGTCATGGGCTTTTTCGTAGTAGGTCTGCATGGTCCCCGCTTTGCCGGGGGCGGGTTGGGCATCGAGTCCGGCGAGTAGTTTTTCCCGACGGTTGCCGCGTTTGGCATCCATCCCTGGCAGCGGGGCCAGATCGCGGACTTCAAAATCCGGGGACACGGGGTCGCCTTCGATGACGAAGGGGGCGTATTCCGCGCCGTAGAAGCCGGGACCACCCGCGGTCATCGGGTGCGGCAAATTGATGTAGGGCGGCAGTGAACCCGTGTGTCCCAATTCCCGAGCGACAACGGACCCGATGGACGGGTAGAGGACGTTGTTCGGTTTGCGGCTATTGGTCCCATCGGCGAAGTCCGCTTTCACCCCCGTCATGACGTAATGGTAGCCGGTGGTGTGGCCGTTGTCGTTGTGGCTATGGTTGCGGAGGATCGTGTATTTGTGGGCCAGTTTCGCGCAGCGGGGCAGGTGTTCGCCAATGAATGTCCCTGGGACACTGGTGGCGATCGGTTTGTACGGGCCGCGAATCTCCACGGCGGCATCGGGCTTCATGTCCCACATGTCGATGGTGCTAGGGCCGCCTTCGAGGAACAGGAAGATGCAGGATTTCGCTGGGGCGAGCTTGCCGGTTGCCGCCGTGGCTTCCATTTGCAGCAAGCGGGGCAGGGTCAGCCCGCCGATGAGGCCAGCTGTCCCCAGGCGCAGGACCGCACGGCGGGAAGGACGATGGGGGGGAGAATCGGTTGGCATGATCGGGCCTCATCAGGATTTCCAAAACTCGTATTCACAAGGTCAAGGGTGGAACCAGGATGCCAGATTTCCGAATCACTTCTTCACTCACAGCGGCGCGGTCAGGGACTGCGACGAGGTCGTGCGGGGAGGCAACATCGGGGTGACACGCCAGGTCACATCGCCGGTGGGTTCCAGGTGGATGCTGTGCAGCGACAGTCCGTTCCGGGAACCTCACGCGGAGTCGCAATGCCGCAGAGGAAAAATTCTGGTTGTGTTCGTTGTCCACTTTCTCGGTGTCTTGGTGTCTCAGCGTGCGAAGGTTCGTTCTTACCGACAGTACAGGAACTCCTTGCTGTTCAACACGGCCCACGGTGTCCTGGATCCGGTATTGCTATTGGTCCACAGCGATCAGTGTAGCCTCACTTTGTGGTTGTGGCAGCGGTTGCCCTGCTGCGGTTAAGCCCTCCAAATGAAATTGGATCGCTTCCTTCATGAGGGAGATTGTTTCTTCGCGGTCATCTCCGGCGGCCACGCAGCCATCCAGGTCTGGTGAATAGGCGGAGAATCCCGTTTCGGTTGGTTCGAGGATAATCAGATATTTCATTCGTCCAACCCCGCTTGACGGAGGATACTCTTTAAGGTTTTGGGAGCCAGGTTCTGGGATGATTTGCCCGAGACAGTCACCAATCCTGGTTTGGTTGCATGTTTGTATTGTTGGTGACTGCCCCGTTGTCGATCAAGATACCATCCATCGTCAGTGATTCGCTTGATGATTTCTCGAATAGTCATGGTGCCGCCCGCCTATTCGTTCTTACCGGCAGTACAGGAACTCCTTGCTGTTCAACACGGCCCACATCACATCTTCGGTTGCGGTCTGTCGATCCGTCTCGGCAAACGTCGGCAACAGTGATGATTGTTCGGCCTCGGTGGGAGGACGGTTGAACGCGGTTAAAAACAGTTCCTCAATCACCGCTGTTGGCGGCAACTCGCTGTGGGCGAGCGTGTGGGCCAATCCGCTTCTGGCTCGGACCTTCTCCGTGATTTCGGGGGAGTTCATCAAATGCAGAGCCTGCGAGATGCTCGGATCGGTGCCGCGTTCACATTCGCAGACGCTGAACCGCACGGGTCGACCGAAGATGCGGAAGAAATACGACGGCATCCGATTGTCCCACACTTGAATGGCACGATACCCGATGGGCCAGCCGTTGAACTTTTCGGGCACCCCGGTCACCTGGCAGATCGCGTCGAGCAGCACCTCGGCGGGGAGCGATTTCACGGCGGCGTGCGAGAAGTTTTGCTCATCGTCCGCGTTGCCGGGCAGCGTGTGGCTGGACAGTTGATAGACGCGGGACAGCAACAGAGTCTTGGTAAAAGCCTTCAAGTTGTACTTCTGCTCGCGCAGATGCTGGACCAATTCCGCGAACAGTGGTTCGTTCGATGCGGGGTTGGTCGCTCGCAGATCGTCCAGCGGTTCGACCAATCCTCGGCCAAAGTAATGTGCCCACAAACGGTTGGCGATGGTCGCGGCGAAGTAGGGGTTGTCGGGCGTGGTCATCCACTGAGCGAGACGTTCCCGGCGGTCGGCGTTGGCCTCGAACGCGGCCACAGGGGCACCCAGTGGGCGAGCCGGGATCAGTTCGGTCTTGCGGGGCATGGTGAGGTCTTTGCCACCACGAGAGAGGATCGCCTCACCGCCGCCGGGGAGTTTCTTCCGGGTCACACCGCTGAACAGCCCGGCGAGGGCGAAATAATCCTCTTGTCCCCATTTTTCCGAGGGGTGGTGATGGCACTGGGCGCATTCGATTCGGACACCGAAGAAGACCTGACTGATGGATCGCGCCATTTCCTCGGGGGTTTTGAGAACCTTGTAGAATGCCGCCGGGCCGTTCGCGGCGATGTCCCCACGGGCGGTGAGGATCGCGGTGGCCATCTGGTCGTAGGGCCGATTCTCCGCGAATTGCTGGCGGAGCCAACGGGTCATGGCCACGGCCCCTTCGGGGGTGACCGCGTCCTTGTCGACCCGGAGGATGTCCGCCCACTTCAATGCCCAATAGTCCGCATATTCTGGCCGTTCCAGAAGTGTGTCCACGAGTCGGCCCCGTTTGTCGGGGCGGGTATCCGCGAGGAACGCCCGTGTCTCATTGGCCGTGGGGAGGGTGCCGATGGTGTCGAGGAACACGCGTCGTAGGAAGGTCGCATCATCGGCGAGTGCGCTGGGGGGGATGCCGAGCTTGGCCAGTTTGTCCCAGACGTGCTTGTCGATGAAATTGGCTGCGGGCGGACGGGGGAAGGTCACGCCGGGCCGCGGTAATGTGATCCGGCACACCGTGACATGTCCCATGTAGCGGGCCAGGATCGCGGCTTCACCGGGGCGATCACCCGCACGGATTAACCCGCTGGGATCGACACCCGCGATCGTGGTGGTGTTCGATTCGTATTCCGCCTCAGAAGTGACACAGCGGCGGTTTCCCTCCGCGTCGATGGCGGTGACGCGGAGTTGCTGCGTGGCCTGGAAGCCCAGTACCCGTTCGGTCGGTTCGATTTCGAGCCGCACCACGGGTGGAACCGGCACGGTTTCGTATCGTGCGCCTTCATGGATCCAACGCAAGATGCGGCGGTAACGCAATCCATCCACATCGAATTTTTTCCCGCCGCCGTGCGGAAGGGTGCCGGTCCCTTTGGTGAGAATCAGGCTATTTTTCGGGGCTTCCGGGAAGATGCGTCGGCCTCGCCCTTCCGAGACGAGGGCTTCGTAGTCATGGCGGGGGTCGAAACCGAAGACGGACAGTTTGAACCCTTGTTGTCCTTCGGCCTTCCCGTGGCAGCCGCCGCTATTGCAGGTGGCCTTGGTCAGTACCGGGATGATTTCTTGCGGGAAGGAAATCCGCCGGGGATGGGCGATCCCCGTGACTTCCACTGGAACGGTGACGGTGCCACTTTCATGATGGACCGTGATGGTGGTTTTCCCATCACGCACTGGGATGATGCGCCCCGTGGCTTCGACCGTGGCAATGGTGGCATCGCCGGAAGAATACCGCACACGATGGGTTACATCCTGGGGCAGGCCGGTAGATTGGAGTGTGATGAGCAGTTGCTGGGAGGCTTCGGGGCCGTCGATTCGCACGGATGAAGGGGAAACGATCACCGTGGCCGAAGTGATTCCGGCGAGCGGCAGAAGCATCGACAGCACGGCCCAGGCGTATCGCATCATGGGGCCACTCGGGCAAGGTGGAGCGGTGGGAATCAGCAGGGGCAGCAACTGCACTATAACCCCCACTGTAATGAGATGCCAGAACGAATCGGGATTTGTCGACAATCTCTCCGCCACTTCCACTTGCCTTGTCACTGCCACTGCGGGTTGGTGTCGGTTTGGCGGTTTCCCCAAGGCCGTTGCGCCGCCTTGAGGAAGAACGCCCCGCCTACTGGGTTCAGACTGTCTCGGAGAGGATTTCCCCGCCGTCGCGTGTGGCGAGGCCCGTCAACGTCTGCGGGGAAAGGGAATCGGTGAGGAACTGAACCGAACCATCGACGAACAAGGCATTGGCTCCGCCGGGGTGATCGCTGGAGACACCCCAGGTGCCCGCGAAACCTTTGCCTGGCCCGAGCGTGTTCAACCCATCGGGGTACACACCGTTCGCGGCACCGTTGTAGCCCCGCAGGGTGTTGACCTGATACGCGGCATTGTTGTAATGCGGTCGGCCATGAATCCAGACACCGCGTCCGAATTTGAGGCATTCGGTCACATCAATTGTGTTAGATGTACCGTCCGGGAAATCGGTTATCCGCAGATTTTGCCGTTCCGCGAAGCCGCCGTGATCCTGCAACTGGCCTGAACCGGGGGCTCCGGTCCACAGTCGCTGGGAACCGTTCAAGCCCGTGTAATCGTTGACGGCGAATTCGAGCGTCCGATCGGTCAACGGCATCGAGTGCGGAGCCTTCTTCAAGCCATACACACGCTTGTTCGAGGGGCACAAATACAGCGTAATCTGTGTCTGCCCCAGCGTGCGGTTGGGTTCGACATCCATGGCCTGATCCATCGCCAGGGAGTGGTACAGGTTGCTCTGTTCCAGGTACGGCAGGATGGCGGCAAACAGACCGGGGCGGTACGGGCCGCTGTTGAGCTTACCTATGGGGATCGCCGTGGGGGGTGTCCCTTCGGGGTAGCCCTGAATCGCGGTGCCCACCGGGAAACGCAGATGGGCATCGTGATAGGTTTGCAGCGCCAAACCGATCTGCTTCAGGTTGTTTTTGCACTTCATCCGCGATGCGGCCTCACGGACTTTCTGAACGGCTGGGAGCAGCAGTCCGATCAGGATGGCGATGATGGCGATGACCACCAGCAACTCAATCAACGTAAAGGCACGGTGAGGAGGACGACCGCGTTGGACAATCACAGACAACACAAAGAC
>JAIXLE010000153.1 GCA_026931725.1 Bacteroidales bacterium
CTGTATACGAGTATGCCTATTGGTTCATCATCGAACATGGAGATACTGGCATATCGAATCGCTAAGTATGATGAAAAGAATGGGGTATTCCGGGTGACCGCATCCGAAATTGAGGCGAGCGCGACATTTGCACTCGACAAAAGCCGCATATCACAACTCAATGATTGCACGGAAATTCGCTTCAAACCAAAAGTTCCTGGTGTTTATCGTGTCTATGTTGCCAGTCGCCCAATCGAGGCAAAAACTGGCAAGATGGCCGCTTCCACGCAACCATTGCTGCTTATTGTCCGCCCGGAATCTAGCAAATAACCCCGTAATCATGCCCAATCCGGCCGAAATCGAGACAGTTTGGCGAACCGCAACCTGCGGAACCAGTCCACGCCAACCACTCCCTTGCAGCAGTTGGATAGCTTGGTCACGCTCGCCGCCGCCGGTATCGCCGACCTCACCGCCGCCCAGAAACAAACCCTCGGCCAACTCTGGCCACTGGGGTAACGAATGATGCAAGATGTAAGGTCGTTCACCTGCAAGATGATCTGAATCAATCGCAACAGGGTATTATGATTTTGATCACACTCATTGCACCGTAAACATCATTCGTGCAAATTGCACATGGTAAAGGAGTGCATTTTGATCTGGTATATAATTGCATTGTTACATGCGAATTTTTCTGGAGTTCCAGATAATCAAACGGCGTTGATTTCGATACATCAGAATCAAGTATACAACCTATCGCACTTGTCCGATTTTAAGGAAATTTACCGGAACACAGCATTCGCTAATTATGTATTTTTAACGAGATCACCCGTTGGCCATATTGGCGGGTTTACGTCTTGCGTAATGCCAGTTTCCGTGGGGTTTCCACAAAGTTTGCATCACCACCGGGCTATCGCCACATGGACCATTGATGAAGGCAATTTTCTCTTCCCTTCATCCGTGTCTCATGGTGCAGAGGTTGATGACGCGGGAAATTTCACATCGATGATGACATATTACACGCTGTCAAGTATCAATTTGCATGATATAAAATTCACAAAATCCGTCAATCATATCGGCGATTTCAAACGTGTTTCACAACTTCGATTACCCAAAATATGTTCCATCTGCCCTATTGCCAAATTATTCTCACATACAGGAGACACATATGATTATTCGTATTCTCGAAACGGAGTCACAGAACGATTTATCTTGAGACAAAATGGAAAATTACGTTATTCTTCACTGAGTCGCATTCTATCGGACAATCACGCATTGCAACACAATGGATCACACACTTTGCAAATGAATTGCTGTGGTCCATTTAATATCATCACAATTAATGACCGTTGTTACTTTCTGTTTGCCAATGGTGCAGTGACTCCCGTATATATTAATCAACAATCGCTTCAGTTCCCTTTGTGCAGCATGCAAATGTCGGTAGCGACGTCTATCACGCATTTGGCAACGAAAGACTTGACCGTTAATCATCATTCTCGCTTCAGGTGCTTATTGCGCGATAACGACCACAATCGCATATATTTATTTTTTGACCGATATTATTTAGACATGTCGAATAACACCATACACAATCACAGTGTCAATTTTGATTTCTCGCACAATGTATTCTATCGTGCATTTACTGCCAACCAATGTGCATCGTTGGTGCGCGTGAAATCGACAAAATGAATCACTGCAAGCGGGCCAACTCTGGCCGCTGGGGTAACGAATGATACTGTATCCGCTTTGGCTCGGGCTCGCCGGCTGGTTCACGGCGCTGTGCGGCTATGCGGGTGTGCCACTGGTGACAATTCATGCCGGTGTGGATCGCCCCATCGTTCGGGTTGGCGATCCCGTCGCCCTGTTTGAGGGTGTTGGTCAGTTATCTACTAGACAATATCGGACAATCACCCATGATGTCTGGTGGCTCGCAGCATCGGTTGCCCAATCGGGCGATGATGAGAAATCGCATCCATGCCGAAGATGGCATCGCATTTCTCCGGTCGCCTCCCACATTGCCGATCTGGGGGATGGCCATGTCTTTTATCATGGAATCTTTTACGACACAGTTCAGAATGGCTGCCAGGGGATCGTCTTTCCGATCCGGTTTCTGCAAGCGGGAATCTTTGTTGTTTGGCCGTGCTGGGTAGCAGATACTGATACGCAGGTATCGGGAATCCCGGTCATCGTGTGGGTGCTGCCGAAACCCTGACCCCAGATCGCATGAGCCAACCCATGATGCGCCTTCTCATCGTCTTGTTCCTCACCGGCACCCTCACGCCCGTGCTGCTCGCGGCGGGGAAGCCGAATGTCGTCCTCATCGTCATCGACGACATGGGCCAGCGCGATTGCGGAGCGTATGGCAGCACCTTCTACCGCACGCCGCACATCGACCGGCTGGCCAACCAAGGGATGCGGTTCACCGATGGCTATGCCGCCTGCCCGGTCTGTTCGCCGACGCGGGCCTCCCTCCTGACGGGGCAGTATCCCGCTCGGCTCAACCTCACGGATTGGCTCCCCGGTCGCGGGAACCGGCCCGATCAGATGCTCAATCGGCCCATCATCACGCAGCAACTGCCGTTGGAAGCCGTCACACTCGCTGAAGTGTTGCAGAAGGCCGGGTACTTCACCGCACACATCGGCAAGTGGCACCTCGGCGGAGAAGGGTTTTTGCCGCAAAATCAGGGGTTTGCCGTCAACATCGCGGGAGATCACACGGGCAGCCCGCGCAGTTACTTCGCCCCGTACAGCAACAAACGCGGCACCATCCCCGGATTCGCAAACGCCCCGGCGGGGGAGTATCTCACGGATCGGCTCGCCGCCGAAGCGGTCCAACTCATCGCGGATCACAAAGACCAACCATTCTTCCTGTATCTGTCCCATTACGCCGTTCACACGCCGTTGCAGGCGAAGGCGGACAAACTCGCCCACTATCCCGGTCAGGCGACTGGTGGTCGGCAAAGCCACCCCGTCTATGCGGCGATGATCGAGAGCATGGATGATGCCGTGGGCACGGTTCTCCAGGCTCTCGATACGCACAAACTCACGGACAACACTATTGTCATCTTCATCAGCGATAATGGCGGCCTCGCCACGCGGGAAGGCGGCCCCACGGGTGCCACCTTCAACGGCCCGCTGCGGGAAGGGAAAGGCCATCTCTACGAAGGCGGCACACGGGTTCCGTTCCTCGTGCGCTATCCGGGCCATGTGAAACCGGGTTCTACCTGCACCACCCCGGTATGCAGTATCGACCTGTTCCCGACTCTGCTCGAATTGTGCGGGGCACCGTCCGATGCCAAACCGGATGGAGTCAGCGTGGTGCCGTTGTTGAAGGGGAAGACGATCGCCCCGCGTCCGCTGTTCTGGCACTATCCGCATTACAGCAACCAACTCGGTAAACCCGGCTCGTCGATCCGCGAGGGGGATTACAAGCTGATCGCATTCTTTGAGGATGGTCGGCGTGAATTATTCGATGTTCGCCACAACATCGCGGAGACGAAGAATCTGATTGTCGAGAAACCCGAATTGGCGAAGGAGTTGTCCCGGAAACTCACCGCTTGGCGGGAGTCGGTCGGGGCGAAGATGATGACCCCGAACCCCGACTATGTCCCCAACCCGCAGGGGAAAAATGGCCGAATCACCTTACCGGCACGCACGGCCAAGGTGCAGGGAATTCAACTGCGGTACGAACCGTTGCCATACAAAGACACGCTCGGCTTCTGGACACGCAAAGAGGACACCGCGCGTTTTGAGTTCACCGTGACGCAACCGGGCCGGTTCACCGTGGAAGTGCTGCAAGGCTGCGGCAAAGGCAGTGGCGGCGCGGAAGTCGCCATCGTGGTCGGCAACGAAACGCTCCGCTTCACCGTCAAAGACACGGGCGGCTTTCAGGCGTTTGAAACGCGTGAAATCGGCACGATCACGATTGAGAAACCTGGTCGGCACACGCTCACCGTGGCCCCGCAGAGCAAGCCCGGCATCGCGGTGATGGATCTGCGCGAGATCGTACTGAAACCCGTGCGGAAATAAGTATTCACAATCGGTGGAGAGAAGCCCAACCGGGGACGACAGTCCCCGGTTGGACCAACAAGCGCGGAAATGTCCCCTGCGTTCCTGATTATTCCAACGATCCTACGGCTTCGTTGCCGACTCCGGCCCGTGTGGCGGCGGCCCGCCAGATGGCCGGGGTGACGCTGTCCCGCACAAACCGCACGCTCCCATCACCCAGGCAGACGTTGACCCCGCCCGTGTGATTGCTCCGAGCCGCCGCCTGACCGGGGTTGTGCGAAGCATTGCTGCAATCCCAACGGGAATCGTTCGGCACCAGGTGATGGTTGTAGTTCGCATCGGCGTAGTGGCCGTTGATCCACTTCGCACCCCGCATCCCGGACCAGACCGCTCCGCTGACAGCTCCACCCGCGCAGTTCGTATCACTGGTGGGAGTGCTGCCGGTCAGCGTCAGCACTTGCCGGGCCGCGTCGGTGGGTGTGGCTCCGGTGGCATCCGGGGAACCGTTCCCCATTGTGCTTTCGCTGAAAGCGACGGTGTTCGACAGGCCGTCCTGAACTTCGAGCAAACGGATAGGAGTCTGTCCGAACAGGCCGTCACTGGTTTTGTACTGGCCCCAGTAGGTGCCCGTGTTATCGGCGCTGCCATCGCCGCTGCCGATGCAGGTAACGTAGTTCGTGCCCGCGTACAGGTCCGTGGTGGAGAAACTCCCCGATGCTTGCCGGGCGAAGGCTTGCGGGTTCCGCCCCCGCATCGGGTCACTCGGGCAGAGGAACAAGGAGACGAGCGTGATGGAAGCCTGGTAATTCCCAGCCGTGAGCGGGTAACTCGTGGGGTTGGAGTTGTAGAGCGGCACCTGCTGCACATCCACGGCTCGGCCAATTGCGTCCTGTTCGATGTAGGCCAGGATGCGGCCTTGGGCCGAGACGACAAGCGGATACGCCGCCCGTCCCGGTGGGAAATTCTGATTCGCCGTTTCATAATTGTGCAGGGCCAACCCCAGTTGCTTCAAATTATTCTGGCACTTGATCCGTGCCGCCGCGTCTCGGACTTTTTGCACGGCTGGCAGCAAAAGCCCGATCAGAATGGCGATAATCGCAATCACGACCAACAATTCAATGAGCGTAAAGCCACGTTTCCGCGTGGTCATAGTATCTGACTCCCGGTGGAATGAATGCACACGAACGTACAGGCACACGCACCGCGTCAGGGGTGTGCATGGGTGGACATGGCCACGATGGCCATGATGGCCGCGTTCATGCGCGAAGGATGTTTCCGCAAGAAATCAGAGTGATCGCGGAGGGGGAGTGGGGGGGCGGGCGTGGTGAGTCGATGCGGTCGCGGATCGCACGGGTCCGGCGTGCGCGTGAGCCGGTTCCCAAGGCACGCGGTCCCCGTCTGACGGCGGGAGGCCGGGTTCGGCGGTCAGGAAGCCGGGCGGACTGAACGGGCGGCCTTGGCAATCATCCGCCGTGAGCAGAGGCAGGAACGGCAAACGCGGTTGCGGTTTCGGCTTTCCGCAACAGCAACAACCCGTGCCTGCGGTTCCACAGTGATCGCAACCCGCGTCACCGTCATCCGTATCTTCATCAGCATTTTTACTCGCACAGCAAGAAGGGGAAGAGGATGAAGATTCCCAAGGTTTCTCGGTTGGTGCGGGTGGAGGCTTCGAGAGATGGCACCCGGCGGGTCCACAACAGCAATTGGCGAGTGGGCCACCCGCCAGATGACAACCGCAACCCGTCGGGCGTGTGGACACGGGCAACCCAGCCGCTGTCACCGTTTGGGCGAACAACAGCCACACGGCCATTATGCGTCGTGTCACACAGAATCGGAATCGGGTTCGATACCGGCGCATCACATGGTGGGTGGAAAGGGGCAACCTTCCTTTACGTTATCCGAAGATCGCACGGTATTCCAGCGTCACAATTCAAAAAATCGACAAAATGGCACCACAACGCCCTCGGTGGACGTTGCACACCGCAAACCATGATGAATGTGGGAACGCACAGCGTGGAACCCCGATGGACTCCGCTATAATGCGGATAGATCGGAGTCATCTCGACCAGGAATCATCGTGGAACTCGCTGTCGCACCCGCACAACTTCGAGCCGACCTACGGGGGGAGTTCCACGGTCGACTCGTGGATGATCCGATCACGCGCAACCTGTATGCCACGGATGCCAGCGCCTTCCAACTGATGCCCGCCCTGATCGCCGTGCCCCGCGATGAAGCCGATGTCCAGGTGCTGCTGCGGTACTGCTACGAGAACGCCATCCCCGTTGTTCCGCGAGGGGCAGGCACCGGGTTGGCGGGGGAATCGCTCGGAACCGGGGTCACGGTGGATCTGACCGAAGGGTTCCGCTCCATCCGCAAGATCGACGGGAACACGGTCATCGTCGAACCCGGTGTGACCCTAGCGGAATTAAACACCGCTCTCGCCTCCATCGGAAGGCGGTTCGCCCCGGATTCTTCGAGCGGGGCCGTCTGCACGCTGGGCGGAATGATTGCGAACAATGCCTCGGGCGGGAACGCTTATCGGTACGGTTACACCCGCGATCATGTCCGCTCACTCCGGGTCGTCTGGGACACGGGAAACCGCGCCCACATCAGCAGCCCCCAAGTGCAAGCCGCTCCTCCCTTGGGACATCCCGCAGGACACCCCTTGGGACATCCCGCAGGACATCCCTTGGGACATTTACCCGAACTGGGCACGGGGGAACTGCCCCGCACCGCTGAGGATGGTTTACGCATCGCCGAACTGCGCTCGCAGACCGCCACACTGCTGACCCAGAATCGGGATCTCGTTCAACACGTCCGCCCGGCCACCCGATTCAACCGTTGCGGCTACATGTTGCACGATGTCCTGACATCCGCCGGATTGGACCTGACCCGACTGCTGACCGGGAGTGAAGGCACGCTCGGCATCATCACGGAAGCCACGCTCAAAACGATCCCGCTGCCCGGCGCGGTTTGTCAGACGGTCCTGGGATTCCCGACACTCGATCAGGCTCTGCGGGCTGGTGCTGCTGCGGACCACGGCGGGCATCGTGACCTGTGAACTGCTCGATCCTCGACAACTGGCGTTTTCACGGTCCCGCCGTTCCGCCCGCACCGCCCTCGACAGCCTCAGCGTGCCCTCCACAATCGGAGCCGCGCTCGTCGTATCGTTTGAAGCTGATTCCGAGCGTGATGCCCTCCGATTTTGCCGCACCGCGTTGGATCGTGTCCGTGAGTTTCATCAATTCGTCCAGTTGGCCGAACCGACGTGCGAACCGGAACAGTTGGCCCGCATCGCCCGGTTTCGGCAGATCGTGGTGAGTGGGTTGTACTCACTCGGCTCAGGACCGCGTCCCGTGGCCGCGCTGGAGGACATTGGCGTACCGGCGGAAGAACTGCCCCGGTTCCTGAGCGAGATTCAACGGCTGCTGCGGAATTACGATTGTGCGGCCTCGTATCTGGTTCACGTCCTCACCGGACAGGTGCATACCCGGCCATTCGTCGATCTGGCGAACCCGGCGGATCGGGCCAAACTCTGGGCCATCGCGGAGGAAGCGCACACACTGGCCGTGCGACTCGGCGGCACAATCAGCACCCAGCACGGCACCGGATTGGCCCGGACCCCGTGGGTCGAAAAGCAGTACGGCCCGCTGCTGTCCGTGTTCCGGGAGTTGAAACAAATTTTCGACCCCAAAGGGATATTGAACCCCGGTAAGATTCTCGGCCCCGACCCCCGTTTCCCGGCGTGGCCATTCCGCACATCGGTTCTTCCACCCGCCCCAGAGCAGGTCGCCCCATCGGAAGAAGCGATGTCCTCTCCATCATCCGCATCCCCGTCCTCTTCTGAGGAACCCACACCCGCCCCCACACCCACGACGGCACGCCGAGTCCCACTCCTCATGGGACCGGAGTCCTGGGCGGAATCGGCAGCGTCCACCTGCAACGGTTGTGGCGATTGCCGCACCCGCACGCCGCCAACGCGGATGTGCCCGGTGTTCCGCGCCCTCGGCACCGAAGCCGCCACCCCCCGTGCCAAAGCCAACCTGTTCCGGCACATGCTGAGCGCAGGACAGGATGGGACACCGCTGTCCTTCCACGACTTCCGCGAAGTGGCCGATCTGTGCGTGAACTGCAAAATGTGCCGACAAGAATGCCGTGCCGGTGTGGATGTACCGAAAATGATGTTGGAAGCGAAAGCACAAGACCACGCCGAACGCGGCTTCGAGCGCACCGACTGGATGTTGGCACGGGTGGAAATGCTCTCCGCTTTGGCGGGGAATTTCGCCTTCACCACCAATACCCTCCTCGGCAACTGGCCGACCCGCTGGCTAATGGACAAACTCTTCGGACTCTCCCGACACCGGACGCTGCCGCGATTCACGCATCGGACCTTCTTGCGTCGCGCACGCCGAGCGGGCCTGACGAACCGGGCTCGCCGTGGGCAAGGAGTGGAGATGCTCGGACTGTCTCCGCGTGATTCCACCTTCCCGATCGCCCCTCGGCTAGCCTATTTTGTCGATACTTATGCGAACTACAATGATCCGCTCATCGCCGAAGCGACGGTGGCCGTGTTGCGGTATCACGGGTTTCACGTTCACGTTCCCCGCCGCCAGAAAGGGAGTGGCATTCCCGCTTTCGCCGCCGGGGATGCCGAAACGGCTCGGGAAGTTGCCGCCCACAATATCCGCATCCTCGCCGACCTCGTGCGGGATGGCTACACGGTCGTCTGCTCGGACCCGACCGCGGCCCTGGCCCTCACGCAGGATTATCTCGACCTCGTGGATGACCCCGATACCCGCCTCGTCGCCGGGCACACCATCGAATTGACGGCCTTGTTGTGGCAACTGCATGAAGCGGGCCGACTGCACCGCGGATTCCGCCCGTTGTCCCTGGACCTGGGACATCATGTCCCGTGTCACATGAAGGCACTCCGCGCTGGAACCCCAGCGGGACCGCGACTTCTGGAATTGATCCCCGGCGTGCGGGTCCATACCATCGACAAGAGTTGCTCGGGAATGGCCGGTGTCTGGGGGTTGAAGTCCGGGAACTTCGCCATGAGTCTCGCGGCTGGCCAACCGATGATCGACGCGATGAACCAGCCACGGGTGCTGTTCGGCTCCACGGAATGTGGCTCGTGCCGCTTGCAGATGCAGCAGGGCAGCGGCAAACGGACACTCCATCCGATACAATATCTGGCACTGGCTTATGGACTGCTTCCCGAGTTGGAAGCACGGCTGCTCCGCCCGCTGGGCACCCTGATCACGGATTGAAGCATGACCGTCACCGTACAGCTCTTTGCCGGGTTCCGCGAACTGCTGGACGGACGCGAAACCATCCCCGTGGAGTTACCCACATCCGCTTGTGTGGCCGATCTGTTGCAGCAACTCCGGGAGCAGCACCCCTGTTGCCGACCCTTGCTCGATCGTTCCCGCGTGGCCGTGAATCAGGAATTCGCGGAATCCTCCGCACGAATCGACGCACATTCCGAAATCGCTCTGATCCCCCCAGTCAGTGGAGGTTGAACCCCGTCGATGGTGACACTCACGCCACATCCGATCGACTTCACCGCTGTGACGGAGTCTGTCCGTTCGCCGCATTGTGGCGCGGTCTGCCTGTTTTTGGGCACCGTCCGCGATCGAACCGGCGAGGACGTGACGGTGTTCCTCGACTACGAAACCTACGCGCCGATGGCGGAAAAGCAGCTCACGGCGATCGAGGCCGAGGCCCGGTCCCGCTGGCCGATTGGGGAACTGGCCATCGTACATCGGATTGGCCGACTCGCGGTGGGGGAAATCAGCGTGGCCGTGGCCGTGAGCAGCCCGCACCGCACCGATGCATTCGCCGCTTGCCGCTTCGCCATCGACGCGACAAAAGAGATGGTGCCGATCTGGAAGAAGGATATTCCCCCGGACGGAGCCAGTACATGGGTTCACCCAGGGAGTCCGTGATGCCGCGTCCTTTGCCCAAACTGTTCCTCGTCCGCCACGGTGAGACGGAGTGGTCGAAATCCGGTCAACACACCGGACGGAGCGACATCCCACTGACACCGGACGGAGAAGCCCTGGCCGTGCCGCTTGGCCGCCGACTCGCCGACATCCCATTCGATCAGGTGTTATCCAGCCCCTTACAGCGGGCTCGCCGCACCGCCGAGTTGGCCGGGTTCACCCCCACCCTCGACCCGGATTTGATGGAATGGGACTACGGCGACTATGAAGGCAAACGTACAGCCGAGATTCGCCAAACCCGCCCCGACTGGGAACTGTTCCACGATGGCTGCCCCGGTGGCGAATCAGTTGCCGCGATGACCGCCCGTGTCGATCGTGTCGTGGACAAACTGCAAGCACGCGCCGGCACACTTTTGGTGTTCGCCCACGGGCATTTCCTCCGGTCACTGGCGGCCCGTTGGGTCCGAGAACCGCTTCCGTTCGCCCGTGCCCTGCTGCTCAGCACCGGCTCCGTCAGTACGCTCTACTGCGACCACCACACCCAGGACGAACCCGCCATCCTGCTCTGGAACGATGTCGGCCACCTGACATAACCCGGAACCCAGAACCCGGAACCCAGAACCCAGAACCCAGAACCCAGAACCCAGAACCCAGAACCCGGAACCCGGAACCCAGAACTCTCTTCCCGAAACGCAATGCGAATTCCTCCCCGCCAGTTGATCTCGTTGCCGATTTGGCCGCTCGATGCGACGGCGTTGTCTTCTGGTTCCTTGCCTCTGGCTCCGTTACCCACGGATTCCGCGGCGACGGGGGAACTGGTCGATCGGTTTGGCCGTCGACACGACAACCTGCGGATCTCGGTGACGGATCGTTGCAATCTGCGCTGCACTTACTGCATGCCAGAAGATGTGGTCTTTCAGGATCGCTCCGCACTGTTGACGTTTGAGGAGATCACCACATTCGTTCGCGTTGCGGTTCGACATGGCATCACCAAGGTACGACTCACCGGCGGTGAACCGTTGATGCGGCGTGATTTACCGATCCTCGTCCAGATGCTGACCGCGATCCCCGAGTTGACGGACATCGGCCTGACCACCAACGGTGTCCTGCTCGACCGCTGGGCCGAACCGTTGTTCCAGGCGGGTTTGCGGCGTTTGAATGTCTCTTTGGATACACTCGACCCGGCCCGGTTTCGCCAGCGGACTCGACGTGAGGAACGCGATCGGGTGTTGACCGGGTTACAGGCGGCACGACAAGCCGGTTTCCCACAGATTAAGGTGAACGCGGTGGCGATACGGGGCGAGACGGAACAGGACATTGTGCCGCTGGCCCGGTTTTGCCGAGCGCAGGGATTCGCCCTGCGGTTCATCGAATACATGCCGATCGGCGCGGAGCCATGGGAGCGGGAAAAGGTTCTTTCCGCGTCAGAGATCCTGGCGATGTTATCCCGAGACATCGCGCCGCTGGTCCCACTGGGCGACCGCGCCGACCACGCGCCCGCCGACCGTTTTGCTTATGCGGATGGTATCGGCGAAGTGGGCATGATTGCTTCCGTGACCCATCCGTTCTGCACGCACTGCAACCGACTGCGTCTGACGGCCGAGGGGAAGTTGCGGAACTGTCTTTTCGCATTGGATGAGATCGACATCAAACCGTATCTTCGCCGAGCCTCCCCGGACATCGCCGCGATGTCGACCGCATTGGTTCACAGTACGCGGACGAAGTGGGCTGGGCACACGTTCAACACGACGGAATTTGTGAAACCGACCCGAACGATGCACGCCATCGGGGGTTAGGAGAAAAGGTGTATCGTGAACGGTGGAAGAAACCGTGATGGGGAAGGTGCGAGAATCGCAAGCCGACCCAAAAATGGTGTATCTGCGAAAAACTGCCCTTTTCAAACACCGAGAAGCCGTTAAATTAAAGGCAGAGTTGAGAGGGGACGTAGCTCAATTGGTTAGAGTACCGGACTGTCGATCCGGTGGTTGCGGGTTCGAGTCCCGTCGTCCTCGCTTATGACTGGTAGTGACAGGCGTGACTTTCTCACGCCGCCACCGCTGGTGCGGACAGTTGTTGACGGAGTTGCTCCGG
>JAIXLE010000011.1 GCA_026931725.1 Bacteroidales bacterium
GCCGTCTGCTCGGCCGCCACATCGGCGCTGACAGCAGTTCGCTCGGTGTCGGTATCGGACTTCCACTGGGTCAGATTGGCTCGAATCAGGGCTTCCTCAGCCGCGATCGTGTCGGCTTCCTGGCTAGTCGCGGCCAGTTCACCGGCGACCCAATCCGGGGTTGGGGTAACGGGTGGAACCTCAGCTGCGATGTCCACATTTCCGGCATTGATCGCCGTGCTCACACCGTCTCCACGGGATATCACGGCCGTGGCCGTCCCGCCAGCCACAATCCCGGCAAACGCCCCCGCGGCGATAATCGAACCCCCGACTTCGGACCGTCCCGTAACCGTTCCGATATTTCCACCCGCATCGCCGGTCTCACCTTCCGGGACGACATAGGTACCAGCCGCTGTCAGAACCGCGTCGGTCATGCCGTAGGTCCGAATGGGGCCGACATTTCGATCGGCCGTGAACGAGCCGTGCAGGTCGCCGGCAGCCCACAGACTGACTACGTCCCGTCCGGCGTTCGCCGTCACCTGGACTGTGCCGTAGGAAGTCAGGGCAAAGTCCCGGCCAGCGGTGTAGCTCCCGGCCAGATTTCCGACGGCCGCGACCGAAATATCAGAGTCGGCATCACTGGTCAGGTCAAGATCGCCGTAAGCAGTCGCGTACAGTGAACCACCGGCCGTGACCGAACCGGCCAAGCGTCCGACCGCCACGAGGTCGGCATTGCCCCCGGCAACGACATCCGTGTCCAGGCTGGCTAAACTGTAGATCACCGCGTCGAGTCCGGCCGTGACGATTGTATTCTGCGTCCCGTGGCTGATGGCCCAAGCCGATCCGGCCTGGGCAGTGACCAGGCCAACCAGACTGCCCCGGGATCTCGCGGCCGCATCCCGGCCACCGGTCACGGATACGCCGTTCGCCTGCGAACCCCAGACTTCGAGGTACGCATCGCGTCCGGCCGAGACGGAGTATACGCCGTCGAACTGACTCGGCCCGCCCAGAAGTAAACCGGTCGCGCGGAACGCGGCATCCCGCCCACCGTGGACGGACAGGGTGCCGAGCACATCGCCGTATAGCTGGACATACACGTCGTTCCCGGCGTTTACGTGGCCACCCATCAGATCCCCGAGCAGTGTCGCGTACACGTCCCGGCCTGCCAACAGGTTTGGATCGGTCGATACCCCTTCGATTGTCACAAAAATGTCCTGTCCTGCTGACAGGGAACCCTCGAACGATCCGGCAATGAGGACATCAAGGTCGAGGTCAGCCGTGGCAGTCAGTATGGCACCAGATCGAACGGTAATTGTTCCAGATCCACCGGCATCCAGGTTGCCAAACGCTGGACCGTACGAGAAGACCGTTGCGTCACCCGCTGTTGTGAGATGGCTGGACCAGCCACCCCAGGTAGTCACGGAAGCCGTGCCACCGGAGGTCACATCAGCCGACACATCGCCGAATGTCCACACGGTCGCGTTGGTGCCGGCGGTCGCCGATCCGCTGAACGCCCCCAGGGCCGTGAGATCCACGGTCGTCCCGGCGTACACGTCAGAACTGATGTCAACATTTCCATATACCGAAGCGGAACCGGCAGTGGCCCGGATCGTCCCGGTCAAATCTGTGTAAGCGTATACGCTGGCGTTGTTGCCAGCGACAATCTCGCCCGGCATCCCGCCCATAGCCGTTACGGTGATGTCCCGTCCGGCATCGACGACCGTGCCGAAGCTTCCGCCCAGACTACCACGCACGGCGATGATTGCGTCCCGCCCGGCGGAGAACCCGCCGACAGCGACATCACCCATGATGGTTGCGGTGACATCCCCTCCAGCGTACACGTGCCCGATCACGTTTCGGCCGACCCAAACTATGGCGTTCCCACCGGCCATGACCTCGGCTGCCAAATTGCCCACGGCGGTCACAGTCACGTCTCCGACAGCCTGGACGGCCAGGGTCACATCAGCGGCCGTCCACACGGTCGCATTTCCAAGAGCGGTCACTCGCCCGCTCACAAATCCCCAGGCTGTGACATCGGCATCAACCCCGGCCGTGACCCCACGTGTCAGGTCGCGATACGCCCAAACGGTCGCGTTTCCGCCAGCCGAAACCGCCCCGTCCACGCTGCCGTACGATGTCACATCTGCCCAGCCGAGGATGGCATTAACCGGGGCGGACAGGGTGTCGCGTACCCAGACGGTCGCGTTTCGGTTCGCCGTCACCGCGCCCGTAATCGTCGTGTCCGATGTCGCGGATGCATCCTGTCCAGCCGTCACGGATCCACTGATCCCGCCACCGGCCCAGGCATCGACATCCATACCTGCCGAGACTGAACCGGACAACTTACCCCAGGTCGACACTTTTGTGTTGATCCCAGCCGTGATGTCTCCGGTGATCGTGCTGTATCCGAAGACATTTGCGGACCCGGTGTCCGCCTGGACGGACTCCGCCACCTGCCCCCAACTCACGACGGTTACAGAACCCGATGCCCTCACACCGCCGTCGATGTCACCGAGCGCCGATACGTCAGCATCACCGCCTCGGGCGTAGACGAGTTGGGCAACCCGACCGGCCGCCGACACGGTCACGTTCTTCCCGGCCGTGATCACGCCAAGAACCCCGCCATCCAGTGTGATGACGTTGATGCTGCCGGAAATCGAGGTCACGGTACTGTCGATCGAATCGGCCACAATCGAGCTATCGAGTTCGCCCGCGATGGCCTGGGCTACCCGGCCAGCCGCATCGATTGTCACGGTTCCGGCCTTACTGGTGACTGCGGACCCGATATCCCCGGCATCTCCGTCGCGGCCTAGCGCAGTAACCGTGACATTCCCTCCACCGGTCAGAGGATGCCCATCCGTGATCCCGTGCAAGGCGATCAGGTCCAGAGTGCCGCCGGCATCGACCGAAGCGGCGAACGATCTCGCCGTACCGCTGAAATTCCCGCCAGCCCGGATTACACCATTCACATCGCGGGCGGCGAGCATAAAATTCAGACCCGCTTTTGCATCGGAGAGAGTTGCATCTCCGAATGTGCTGACTGTTACAGTACCGTGACCATCAAGCGTCTCGATGTTGACGGAATCATGGGCTGAAACCGTAATGTTCATACCGGATAATGTCGCGTCGACCGTCACACCGGAAACGATCGTGACATCGCCACCGGCATTGATCGTAGTGCCTGGTCGAACCGCACCGAGTGCGACCAGATTCGCGGTTGTACCGGCGACGATTCTGGCCGTGGCCGCCTTGCCCGCCGTGACTTGAACCGCCCCTAAAGTGGCTGTCAACGTGACATCGGCCTCGTCGAAAGCATCGACGTTTGCGGCACCTGTCGCAGCGGTCGCGGTGAGTTTGGCGACCGTGTTTCCGACGATCGTAACCGAGGTGCCGGCGGACATAGTGCCGGTGACGGACCCTGTAGTCGTGACGTGGACGAACCCCAAATCGGCCGCGAACGAGCCACTGACTGCGGCGAATGCCCCGACTGTTACCGACCCGGATGCAGACACCGATCCGGACACGCTCTGAAATGATTCGACCCGAGCATCGTAGACGACTGCATTGCCTGCGGCATCAATCGGTTCTCCACCCCCGCCAGCTACAATGATCCCACTGAATCCATTTTTAGCGAAGACGGACACGTCTCCTGCAGCGGTGATATCACCCAAAACTCCGCCGTTGGCCACAATCTCGATCCGCCCACCAGCCGGGCTGACCATGTCCGGGTTATCGCTGATCACGCGACCGGGCGTGCGAGCATTCCCGTTGAAATTCCCCCAGGTTTTCAGCGAAACATACTCAAACCCATCGATGTCACCAGTGAAATCTCCATCGACTTCGGCGGTCACAAACCCGGATTCAGTCTGGACATTCCCCTCGACCGACCCATACACCCGCAAGACGATATCGGCCGTCTCGCCTGTGACAGAACCAGTCAGATTCCCGGTCACCCGGACAGACATGTTTGTCCCGTATTCGGACCGGATGGATCCATCCTGATTGCCGACAACCAGGACGGTTATGTTGTTCGCTGCAGTGATGGTTCCAACTCCGTCTCCCCAGGATCGGAGATCAATGTCCCCGGTACTGGTTACGGACCCGGCGAATCCGCCGACAGCCATGTCGACATCGGCCGACTGGGCTCCAGCATCACCCGCGCCAGCCTGAACATCGCCATTGAACTTTCCGGCTATGTACAGGGTGACCGACGAACTCGAAGTGACGTTGCCAGTCATGTGTCCGCGTACGGCTACAAACGCGTCGTATCCGGATGTCAGATTCCCCTCGTAGTTGCCATAGATCACGGCAAATCCGAGTCCACGCGTAGCAACGATATCTCCCCACATGTCTTCAAATGCTGCGGCCGAGACATTGCCCTCGTTACTAATGAGTTCGCCGGTGATCCCGCCCTTTTCGGCCAAAACGGATATGTCCTGTCGCGTCGTTGCGCTGGCCGACACATCGCCGGTAACCGCGCGAAGATTGGCTCCCGCCTCCTGGCTAGTAATGACCGCGTTGTTAAACCCGGCTAGCGAGATCGCGTCGATGCCACGGTGGGCAGTTAATGATTCGCCGATTTTCGCCCAGCTATTGATCATGATGCCATTTTGCGATGATACTGCCCCGCCATCGACATTTCCGTAAGCGGTAATGGTCACTCCATCCGGACCGGTAACCTTTCCCGACACAGCCCCCCAACTCTGGACATTGGCGGTGCCCGCGCCAGCTGATACGGCACCGACGATGTCACCCATTGCCCAGATCTGACCAAGTGTCGTTTGGGCCGATACGCCTGTGGCAATCATTCCGAACGCTGTGACCGCGGCCACACTCCCGCCAGCCGAAACCTTCCCCAATATGTCACCGCCCTCGATAATTGATGGGCGGTCAATGCGAGTCAGCAGGGTCGGATCGTTCAAAGGATCTGCGTTGGAGATGTCGACTGGAACCGCTGGTAGAACAGGGACTGACGGGGCGGATTGACCGAGGCCGTCACCGCCCCAAGTCGTAATGTCCCCAATGTCTTCACCCGCAATCAGATTTCCGGAGATCGAGCCTCCCGCGACCGTTCCGGCAGTCACGTTCCCGATATTGCGACCGGCATCCACATCACCTGAAATCGAACCACCGGCGCGAATGCCACCAACATTCCGTTCGGCGTGGACTGAAGCCGAGATCGACCGCGGGGCATCCAGTACGCACACGTCCCGGCCGGCGGTGATCGAGCCGGCAATATCCCGGCCGGTGTGGAGCGCGGCCACGTCCCCGCCCGCATCGATTGTTGCGTCCACATCCATGCCCGCCCGGATGCCGCTGCCGAAGTATCGGTCGGCTGGCGGATTCTCCATCTCGCCGGAATCCACTGTCAGCAGTCCGAGGTAGCCGATGCTGTCGCCAGCCGTCACGTCGCCGAGAACGGAGCCGGTGGTTTCGACGGTGGCGATGCCGCCGCCGGCATCCACACTGCCGGTGAAGTCTGCGAGGGCAGCGTTCGCCACTGGAACCCAGCCGCCATAGGACACCGCCTCATATTGGCCCGCGTAAATCGCCCCCACGTCCCGCCCGGCGGTCATCGCGGAGGACACGCCCGTCGTACCGTGAATCCAGCCCACGTCACGACCAGCCGTGATCGTTCCACCGACGGAACCTTCCCGAGCTTCCACCATCGTCACGTCTTGTCCGGCGCTGACCGAACCGGTGACGCTCACTCCGGCATGGACACCGCCCAGACCGATTGAACTCACGACATAAGGATTGGGCATCGAGTAGTAGTAGCCATACGGACTCCACCATGCGACCTTCGGGTCATCGTCCTCCAGGCAACCGACGGAGCCTTCCGTCGCGGTCACATTGCCGATGACGGAGCCTTCTGCCGCAACGCGGCCCACGGCATGGGTGCCCGTCACATTGCCGATGATGTCCCGAGTTGCGGAGACATTCAGGACATCATGCCCGGCGGAGATGCTGCCGGTGACATCGCCCGGTATGCCGCCGATCTCGCCGGATTCGCCCGTGTCCGGGTTGTATTCCCAGGTGCCCGCCGTGCCGGCTTGTACAACCCGCACATCATGACTTGCATGGATTGTGCTGCTCACATGACGACCGGCGGTCACGGTGACGATGTCCTCCCCGGCATCGATGCTGCCAAAGATGTCCAAACCGGCAGTGACCGTGGTGATACGATTGCCCGCAGAAATTGCCGAGTTGATTGAACCTGTCGCCTGGATGGTGGTGAGGTCGTGACCGGCATGGATGTCGCCGGTGATGTCGCCGATCACACCTGGCGGCTGGATCCACTCACCCGTGACGGGATCGGAGTAGCCGGGTGGGGCATCGATGCCCGCCTTCACGTTGTTGATGTCGCGGACAGCGGTGATGGTCGCATCGACCGTGTGTTCGGCCACCACGGCAGTGATGTCCCGGCCCGAGGTGATGGAACCCGCAATGTTGCCCTTCGCGTCCACCTTCGTGATGTCGAGCCCGGCGGTGATGGTCGCGTCAATGTCGCCATCCGCGTGGACGCGGCCTGGAGCGTCGGCCTCGCTGGAATAGGGAAAGCGATACGATTCATACGGATCGTAGGGGTTGTATCCCGGCTCATCGGTCAGCCGACCAATCGTCCCCGAAGTCGCCTTGATGGTACCGCCGATATTGCCCTGCGCGTACACGCCACCGAGGGCATGGCCGGCCGTGATGGTCGCGTCGATGTCACCGGTTGCGGTCACGCTGCGGATGTCGCGGCCGGCCGTGACATCGCTCGTAATCTGGCCGGTGATGCCGGGTACGATCCCGGTCGGGTACACATACTCCGGCAGGCGACCTGCGCTGAGGGCTCCGATGTCCCGTTCTGCGGTGATTGTGGCGTTCAGATTTTGGGACGCACGGGCCAGGACCAGATCACGACCGGCGTGGATCGTACCCGCGATGTCCTGTCCCGCCCGAACGCCGGTGATGTCGCCGCCCGCATCAATCGCGGCATCCACGTACACTCCCGCCCATATGCCGCCACCGCCGAAACCGCTGCCAGTTCCGCTGCCGGACCCGCTCAATCCTCCGAGGTAACCGATGTTGTCGCCGGCGGTGATGTCGCCGGTGATCGAGCCTTTCGCCGAAACGTCGGCCACACCACCACCCGCTGTCAGGGTGCCGGTGATGTCGCCGGTGGCGGACACGCCATAAATGTCACCAGCGGCATCGATACGGCCCGAGATCGTCCCGATCGCTCCGTTCGGGAGTTCACCCCAGTACGAGGAGTAGTAGCTGTCCATCATGCCGTAGCCGCCGGCGTAGACGCGGCCGACATCCCGCGAAGCGTCAATCGGGGCGGATACGCCGAGGATGCCGTGAACGAACCCCACATCCCGACCCGCGGTGATGGCCCCTTGCACCACACCGGCCGCTTCGACACGGGACACGTCCAGACCGGCATCGACGCTGCCCGTGATGTTGCCACCGGCCCGAACACCCTGATTCCAGTACGGGTTGTCGTAGGTCGACCAGTACGGGTGATACTGCGGCAAGTGCGGATCGGCATCGTCGGTTCGTCCGATGGATGCCCCGGCCGTGATGGTGCTGGAAATGTCCCCACCCGCCACGACGTTTCCGATCCCGTGTGTGGCGTGGATCGTCCCGGTCACATCCCCGGTCGCGGACACGCTGCCGATGTCCCGCCCGGCGGTCACGGCCCCCTCGACGGCCGCCGGTGTACCGCTCCCCGTTCCACTCCCGCTTTCCGACCCCGCTCGCACCGACCCGATGTCGCGTCCGGCAGTCACCGCCTCGATCACCCCGGTTCCACCAGTCACGCTCCCGATGTCCACTCCTGCCTGAATCACTCCCAGAACGGACCCGCCTGCCGAAACGGCGGTAATGTCCCCGGCTGTCGCCGTGACTGCCGCTACTGACCCGTCACGAGCCTGGACTCCGGCTCCAAGCGGGGCGGACCCGTACCACCCGTACCAGTAGGGGTCGTAGTTGGCCGGTCGCCATGTCGGAGCCGCGTCAGCAGCACCCCGCCGCCCGACATCAAGGGCGGCCGTCACTGATCCCAGCACCGACCCGCCGGCGTTCACCGCCGTGATCGATCGACCCGCCGTCACCATCCCGGCCACGTCCCCGGTGGAGTAGATGAAGTGAATGTCCCGGCCGGCCACCACCGGTCCGGCAATTCGCCCGGTCAGTTGGGTCGCACCAGAGCCACTGCCGCTACCCATTCCAGAGCCACTGCCGCTGCCCATTCCAGAGCCACTGCCGCTGCCCATCCCGGATCCGGATCCGGAACCGGCGGTTGGGACATATCCGCCGCCAGCCGTTACGCTCCAGATGTCGCCACCGGCCCGGATTTCTCCCTGAATCTCCCCGCCCGCCCAGACGGCTGCCAATCCGCCACCAGCCTGCACCGGGCCCACGACATTCCGCCCGGCCGACACCCCGGACCCGAACGTCGCGTACTGCCACACGGACCAGTCATTGGTCGGGTTCTCATACCCACCGATGAACGTCCCGGCGATCACCGACCCGCCGACATCCCACCCCGCCGAGACCGTCAGGATATATCCGCCAGCCTGAATGGATGCCGTGTTCTGCCCAGCTGCAACGGTCCCCACGTTCCCACCCGCAGTGACCGCTCCGATGTCCGTCCCGGCTCGAACCTCCCCAACGCTATCCGTCGCGTCAACCACGCCGATACTCGTTCCGGCCGTGAGGGTCCAAACATCGTCAAACGCGGTGACTGACCCGATCGACCGACCGGCCCGAGCCGTCACGTCACGCCCGGACAGGCTTCCGATGGTCCACCCGGCATCGATGTTCAAGTCGCCGCTGATGGCGACCGGGCCAACGTCTCCGGTGGCCTTGATGTACAGGTTGTCGGCTGAACCGGACCAGGTGACATCGCCGCTCCCGTCCCCAATCGCTCCCCACACCTCGAATGCGTAGGCGGCACTACCGGTCCCCGATCCGCTGCCGGATCCCGACCCGGTGCCGGATGCGGCTCCAGTGCCAGAACCAGTACCGGATGCGCTGCCGGTACCAGAACCGCTGCCGGTCGCATATCCCGTTCCTGATCCGGACCCGTATCCCATCCCCGATCCGGACCCATACCCTGATCCGGACCCGCCGTAAGTGGGTTCCGATCGTGGCGAGACGGATACTGCCCCGCCGCTGCCGGTCACTTCCAGCCACCCCGGTCCCCAGTTATGCAGCGTGACCGTCACCCCGGTTTTGTACCCGTTGATCCACTGTCCATCGTCCCAGTAATCACCTGGACCAACCGCGTCGAGGACGATCCGGTCCTCCAGCTGGGTTAACCCCAGTCGGGTCGACGGCCGATGTCGCTCAGCCTCGGCCCGGTCGCGAAGCCGGAAGAGTCGATCTATCAGGGTGAAGGCGGATGGGAGCCGGCGAACAAGGGCGAACTGACGCACGGTGAAGTCCTCGGAACCCCTCTCATGGTGATGAGAGCAAGGTCGATTATCGGACGTTTGTTAAAAAAATCACGCGTACTGTTGACGGATGTCGTATTGATTATGCCGAAGATAAGGATGATGACGACCGCGTTCCGGCTTGTCAACTTTCGTTGTGTGCTTTTCTCCGATTCTGTTTGATTTCCCTTTTTGGACAGACACGGGTTTATTCATCGCGGCCAGGAACCTGCAGCGGCGGACCGGAAGCGACCTGGTATCGGAAGGTGGCGAAACGCCGCGGGCTGGACCCTGCTTCTTCCCACGACCACGCGGTTCGGCCCATTCGGCTCAATCGGAGCGTTGTGTCCACCACTACCGGAATCCCCGCCGCCCGTGCGCGGTGGCAGAACGCTGCCCCGTCGGCCAGATACCATTCTCCGGTCCCGCGTGGCCGGACCAGTGGTTGGAAGTACGGGATCAGTGGCCGGCTACCAGGCGTGTCGCACGCTGGCAACCCGGCATGGCAGGCCACGGCATCGTAGACGGATCGGCGAATATGCAGGAAAGCCAGATCGGCGTAGAGTACCTCCACCAGGCCCCCACCCTGGCCGAGCACGAGTTCAGCGGTGCCCGGCAAGACGTGAACAGCCAGTGCCCGCTGCCCGGCTCGCGGAACGGCTCCGGCGCACAGCGGTAACCCGTGCCCCCGTACTCGTTCCACCTGATCGGGATGGAATCCGACATCCGGGTCGATCCACATCGTTTCCTCGTACCCGTCGGCCAGTGCATCCGATGCCAGCCGGCTGCGAGCCGGTTCGGTGGACGGGTGGTGCTCGGCCGCCCGGCGGATCGGGTATCCCCGTCGTTCCAGTTCCCGCAGTCCGGTCTCACACTCCGGCACGATCCCGCCGGCGGCCGGGACCAGAACCAGGCACCGGGCGGCAGGTGGAAGCAGGCCGGGCAGAGGCTCGGCTGGTAACCCGAATGGGGTGTCCGTCGCAACCGGCGGGGCGGCATCGCGGGCGAGCCACATCGACGAAGCCGGTGCAGCTACCGGCAGTGGTGGCACGGACACGGCCCGAACCATTGGGGTGGCTCCGGTCTCGTAGAGACACGGGTCCGGGAATCGCTCGGCCAGGAACCGCTGCATGTCCGCGTTGTATGCCTCGTCATCAAAATTCAGGAACCGCTTCCCGACGCACCCGGCCCAAATCTGGTCGTAGGTGAACGGTCTGAAGTGGAAGCCGGTGTATCCCTCCTCGGTCAGTAGAATCGGAGTGAACCCCTCGTGTCGCTGGGCATGGTTGAGTATGGCCAACTGGGCCAGCGGGCCGTAATAGCGGTCCTCGGTAATAAAGTCCTCAAAGTCGCGGGCGGCGGCCAGGACCCGTCGTTTGGTCAAGTGGGCCGGGACGTGGACTTCGTAATTCAGACGGGGGTAGCCAAACCGCTTGAGCAGGTCATACGTCCGCCACAGGGCATCCCGATACAGCCCGGCCCCACGCTGGTGGGCGGTTGCGTCGAGATTCTCCAGATACCGCGGTTGGATCGCCTGGTCGGGGGCAAGGTCAGCGAGCAGAATGTAATCGTCCGCGCACAGGAGGAAATCCGACGCGACATCCGGGAGGAGGGCCGCCAGGTACACCATGAGAAACGTGTTGACCACCGGTGTGCGGCACCCGATAACCCAGGCGATGGCCTCGTGGGGGACATGCTCGACGGCGGTGGTGTCGGCCGTCAGCCATTTCGGGCGATCACCGAACACCCAGACCTTGCGGACCCACGGAGCGTGCCGCGTGAGGCTGCGGACAGAGTATCGGAGTTCCTCATCCCCGTGCGTACTGTGGTGAAACAGGTAGACAACATCCACGCGCGGTCACTCCACAGGTTGGCTGATGCACCAGTTGTGTGGGCACCGGGCCGGTCATCGCCAGCGCATTGCAGCAGAGTATCATATTCGTAACCGTTCACGGGGTGAATGTGATGTTTTCCAGGCGTTTTCGAGTGTCGAACGTCCGAAACGGATCGCTTTTCACCCCGTTTTGGACGTTCGATACTCGAAAACCCCTTGATTTTTCAGCGTTTCACCCCGTGAACGTGTTCTTGCACCAGTCCTTGATGTTGACGAGCGTGTAGTTCAGTGGCGTACCGTCATCGCGGGTGAAGCTGTTGATGGTGCGGAGCGTGTGTGCCGAGGTGAAGACATCCGGCATGACGATCTCATCCAGCAAGCGTTGAAACTCGCCGCCGGTCAGCTGGACGCGGTTCAGTTCCTGAAACTTCTCGCGGAAGTTGGCTTCGAGTGCAGCACGGTTGCGGATGCCCGGGCGGTACTCGTACTTCAGGCCGAGCAGCTTTTGAATGAGCCACTCTTCGAGTTGCTGTTCGGACGACATGCGTGCGTCCTCTTCGATTCCGCGAGCCCGGTTACCATGCGAACGTTTGCCGGGAGCCCCTGACCCGAATATTTCACCTGTCCACTCCGTGAAGGGCTGGCGCATCGGCATAAAGTCTGGTATGAAATGGAG
>JAIXLE010000094.1 GCA_026931725.1 Bacteroidales bacterium
GGCCTTGGCTTCGGGCAGCGGTTTCCCCTGTTCCATCGTGAGCGTCCGGGCCAGCGTATCGGCCCGTTGGCGGATCAGGTCGGCGGTCTTTTTCAGCACCTTGGCGCGGTCGTAAGCCGTAAGTTTCATCCAAGCGGGCAGAGCGGCGGCGGCGGCCTCAATGGCTTGGCGGCAATCGGTTCGATCCCCGAAAGCGACATCCGTGATGGTGTCTTCCGTCGCCGGGTTGATGACCCGCAACCGCTTCCGACTGTGGGAATCGACCCATTGACCACCAATGTAGAGCAACCGGGTTTGGAGTAGGGCGGGATGTTCCGCGGTTTTGTCGGTCGAGGACATGGTGGCTTCCGATCAGTGAAGAGGGTGAGGAACGGAGATACTGTCATGCTACCGTTCCCCCGGAATCGGGACAAGGAACCGCAGTACGCCCCCAGGAACAAGCCCACACACGCTGGGCGATGCGTTTGGGGAGTCTCAATTGATTTTTCCCGCTGAACTTGATGGAATACCCCTTACCGATCCCGAGAACGCGCGCCAATCGTGCCCCATCCGAACGACCGCATCGACGGACGCATGCTGCCATTACCATCCCCGTTATTTCTATCGTTCGGCCAGGAGGCCGAGCCATGAATTCCAGACTGTTGCCGAAGTCTATCCAAGCATTGCGAAATTACACCTTCTCGAAGGGGATTGCGGATCTGATCGCGGGGCTGACCGTGGGCCTCGTGGCCTTGCCGTTGGCGATGGCGTTTGCCATCTCTTCCGGTGTGCAGCCCGAAGCTGGATTGTACACCGCCGTGATTGCCGGGTTTCTGATTTCGGCTTTGGGCGGTTCGCTCACCCAGATTGGCGGGCCGACCGGCGCATTTGTGGTCATCGTCTATGGTATCGTCGCGCAGCATGGGTTGAACGGCCTGTTTCTTTGCACCATCATGGCCGGGATTCTGTTGGTCATTTTGGGGCTGACGGGCCTGGGCACAGCGGTCACGTTTATTCCGCGGCCGGTTGTGGTGGGGTTCACCAACGGAATCGCGGTCCTCATCGCCAGCACGCAGATCAAAGATTTCTTCGGCCTGAAAATCGACAATGTGCCGGGCGACTTCGTGGAACGCGCCGAAGTCCTGGTCCGGCATTTTCACACGATGTCGGGGAGTGCCACGACCCTGGCCATCGCGGCATTGGCCATCATCCTGTTTTGCCGCAAGTTCCTCAAGCGTGTTCCGGGCTACATCGTAGTCATGGTATTGGGAACAATCGCCATCATGGTATTCCCTCTATCCGTGGAAACGATCGGCACGCGATTCGGAGGAATCCCGAGCGGGTTGCCAGCCTTCCAGATTCCCGAATTTCACCCGGATATGATCGGGCCGTTGCTCTCTCCGGCATTGACGGTGGCCCTGTTGGGAGCGATCGAGTCGCTGCTGTCGGCCGTGGTGTCCGATCGCATGAGCGGCGACAAGCACAACCCCAATGTCGAACTGGTGGCCCAGGGTGTCGCCAACATCGCGTCGCCGTTCTTCGGTGGCTTGCCAGCCACGGGAGCCATTGCCCGCACGGCCACCAACATCCGATCCGGCGCCCAATCGCCGGTAGCGGGGATGATTCACGCGCTGACCTTGTTGGGTGTGCTGCTCTGCGCGGCTCCGCTGGCTCAGTACATCCCATTGGCGGTTCTCTCCGCGATCCTGATGATGGTGGCCTACAACATGGGAGAATGGGCCGAGATTCCCAAACTCCTGAAAATGTCGTGGGCGACGATCAGTGTCTGGTTCATCACCTTCGCCCTGACCGTGTTTGCGGATCTGACGATTGCCGTGGAATTTGGCGTGATTCTCGCCGCGATGTTGTTCATTCGCAAGGTGGCGACCACGACTACGGTTTCCACCGTGACACCGGATTATATCGAATCGGGTCGCCTGCACACCCTCCAGGGTAAGCAAATCCCCGATTATGTCACGATTGTGCGCATCCACGGGCCGTTCCTGTTCGGGACGGTCGAAAAGCTCGCGGTCATCAGCGATCAGATCGAAAAATATCCCCCGATCGTCATTCTGCGATTGCGGAACATGACCGCCATCGACGCAACCGGATTGATGGCCCTGGAAGAACTTGCCGCGAAGTTACACGCTTCCGGGCGCACGTTGATCGTGTGCGGTGTGCGATCACAACCGGCCAAACTCATGCGACAAGCTGGGTTTGAGCATTCGATCGGGCGTGACAATATCTGTCCGCACATTCAAGCCGCTCTGGATCGGGCACAATGCCTTCAGGAAGCGTCCGTGCGGACATCGACACCCCCAACGACCAGCGCGGGCGGCCTTGCTGTCGAATCGGGTTCCCGGTAGACTCCGCGGCCATGATGCCAACACATTCCCAATTCGGCCGTCTGCACACGGCCATTCTGGCGATTCCCCCGGCTCGCTGGCGCGTGCTGTTCCTGGTCGTGCTGGGGTTCCTGATGACCGCGTCGAGCTTCAAGTATTTGCAAAAAGCCTCGAAACCGAGCGACCTGGGTACCTACACCCGCACGGCATTCCTCCGCTGGCGACCACAAATTATGGGAGAAACCCATGCGAATGGTCAGCCGATCGTCGGCTTGATGCAGGGGGCCGATGCCTACAAGCTCTATGTGTACCCGAACCCACCCATCATGGCGGTGATTCTCTGGCCATTTATGGCGTTGCCGCCGATGATCGGGGCGATGGTGTGGTTCTACGCGAAAGTCGGCATGGCCATCGCCTGCTTTCTGTGGGCGTTCCGTCTGGTTTCAGAAGTCGGTGGGGCCGTGCCGGACTGGGCCAAGGGGTTGACGGTATTGCTCGGCTTGCACCCGGTTCTCGGCGATCTTTCTCATGGCAATGTGAATATCTTCATCGCATTCCTCGTAATGGCGATGCTGGAACTGGTCCGCCGACATCGGGATCTGGCCGCCGGGGTCGTGCTGGGGTTAGCGATCGCCTGCAAGGTGACACCGGCCCTGTTCTTGCCGTACTTCGTCTGGAAGCGTTCTGGGAAGATGGTCGCCGCGAGCCTGATCGGCCTGGGATTGTGGCTGTTCGTGGTGCCGGGGGCCATCTTCGGCATGGAACGCAATGTCACGCTCCTCAACAGTTGGTTTGATGGAATGGTTCGGCCATTCCTGGTGGAAGGGCAAGTGACGAGCGAACACGCGAATCAGTCGATTCCGGGCGTGGTCTTCCGGTTACTGACTAGCGAACCCTCCGTGGTCGGTTACGATGAAGACGATCGCCCGTTCGCGGCTGAGTTCCACAACTTCACGGACATCGGCCCCGTGAACGCGAAATGGGTCATCCGTGGCTGCCAGGCTCTGTTCGTGCTGGCCGTGGTGACATTGTGCTGGGCACCGTGGCCCCGCCAGAACAACCGGACGGGGGACAATCGGACACGGGGCAACCGGGCGAGTCTGTGGCTGGCGGCGGAATGCTCGCTGATTGTCCTGGGGATGCTGCTATTCAGCGAACGAACCTGGAAGCATCACGGTGTCGTCTTAATTCTGCCTTATGCCACGCTCGTCGGCTTCCTGGCTCAGCGTCCCCTGTCGCCGGTGCTGCGAGCAACCCTCACGGGGATGCTCAGCCTCGTAGCGATCCTGACCCTTGGTCCCAGTTTGGCGGGGGGCGATGCCCAGGATCTGGCCCTGACCTACGGCAGCCATACTACCGCGTTCCTGCTGCTCACGGCTGGCGTGGGTATCGTGATGGGGTATGAAATGCGGCAAAACCGTGCTGTTTCCCGTTCGGCTACACCCGAGCCGGAAGGTTTCATTCCTTCCTCATTCTCTCGATTTGCTCCGTGAACGCCTTGCGAAGTTCCGCACGCGGGGCTATACCGCGCCCACCTTCACCTCAAAAACGGGAACCATCATGCACCCCATTCTCTGTTGGGCCATCCTGGCATCGGGTGTGAGTGTCGCGGCGGAACCCACGCCCGCACCGCCGGATGCAACCATCGCGGCGATCGTCAACGGAGATGTCATTCGCCTCACCCAGGTGGATGAGTTGATTCGCCGTGAGTTCCGCCCCGAAGTGCTGACAGCCACGCAAACACACGATATTCGTCAAGCCGTCGTTGAAGATTTGATTGATGATCTGCTGGTGCGGCAATATCTGCGGGAACACGGACCCGCCGTCACCCCGGCTGAAGTGGATGGGCAACTGCGTGCCCTGATGGTGAGCCTCCGACGGCAACGCCGAAGCCTGGAGGAATACTTCCGGGAAACCGGGCGAACGGAAGCCGATGTTCGTGATACTTGGACGAACTTGCTGAAGTTCCAAAAGTATGTTGAAGGCCGAACGACGGAAGCGGAACTCAAAAAGTATTACACACTCTATAAAGATTTGTTCGACCGCGTGGCTGTTCAAGTCAGTCAAATCGTGGTCCGCGTCCCAGCGGGTTCCCCGCCTGGTGCCTGGACTGCGGCTCAACAGCAACTGGCCCAGGTGAAAGCCGATATTCTCAGCGGTAAAATCACCTTCGCGGATGCGGCTAAACGCTATTCCGTCGATCCGACCGCGACTCAGGGCGGTGCTCTCGGATGGATTGCCCGCAAGGATGCCCTGGTCGATGAAGCCTTGGCCCGCACGGCTTTTGCGCTTTCCGTGGGCGCGGTCAGCGACCCCGTGCAAACCCCACACGGAATGGTTCTGATCCGTGTGGAAGCCCGCAAACCCGGACAGCCCACGACATTTGAAAACGTGGTCGATCTGGTGCGGGAATGCTACACCGAAGATATCCGGCAACAGCTTGTACAACAGCTTCGGAAAAACGCGACGATTCAAACCACAATCCCCTGATGGGTGCGCGTGGCGTGTTGTCGATTCTCATTTTGTTTTCCGTGTGCGGATGGCACGGTATCGAACTATGCTGATACTACACCCCCGACAAGGCATCCGACGATGAGCAGCAACATCTTCGATTTGACCGGCAAAATCGCACTTGTGACGGGCGGCAGCAAAGGCCTCGGCAAAAGCATGGCCCGCGGACTTGCGGAAGCGGGCGCGGATGTGTTCATCTCCAGTCGGAATGAAGCCGAACTCGCCGCCGCGCTTGCGGAGATTCTCGCGGGCACCGGCCGCCGTGGTGGCTACGCCGTCGCCGATGCCGCCGATCGGTCGGCCATGCGGATTCTCGCGCAGACCGCTCTCAATCAGATGGGGCGAGTCGATATTCTCGTGAACAACGCCGGGACGAACGCCCCACAAGCCATTGATGAAGTCACCGATGAGGTGTGGGATCGGGTACTGGAAGTCAATCTCTCTTCCGTCATGGCCCTGACCCGCGAACTGGTTCCGCAAATGAAGGAGCGACGCTGGGGACGGGTGATTCACATTTCGTCGATTCTGGGGCAAGTGTCCAAGGAAAAACGAAACATCTACTCCGCGACGAAATCCGCCTTATTCGGTCTGGCCCGCGCCAGCGCGATTGACCTGGGACCATTCGGCATCACCGTCAACTGTATCGCGCCGGGGCCGTTCCTGACCGATCTGCCGATGAACTTACTTTCGGACTCGGAAAAACAAGCCTTCGCAGACCACACGGCCCTCGGTCGCTGGGGGCAACCGCACGAATTGATCGGACCTTGCCTGTTGCTAGCGAGTCCCGCGGGTTGCTACATCACCGGGCAGGTATTGTTTGTGGATGGAGGGTTTATTGCCCGATGATGGGGCAGAACTCAGTTGATTTGCCGAATCGATTGATTGTATGATGGATGAGATTCCCGCGAGAGGCTGTCTTCTGGATGTCTAACGGACGCTATGTCATCTGCGTCAAAACACTGGATTCACCACCTAGAACAGATCGGAGTATTATCCATCCTCGGCACATTTATTCCGATTCTCAAGTCGAAGCGGAGCGGTTTAAGTGGATTGAAAGTGAAAAGGCCGGGCGTGATCTCGGGGAAACCGCGATCAAACGCTGGGTCCAGGAACACTGGTGGGGTTATCTCCGCGCTCGCTGGCTCGAACATCTGCAAGGCAAACGATTCTGGATCGAACTCGACCGCGGTGATTTTGGGCTTCTCCAGCGGGCATTCCAGGATCGGCAAGAACTCCTCAATCGGATTCTCGATCGTCTCAAAGCGGGTCAGGAAAACCTCGACATCATCACTTGGGCCTGTTCTTATCAAATCGACCTCGGCCCGGTTCTACAAATCCTCGAAGCCCTGGACATCAACAGTCGTCGACTCGTCCACAAGTTCGATCATGTTGCTTGAATACGATTTCACTATCGTGCATCCCACATTGAGAACCCATGCTGTTGGTGAAATCACATCATCCTGCTTTGAACGTGTGTGAGGGAGCAATCCCAAGAACACCCTAGTGCGGATACCGCACACCACCTTCAACTGTTCATGTAAACCACCCCATTCCTCCTGCAAAACATGATGGACTCCCCCTCTTTTTTCGGGTTTCCAGGGGAGAAGAGGCACCAGCCTGAACCCGCTGACACCCTCCTTCACATTTGCTCTCTCTCTCTCTTAAATGAATTAACCATAAATTTACGAAAGGATTGGATTTCGTGATGGCCGCCTGTCAGGTTGGTAATTAGTGTGATAATGTATGCGCACATAATTTTCGTGCGGTGGATAACGGATCAAAAATTATGTGCGCATGGTGGGTTACTCATGGAATGGTGTATTCTCCATTATTTTGACTTTATTTTGTTTCCTCTTCAACGGTGATCCGATGCTTGCACAATGCCATGGCAGCCGACTGGGAAAAATGACCCTGTTTGCCGCACTATTTGCGATCATGACCACGAGCCTGTCCGCGAAGGACAAGCCCACACTGAAACCGATCACCGAAGCCGAAGTGAACGCCGCCCAACAAGCCTGGTGCGATGGCCTGCTCAAGATCAGCAAGGCGCACATGAACGGTGGCGACTACAAGAAACTCGCCGCCCAGATCATCGCGGACAGCTACGACTACGCCGATGGCAAAGTGTTCTTCAAACCCACATTGTCCTCTCGGCCCGATACGTTCCGTCCGACCCAGGAAGGGGCGCTCTCATACGTCGTCGGCGGGAATCCGAAATTCCCAAGTGATACGGGTTTCGCTCTCAAGAATTGGGTAAAGGCCGGCTACGATAACAACGCGGCTGAGAACGGTATTCAGATTCACGGTAACATCGCCATCACGATGGGGAACGTCTTCTTCACGGATGCCAAAGGGAGCGAAGTGAAGGTCGACAAGACCTTCGTCTTCCGCCGCTGTGCCGATGGCAAGCTCCGGTTGATTGTCCACAAATCCGCCTTACCATTCGATTCCTCGAACTAAAACGAGTCATTCTTCATTCGATCCGACGCGCCTTCCCCCACGGTGATGCGTGACGATACCTTCGTCGACGATGGTTCGGCTTCTGCCCGCGTGTGTCGTGGGCCGGGGCATCGGCCAAGTGATGTTTCAGGAAAACGCCCTCACCGGATTGCTGTTCGTGGTGGGCATCGCGCTGAGTATTCCACTGCTCGCGGCGGCCCTCGTGGCTGGGGCCGTGATCGGTACCGTCGTGGCTTGGCTGGCACGATTCGACAAAGGCGAGGTGCTCGCGGGAATCTACGGATTCAATCCGGCCCTCGTCGGGATTGCGACTCTGTTCCTTTTTGAACCGGGGTTGGTGTCGCTTGTCCTGCTGGTCGTGGGGAGCATCGTGGCCACGTTTGTGACCCGATGGTGTCGGGCCTATGTCCCATTCCCGACGTACACGGCTCCGTTTGTCGTCACGACCTGGGGTATCTTTTTTCTGGCTCCTGCTCTCGGTGCGGTCGCTGTGGGGGCGGGCTATCCGGCCCTGCTAGCGAATCCACCTGTGGGATTGACCATCACAGCCATCGCCCATGGCATCGGACAGGTCATGTTTCAGGCGAGTGTCTGGACGGGTTTGTTCTTCGCCATCGGGATTGCGGTCAATTGTCGCCCCCACGCGGTCTGGGTTGTCGCCGCTTCGTTTGTGGGGATGCTCGTGGCCAACTATCAGGATGTGGCAGGCTTGGAAATTCTAGATCCTGAGCAGTTAGTGGGTCGGAGACATGCAGAAAATATCACGCTCGGGTTGTACGGCTACAATGCGACCCTAGTGGCACTGGCCCTTTTCCTGAATCGCCGGACGCTGGTGGCACCGATTCTGGGTATGATCCTTTCTGTCCCGCTGACGGAAGTTTTCCCTCAACTGGGGTTGCCCGCATTGACAGCGCCTTTTGTCTTGGCGACCTGGATTATCCTGTTCCTGGAATATCTGGAGCCGCGTCTGTTCATTGCGGGCCGATAACGGAAGTCGATTGGCTTATCACTCTGTTCCTGATTTGTGGAGTGTCCATCATGATGTTGTCTCCGCAGGAAATCGACAAGTTGCTGATCTATACGGCGGCCCAGGTCGCGCGGGATCGCAAGAACCGCGGATTGAAACTGAACGTCCCGGAAGCGACAGCCTTCATCACGGCTCAACTCATGGAACTGGCCCGCGATGGGAAATCCGTCGCGGAAATTATGAGTGCGGGCCGGGAAATCCTGACCCAGGATGATGTCATGGAAGGTGTCCATGAGATGATCCCCATGATTCAGGTCGAACCGACGTTTCCAGACGGCAGCAAACTCGTCACCGTTCACGACCCGATTCGCTAACCGCACCGTGTGCTTCTTCCATCCTCATTTTGGAGTCCAGTCATGGTGCCGGGTGAATTCATTTTTGATGGTCCAGACCTCGAACTCAATCCGGGGCGCACGGCCATCACGATCACGGTCAACAACACCGGCGATCGCCCCATTCAAGTTGGGGCACACTACCACTTTTTCGAGACGAACCGGGCACTCGTCTTCGACCGCATCCAGGCCTACGGGATGCGGCTCGATCTTCCCAGCGGGACATCCGTGCGTTTTGAACCCGGTGATACGAAAGAAGTTAAACTGATCCCTTATGGCGGCCGTCGGGTTGTACACGGTTTCAACGGGTTGGTGGAAGGTCGGCTCGACGACCCGTATACCCGTGAGGTCAGCATTAAACGTTGTCTCGAACAAGGTTACGGCCATAAGCCGTCCTAATGCCAGTTCGTCTCGCCACGCCATCGGCGGCCACGGGCTGCCTTACACCCCCAGACAACCGGACGGAGACACACGTTCATGGCGATTCAGAAATCCCGCAAAGCCTATGCGAAGAAGTACGGCCCCGTCAAAGGCGACCGGGTTCGACTGGCGGACACGGAACTAATTATTGAGATTGAAGAAGATTACGGCGATTACGGTGAAGAATCCATCTTCGGTGGCGGCAAGTCCATCCGGGATGGACAGGCGCAATGCACCCTCGAAGAGCCACTCAACCCCAAGCATTGTGATCTCGTGATTACCAACGCGATCATCATCGACCACTGGGGGATCGTCAAAGGCGACATCGGCATTCGGGAAGGACGCATTATCGCGGTGGGCAAGTCGGGGAACCCGCTGACGCAGTGTGGGATCGACCCGCGACTCGTGATCGGGCCAGCCACGGAAATCATTGCCGGGGAAGGCAAGATTGTCACGGCTGGCGGGATTGATTCGCACGTTCACTTCATCTGCCCGCAGCAGATCGACGTGGCTCTGGCCAGCGGCGTGACCACCCTCATCGGCGGCGGCACCGGGTCGGCGACGGGCACCTGGGCCACCACCTGCACCCCTGGTGCCTGGAACATCATGCGGATGCTCCAGGCGTTCGAGGGACTCCCCGTCAATGTCGGCATCATGGGAAAAGGGAACAGCGGCCTCGCCAAACCCCTCGTCGACATGGTCGACGCGGGTGCGTGTGCCCTGAAGTTGCACGAAGACTGGGGAACGACTCTCGCCGCCATTGATACCTGTTTGTCCGTTGCCGATGACTATGACATTCAAGTTGCCATTCACACCGATACGCTCAACGAATGTGGCTTCCTAGATGACACCATCGCCGCCATCAAAGGGCGGACCATCCATAGCTTCCACACCGAAGGTGCCGGTGGTGGCCACGCCCCGGACATCATGCGGATCGCTGGGCAACCGAACGTGCTGCCCGCCAGTACCAACCCCACCCGCCCGTTCACGGTCAACACGATCGACGAACACCTGGACATGCTGATGGTTTGCCATCACCTGTCTCGCCACATCCCAGAAGACGTGGCGTTCGCCGAAAGCCGGATTCGTGCCGAGACAATCGGAGCCGAAGATGTCTTTCATGACCGCGGCATCATTAGCATTATGAGTTCAGACTCCCAGGCGATGGGCCGAATCGGCGAAGTGGTCCTGCGGACCTGGCAAACCGCGCACAAGATGAAAGTGCAACTCGGCCACGCGGTCGGGGACAGTGCCCGCAACGACAACGAACGGGTCAAACGGTACATCGCCAAGTACACGATCAACCCGGCCATTGCCCACGGGATCGCGGATCAGGTCGGCAGTATCGAAGCCGGCAAGCTCGCGGATCTCGTGATCTACGAACCGGCGTTCTTCGGCGTGAAACCGTTCCTGGTTCTCAAGGGGGGCATGATCGTCAACGCGCAGATGGGCGACCCCAATGCGAGCATCGCCACCCCGCAGCCGGTCCACATGCGTCACCAGTTCGCGGCCTTCGGCCGGGCTTTGTCGAAGTCCTGCCTGACGTTCGTGTCCCAATCGGCTTTTGATAAAGGCATCGCGGCAAGGTACGGCCTCCAACGGGAAGTCGTCCCCGTGAAGGGCTGCCGCAAGATTGGCAAAAAGGACATGAAACGGAACGAGGCGACCCCGAAAATCGAGATCGACCCCGAAACCTATCAGGTCAAAGTGGACGGTCAACGGGTCTACAGCGAACCGTTGGACAAGCTCCCCATGACCCAACGGTATTTCCTGTTCTGATAGCGGCGATTCCAGTTGCCCCACGTCCAATCGGGGATGGGACATCGGGCTTCCCAGTGGGTTGGTCCCACTGGGAAGCCACGGATGGGACAGTCCATACGAATCGACTTATGAATGTTCGTCTACTACAAATTTCGGACTCCGCTTTACCCATCAGTGGTTATACCCACTCCTGGGGGTTGGAAGCGGCTATTGCGCGGGGGTTGGTCGATGGGCCGGAATCCCTGGAACAGTGGACGGCACACTGGTTGCGGTCGTGCCTGGCTCCTCTGGAAGGAGTGCTGACCGCACAGGCTCATCAACAGATGGGACAAGGAGAACCGACAGCGCTCGCGGAACTGAATGCACTGGCCGATGTCACAATGTTGCCACCGTCCCTCCGCACCGCAAGCCGAGAGATGGGCGAACAACTGATCGCATTGGGGCAGACCTGGTCCTGGTCCGCTGTGGGACTCGCGGCATTTGCGACCGTGGATCACTGGCACCATCCGGTCGCATTTGGCCTGCTCGGGGCGATTGCGGGAGCGAGTACGGAGGACACCCTGACGGCGTACTATCATCAGGCCGCGCTGGGGATGATCGCGGCCGGAGTCCGGGCGATTCCCGTGGGTCACACCCATGGCCAGCAGATTCTCGCCTACCTCCATGATGACATTCACGAATTGGTTCACGCGACGGTCGACCGCCCGCTAGAGACAGCCGGTGCCGGTTGCCCCTTTTATGAGGTTCTCTGTGATGAACAAACTCTTCTTTATGCCAGAATGTTCCGTTCCTGACCCGGTAGACATCCCCTTGGGGACGCTGTCTCGCCGGAAACGGGTTCGACCACGAGTCGCGTTCCATCGTGACCCCAATGGCCACAATCACTCGCACACGGGCGAAGTCGGGCCAGCCCGGTACGCGGGGACGAAACGCAAAGTGTTCACGCTCGGCATCGCCGGGCCGGTGGGATCCGGGAAAACAGCGCTCGTCGAGATGCTCTGCAAGGAACTGTGGCCCGCCGTCAATCTGGCCGTGATTACCAACGACATCTATACCCATGAGGACGCGGAATTCCTCTCCCGCCGGGAGGCGTTGCCGCTCGAACGGATCGTGGGCGTGCAGACCGGCGGATGTCCTCACACCGCGATCCGGGACGATGCCAGTGCGAACCTCAGCGCGGTGGCCAACTTCCAACGGCAATTTCCGCAACTGGAACTGGTGATCGTGGAATCCGGCGGCGACAATCTCACGGCGGTATTCTCCCGCGAACTCGCCGACAAGTTCATTTTCGTCATCGACGTGGCCGAAGGGGACAAAATTCCCCGCAAGGGAGGACCAGGGATTTGCAACAGCGACTTGCTCGTCATCAACAAGATCGACCTCGCGCCGCATGTGGGGGCAGACCTGGAAGTGATGCACCGGGACAGCACGAAGATGCGCGGTCAACGGCCCTTCCTGATGGTCAGCCTGCGTCAGAAACAGGGGATCGCCGAGGTGGTCGCCTGGGTGCGGGAACAACTGGCATCACACGCTCCGCATTCGTAACACCTTGGGAATTCCGCGGCTTGGAAGCCATCGGCCACCCGGCGGCGCGGGTCGGCGGAGCCCAGATTGAACTCGTGTCCGATGGCCGCATGACCCGTTTGGGATCGCTGTACCAGCAGATTCCCCTGCGGGTGCTGCCTGCATTCGCGTTCGACCGCGAACCCGCATCCCTGTTGTATCTCATCACGCTCACCACGGGCTTGATGGATGGGGACAGCCATCTCTTGGACATCGCCGCGCGAGCGGGGACACGCGCGGTGGTCACGGGACAGTCGGCAACGCGGATTCACCCGACTCAGTCGAGTTTCGCCGCGCAGAACTGGTACGCGGATGTCGAGGATGATGCCATTCTCGTGGTCCTACCTGGTCCCGCGATTCCGTATGCCGGGTCACGGTTCTTCCAACGGGGACGGATCACATTGGCCCCGACCGCTCGCATGATCTGGGGCGACATCTGGCTGGCGGGACGGTACAACCGTGGGACACTCTCGGAGCGATTCCAGTTTGAGCGGATCGTGCAGGATTTTGAAGTTCGGCGTGCGCGTCGTCTCATCTACCGGGATCGGTTCAGTTGGAATGGCCCATGGAATCCCCAACAAGCGGCGTGGTCCTTCGGTGGGGAACTCGCCGCCGCGAGCTTGTTTGTCGCCGGAACTTTACCCGAGGTGTTACCCCCCGCGGACGTGTCCGTGCGCCGATCGCTGTTCCGCATGGATCAGGATGTCAGCGGTTTCCGTTGGGTTGGCCCTCCGGGAGCCGTCACCGCCGACCTCGTACGGATCACCTTGAGTATCGCGGGGAACTGGACTGGTGGACCCACAGCGGCCCCGTGGTTGTTGGAATCCACCGATCTGGCCGCGAACCATTGGTTCTCGAAACCCGCTGGCCGCTGAGTTGATCAGAACTTGATCAGGAAGCGGACGGCCTCGGTTAGCGGATTCCAGCCAGTCTGCGCGTCGCCGATGCCGCAGGCGGGAGCGAACGAGGACGAATCGCGGCGGAGCGGTATCGCAATCCCTTCCGCCCGCCACCTGCCACACCCTGATGATGAAGAATATTGCTGAGCCGCGCAATCAGAAGTAGGATGGACGCATGATTGGGGTGAGGGAGGGACACCCTGGTTGTCCCAATATCCGATTGTGCAACTGGTCTAGTGAAGGGGTTGCGGTGGGCGACTCTCCTGCCTTCGATCCGAGGTGTTCTGATGCTTCCTCGTTCCGATTATGAACGCATGTTGGAAGTGGCGATCGCGGAAGCGCGGATCGGCCTGCGTGAAGGCGGCATCCCCATCGGGGCCGCGCTGTGCGATGCGACCGGCCAGGTTCTGGGTCGCGGTCACAATCGCCGGGTGCAGGAAAATGACCCCTCCATTCATGGTGAGACGGACGCTTTTCGGAAGGCTGGCCGTCAGCGGCACTATCAGAATACGATCATGGTCACGACACTGGCCCCCTGCTGGTACTGTTCGGGACTGGTCCGACAATTCCGCATCGGCACAGTCGTGATTGGGGAATCCACCAACTTCACGGGTGGGGTCGATTGGCTGGTGGAAAACGGGATCACGGTCATCAACCTGGATTCTTCCGTGTGCCGAGAAATGCTCGCGGACTACATTCATCAAAACCCCGCGATTTGGAATGAGGACATCGGAGAGTAACCAACTCCAACGCATCAAGAATCACAACGCGGCTTGCATGCAATAGTCAAATAATAGTCCCCATTCCAGCCGCTGGACTGTCTTGGCCGTCTCTTCCTCCGCGGAGCCGGTGCCGCGGACCTGTTCCACAAAATCCACGAAGGCCAAAGCGTCCGTGAACACATACCCCAGAGTCGGAGTTTGTTCGCGGAGTTGTCCGAACACGGGATGATCGCCAACCAGCCGGAACCAGTATTTGCTGTTCCACGCATCCGGTTCCCGTCGGTGCATGATCGCGTGCCAAAAACTGCCTTCCGGCGTACTCAGCGACTGGCTGAGCGAATGCGATTCTTCCAAATAGTCAAAATACAGCCACAATCCCGCCAAGCAGGCCGTGGCGGCTTCCGGGTGAGCCACAGGTTTCGTGAACAGCATCTCCGGGGTCAGATCGCGGAGCGCGGGCAGCACATCCGGGTCCGGCTGGCCGGGGTCCAGCGCGGCGAGTCGGGGAGTCGACAACAAGCCGAGTAACCGGGGGCCGCCCAGTTCGGGTAAGAACCGGAATGGGTCATTCATCCTGCACCTCGGAGTCACGGCGAAGTATCATACCCGTAACCGAATTCTACCCGGAGACAGCAGGATGAGACAGGTGCGCATCGGCAACGGTTGCGGGTTCTGGGGTGACAACATCGACGCGCCGATTCGCCTCGTGCAAACGGGTCGGCTCGATTATCTCACGCTGGAATATCTGGCTGAACTCACGATGTCGATTCTGGCGATTCAGAAACAACGTCATCCTGAAGCCGGGTATGCCCGCGATTTCCCCGCCATCGTGGAGCGACTCGTTCCCGAACTGATCGCGCAACCGCATCTTCGCATCGTCACCAACGCCGGCGGCATGAACCCGCGTGGCTGTGGCGAACAGGTGCGACAGGTTCTCCTGCAACACGGGCTGGCGGATCGCACCGTTGCGGTCGTCTCGGGGGATGATCTGATTCCCCGCTTGGATGAACTCATCGCCGCGGGGCACACCTTCCGTCACCTCGACACGGAGGCATCGTTAGAAACGATCCGGGGCCGTGTGGTCAGTGCCAATGCCTATCTCGGTTCTCAGCCGATCGCCGAGGCTCTCCGACTCGGCGCGTCGATCGTCATCACGGGCCGGGTCGCCGATGCGGCGTTGACACTCGGCCCACTGGCGCACGAATTCGGTTGGTCCTGGGGGGAAAGTGATGTGGACCGCCTCGCCGCCGGGACCATCGCGGGCCATCTCATCGAGTGCGGAGCCCAAGTGACGGGGGGAATCTGGACGCACGCCGAGGATGCGCCGCATCTGGCCCAGGTCGGCTACCCGATTGTCGCGGTACAAGAGGATGGCCGTTTCACCATCACCAAGCCGGAGGGCAGCGGCGGTTGTGTGAACCTCGAAACCGTCGCGGAACAATTGCTCTACGAAGTGGAAGACCCCGCGCGGTATCTCACGCCGGATGTCGTCGCGGACTTCACCACGCCGACATTGCACCAGACCGGCCCGGACGCGGTGGAAGTGCGTGGGTGTCGGGGCACTCCGGCGACGGATAGTTACAAGGTGTCGATTGCCTACCGGGACGGCTGGGCTTCCGCGGGGATGCTGGTGATCGCGGGTCCGGGGGCTGTGGAAAAAGCCCGTGCCAGCGGGGCGATGCTGCTCGACCGTCTCCGCGATGCGGGGTATGAGTACGCGCATTCCTTGGTAGAGGTGCTGGGGGCGGGGGATGTTGTCCCCGGCGTGCTGCCCCGTGCGACTCCGCCGGAGGTGGTGTTGCGCGTCGCGGTGCGTGACCCGCGCCAAGCGGCCGTGGAGCGATTCACCCGCGAGTTCGCCCCGCTGGTCACGAGCGGCTACCCCGGCACCACCGGCTACACCACGGGTCGCCCGCCTGTGCGCGAAGTCTTCGCCTACTGGCCCGCGCTCGTGGCAAAATCAGCGGTGGTGCCACGGGTGGAGAGGGTGTAACGGAGATCCGTTCAGCCAAAGTCTGTTATCATGGACGGTCGGCCATGTCCCAGAGGCGGAGATCGCCGTTTATATTGAATGTGGCCACTTGACGGCCATCGGGCGAGGCGGCGACCGCAGCCACCCGATCGGCTCCACATGGGAACGTCTTTTTCGGAACCCATGCGATCGCATCCCAGATACAGACGTAACCCGGATCGCAATTCCCTTCACCGAGGCCCAACGCCAGCACCTTGCCATCGTGCGACAGCGAACCACAAGTGGGTAGGTGAAAGGTATTCGGAATCACGGGATGAACGAATTCTTCTGACGATTTGTCGAGTATTGGTCCATCCTTTGTGAGCCGGCACCGGATCACCTTGCAGTCGGCGTTGAATAGCACAAACTGGGAATCCGGGCTGAACGCTATGAACCTGGATGTCTCCTGGGATTGGAACTTCCCCTGTTCCTTTCCGGTGGCCGCGTCCAGGGTCACCACCCGCTGCCATTCGGTGAACGCCAAAGTCTTCCCATCTGGGCTGAGGGTCAATCGATCAATTGTCCCCTTCTCCTGCTCACTTTGAGTGAACAGGGCCGAGCCTTTCAGGGTGTAGTGTTGTGTGACGGTCCCATCGGCCACACGGCATTGATAGATCGTCTGGCGGCCCATGCCTCGGAGCGTGGCGAAGAAGGTTTTCCCGTCCGGTGTCGGGACCGTGGCCAGCCCGGCTTGACCGCTCCGCCCTTTCCCTCCGCGACAGTCGATCCGAGCCGCCTCCCGCCGCTTCGCCATGTCCCAGACCCGGAAGATGCCAGCGTCTCCGTCGAACACGCCGAACTGGCCATCGCGGGATAGCGCCAGATTATCTCCCCAGATTGTCCGAGGATCGTCGGTTATCGGGCCAAGCCACTTGCCGGACACAATGTCATAGGCAACCACCCCACCGGGGGGAGAGCGATCGCCGGCGATGAGCAGTTGCCGACCATCGGGAGTGAACGCGAAATGGCCGAACCAGTTGGGCCACTGCGCGATCAGGATAGAGTTCATGGTGCCGCCTTCATTTGTATCGACATGACACGCCGGAATAACGGCCATCAAGGCGAGACAAAGCAGCCTGCGGAAACGTGACCAATATGGGAATGTGATCCCCATCACCCACCTCCGACAGATAGTAGCGGCTTGTTGGTCGTCAACGAAATCATATGTATATGATTTCGTTGACTCATCTGGTCGCCCGCCCGTGCGTGAAGTCTTCGCCTATTGGCCCGTGCTCGTGGCAAAATCAGCGGTGGTGCCACAGGTGGAGAGGGTGTAGAAATCACCTCGTCGGTACATGTGGCAATTCGGAGCGTACCGCATCGAGGCCGCGCGGCTGTTTCGGCTTGGCTCGTTCTCGTATTGCGTCTGCTTCCGCTGCGAGTGCCTCATTGCCTTGGGGAAAAAATCCATACAATGTTCGCAGTGAGCGAGCGTAGTGCGGATGATCCGAACCCAACGACGATTTGTAGAAAGTCACCGCACGTTTCAACGATTCCTGTGCAGTGGGATCATCGAGAGCGGCTTCGGTTCGCCCGATCAGCCACCAGATATAAGCGAATTTCGTCGGATTCGGGTCCGGGCGAGTCTGTTCGTACAGAAGAGCATACGCCAGCGAGTCCGCGGCCGCCCGATACTCATGGTTCGCCAATAGCATTTCTCCTTTCGGAAGATGAACCAACTTCGGATGCCAAGACTTGGCAACAGGCTCAAACGCCTTGCGGGCTTTCTCGGGCTGATTCGTCTCTAGATACAACGGTATCAGCCATCGGTGGTATTGTGCGAATTCATCAGCGGTTGGCCGTCCCGGCAGTGTTCGCAATATTGCCAAATTTTCTTGAATGCATATTTCAGAATCGGCAAATCGACCGGCTTCGCGGTAGAGCACCGCAAAGCGTTGCCACAGACCCGCTAACTCGGAAACGGTCGAATCAGGAGATCGGCCTCGACAGAGAATCACTCGTAATTGCTCGGCACGGCGGTAATCTCCGGTGCCGATACACGCGATTCCGAGGTTTTCCACAGTAGTTATTGAGTATCGATGATACCGTCCGAGAACTTTGACCCGGATCGCATCCGCTTTTTCCAAGTTCTGGACGGCTTCCTGATACTTCCCACGAATGATCTGCGCACCTCCAAGGCTATTTAACTCATTCGCAAAATCGAGTTCACGCAATGGGTCGTTAGCGAGCCGATCGGCCAACCGCTGGTGTATTTTCTCCATTTTGAGGAAGTCACCAGTCCACATCGCTTGAGTGGCGGCATTCTCTTCAGCCGTCCCGCCACTCACGGTCACGGTGAATGGCGATGGCTCAGAGTGTGCCATCAGGGCAACAGACGCGATCAGGTGATATGGAAATACGATTAACACCGAATCCCTCCAGGAAGCTGATTCAGTCGAAATCGGGACGGGCAACCCTGCGAACCTGCGTGCGATTATGGCTCGGCTGGCCACCGCAGTCACTCATTCGTCGGTGAACACAGCGATTCCGGCGAACTTGGCACTGGCCCGTTCCTGGCGGATTTTGTCCCGCCGTCGAATCGCATCCTGGTCGCCGGGCACCAGTTGATGATACACATCCAAGGCATCGGCTACGTAAGGATGGGACGGAGACAGGCAATCCGCAGGCATCGTCAAGACTGTACGGATGTCAGACAAAGCCTCTTCCTTCCGCCCCAGACCAATTAACGCTTGTGCCCGTGTAATCAGCATCGGAGCAATGACCACCGCGTCAGGATAGCGTTGTTCTAATTGTGTTTTGAGTTCATGACTCACAGCGGCCCGCGCGGCTTCGTACCGACCAGCAGCCAGATGGACTTGGCCGCTCAAGAACCCTTCGTAACGAAGTTTGCCCGGTTCATCCAAAAAGACCCGCTGGCGTTCACACTCAGCAAATTCTCCTCTGGCAGCGGCAATCTGCGCAAGGAACAGATGCTGCCATTTTTTGAACGCCCGCGGGTCGTGGTGTTGGTCAACCTGGGTTAAGAGACGGGTTGCGCAGGCGACGGCATCATCATAACGACCGGCCGCCTGGTACAACCGCCGGAGGTCTTGGAGCAGTATGAATCGCTCCTTCTTCCTGTCTGGGTGCCCTTGAGACAATCGCCAGCACTTGCGAAATAGAACCTCAGACTCCTCAAATCGACCAACCGAGATGAGGTTCCGCGCCAGGTTCTCACAGGCTCTCGCCTCATCGCCTGTTTCTGGATGCTGGCAAGCGACGGCATAAGAACGCCGGAAGTGGGTTTCGGCCGCCGGGTAACGGTGCTGGACCGCGAGTGAAACGCCGACCATAGCCAGGTAATTACAGTAATCGTGGCATCGGAGAGGATCGTTCTCGACAAGTTGGGCGGCTTCGAGCCAGAGACGCTCGGCCTTCTTGTGGTCCTGATCGAAGAATGCTTGAGATGCCCGCTCCGCCACCTCGTTGGTGTCGGCGGGGCTTCGCGGGTCGGCGATAATTACGAGGGATAGTGCGAGTAAGGTGTGCATCCGTGCTCCTTGTTAGTGGATAGTATTCGGCGGCATGGTACACATACACTCCAGGCCGCATTGAGTAGACTCCCCTGAAACTTAGAAGAATATTCCAAATCTTGCCTGAATGTTATAGTTGGAGAATCTGCCGCCTATCGATTGATTGCCTTCGGCCAGGATTTCGAGGTAGCCCTGGAGGGGTGGCAGGTTTCGGTATCCCTTCTCAAACAGGTACGAACCACCCACACGCCAGGTCTTGTTTTCCTCGTCGAAATTCGTGAATAGGGTGACACCGTCCTTGCTGTAATCCACACCCGCCTTAACTCCAGTGGCGGTGTCGTAAATTGCTGTGACCTTAAGTCCTTCGACAGGACGGAGATCCAGACCCGCTGTCAACTCTCCAGATCACGTAAATGACAATACTGCTGGCGATTTATGGAGAAGGCGGCTTGGACATATCGAAGTCGGCCAGATATTCATGGATATTCGACCGAACCTCAATGAATTGATGTCGCGCACCATAATCAGCATGACAGGCTATCACCTCATACTTGCCAACTGGCAAACTAGTCTCGAGCCGATACGTGCCCATGCCTCCGGTCGATACGCGATCATTACCGGGAATTACAGTAACGTAACCGCGAAAAGCCGGATGGATTGAGCACCTGACAGTGACAAGTGGTGTCGACTTTTCGAACCGTTTAAGTTGTCGCTTAGGATCTGACGGGGCAGTACGGCCAATGGCCTTTTCGGCTGGCGAATGAAACGTCAGGGCATACGGCTCATCGCCTGAAATTGTGAATACAGCGGACTGACCGGCCAAGACGATCGCATGACGGGGTATCATCTTGCCGTCATTGATTACAATGTCTATCGGTTTGGGTACAGGGCCGACCTCTATCGGATCACGATTCACATATACCACTGTATCAGCAACGGGGGAAGGGAGTCCAGTTTGCTTACCGGGGGATCCGACAATGGTCCCTCGGATGATAGACCAGGTCGTTGTGGTATCAGAATTCTTAAGCAATAAAGGTGGCTTGTCGGAACACAATCCAGGAGCCACGATTGCAAAAGAGAACAGGATACTTGCAGGCATGGCAACAATAGATTTCATTACATCATCTCCCTAGCATAGTATTCTGGGGTGCCAAATACGGCAACACGTGGGTGGTCGATAAGAGTAACGGCATAGGGCTCAGCGGCGTTCAGTTTTTGGAGGACGTAGACTCCGCCGTTCTCGTTTTTACCTAAAACGATGGCCGCGTGTGCATACTTGTTAGTGGATTGCTTGAATAGGGCTACGGCCCCGAAACTGGGCGTGTCTGACTTCATTCCGCCTCCGGTCAATGTTTTTATCAATCCCATCTCAGGGACAAGCGTGCGGACCGAATCATAGCGCGGATCAGGGAGATACTGTTGAAAAGGATTGTAAACCCTCGCTTCGTCGTCAATTGCTCCGGCGACTGGTTCTGAAGTGAGTGCAGCCATGCCGAAGTCGTATGCGGTCGCACCATTCGGAAGTTCAACGCCGATCGCCAACCCAACGAAGCCGTAACAATTCTGCCACCCAAATTTGTTGGATGAATACTTCCCGGTTAATTGTTGCCCATCGTCCCCAAAGCTATTTCCTTGAAGCCAATTCACTCCACTATTGCCTACAGTCTTACCTTGAGGGACGTTATTCGGTCCGCCTGGGGTATATTCAACAACCTGCCTCAGCTCTTCATAACTCATTTGTTGCTGACGAACCAAAACTTCTTGTACAGATGAGGAGAATAGACTCGAGATATTTAGACTAAAATCTTTGGGCAAAGCAACATCTACGGATTGTATGGACTGTGCGGCGGCTAATTCGAGCAAACGTTCTTTGTCGTAGCCTTGGTTTACTAGGGTTTGTAGCGTATCCCCTTCGGCAGCTTTAGCATATATTTTACCATCCTCAGCGAGGCCCCATGTCCAGTTTCCGAGTGCAACCTTCGCCGTCACCTGCACATTATCCAATCCCCAGCTTTCATCGCCGAGTCCCTGGAGCCCGCTGCCGGCGAATTGGAAGTTCGCAGTCGTGGCGATGTGCGGGACCGTGAATGTCAGCCGATAGACAGAACTCATATCCTCGTAGCGCTGGAACTCCGCACGCCAAGTATTATAACCCAATGTGCCGGCTTCCGTCGCACCGGTGAATCCCGGATACAGCCCCGGCGGAGCACCAACACCGCCATAAGTCTGCTGGTGGTTGGTGTGCCCAGCATTGGCTTCAGTACGATTAGCAAAAGTATTGCTCACCAGCGTTTGACCATCAAGCTTAGCGGTAAATGTGTCCGTGCCCCAACCGCCAGGATCGGTGCCATCCCAGGTACGCAAGAGATACAGGTCGAATTCGATCGTGAGCGCAGTGTGACTGGATAGGTCCGTGAGGTTCAGATTGACCGCCTGGTTACCGAAGTCGCCCAGGAAGCTGCGTCCAGTCGGCGTAACCGCCATCTTCGCGGACGACCAACCACTGATACACGCACCCAGTGAGGCTGTCCAATTTTGAGAGGGAGGAACGGAACCGGAGAGGAACACAACCGGGGACGATCGTCCCCGGTTGTCCGACAAGTGTAGATTTTGAGACACCCACATCGGGTTTGTGTATGAGGTCCGAACCGCTCTCGAAATCGTTCTGGCAAACAAGGTCGCGTGTGGAATTTCCCTCCAAATCCCGTCACGCCGCCGACGAATTCTTACACGTTCTGGATTGCCGATGGCGGTGCGTCCGGTCACAATGACCGCGACATTTCTCGGGCATTTTCTGGAGAGGGACACACTTATGGGGTTCTGGGATCGCATCACCGGCGCGTTCATCGACATTGACCCGTAACTCCGCGCATGGAGCTCGTGACATGACCGATGCCCAAACACCCCATGCGGATGCCATCATCGGTTGCCTGCTCGGACAAGCCGTCGGCGATATGATGGGGCTGCCGATGGAGAATCTTTCCCCTCGCCGGATCGCCCGTTTGTTCCCGTGTCTCGATCGTCCCCGGTTGCTCTTGGGTTACGGAATGGGTTCGGATGACACCGAACACGCCTGCATGACCGCTCAGGCTCTGTTGCGCTCGGGCGGGGATGTTCGCCGTTTTCGCCGATCCCTGGGCTGGCAACTGCGTTGGTGGTCGTTGGCATTACCCGCTGGGATCGGACGGGCAACCCTGCGAGCCTGCTTGCGATTATGGCTCGGGTGGTCACCGCAACGCAGCGGCGTTCGCTCCGCGGGAAACGGGCCGGCGATGCGAGCGGCCATCCTGTTTGTCACCGCCAACCTCCCGCACGGAAACGCATCCTCCCCGTTGGAAGGCGACCCATCCGCAATCGGCGATTGTTCCGCCTGGTTAGCGGCTGCCACGGCGATCACACATACGCATCCCCAAGTATTCGCGGGTGTCCGGCTCATCGCGGGCGCGGCTCAGTGCGCGGCCCAGACTCGTGAACAACCATTCGATGCGAATACAGTGTTAGAAAGACTGGCCCATATTCCACAAATATCTGGCCACATTGCCGACAGCATGATGTCTATGACAAATGCCTATCATGCAGGATTGACGGTCGAAGAATTCGTGATGCAGATGGGCTGGAACCGCGGCGTTTCAGGTTATGTGGCGCATACGGTTCCTGTGGCGCTTTATGCCTTTCTGCGCCACCCGGACGATTACCAAGCGGCCATCACCGCCATCATACGTTGTGGCGGCGATACGGATACCGTCGCGGCGATCACCGGAGCCCTGGTCGGTATCCGCGTCGGCAAAGCCGGTATCCCGGCCGCATGGCGCGCACGTTGGGTGGATTGGCCGCGTTCTCTCGCCCACATGGAATCCCTGGGTCACCAACTCGCCGCCAGAAGTTGGCAACACACTCCCCAACGCGGTGTGCCGTTCGCCGGTTGGGCGATTCCGTTTCGCAATCTCCTCTTTCTTGTTATCGTTCTCGGCCATGTTTTGCGCCGAGGACTGCCGCCATACTGAATTTCTCCCCATCTTCCCAAAATCGCATTGGACACAAACCGAGGCACTGGCCGCATGAGGGCATGTCGAGTCGCGCACTCGCGGTTGACGTGATCCCTGGACTCTCGCACAATACGCCGCGGACCCGGCCAAAGCGGGCGGGGGAACGAGCGGGAGAACAGCGTGGCGCAATCGTCTGGTGGCTGGAAGAATCTCGTCAAGTACGGCGTGGCGGTCACTCTGCTCGGATTGATGATCGGGCTGAACTGGAGCGGGTTGCAAAAACTCTTCAGCCAGACACCACATCTCGGCCCGTTCTTTCTCGCGGTGGGGATCTTTGTCATCTGCACGATCACGCAGTACTATCGTTGGTATCTGCTGGTGCGGGCATTGCACTTGCCATTCACGCTGCGGAACGCTTTTCGTTTGGGGCTCGTCGGCACCTTTTACAACACGTTCCTGCCTGGCTCCATCGGCGGGGACTTCGTGAAGGCGTTCTTCATCGCGCAGGGCCACCCCGATCGGCGGGCGGCGGCCGTGGCGACCGTGTTCGCGGATCGGCTGTTCGGCTTGTTTGGCCTGCTCCTGTTTGCTGGGACGGTGGGCGGCGCATTCTGGGCGATGGGCGATGAAAAGATCGCCAGCAATGCGAAACTCCAGGGTGTTGTGACTGTCTGCGGCATTCTGGCTGGGGTGGCCACGGTGTCGTATGTGGCCCTCGGATTCTTGCCGTTGCGGCGGGCGCACCGTTTTGGTGATCGGCTCGCCAGTTTGCCGAAAGTCGGGCCGACCTTTCAGGAATTGTGGTACACCGTCTGGACCTATCGCCAGCGCCCCGGCACCGTGTTGGCGGCGGTCGGACTGTCGGCGATTGTGCATACCGGCTTCGTGCTGATCTTCTTCTTGGCCATTCAAGTCTTCCCGCCTGCGGACCCCGTTTTGTTGGCGACACTCCCCGAAGTATTCGTCGTCGCGCCGATTGGGTATATCGTGCAGGCGCTGATTCCTTTGCCGGGCGGGTTGGGTGGTGGCGAACTGACATTCGGCGGATTGTACGATCTGATCCGCCCCGGAGCCGCGGACATCGGCCTTGCCGGGCGGTTGACGATGCGACTGGTCGAATGGTCGATCGGCTTGATGGGGTATCTGGCGTATCTGCGGATGCGGGATGAATTACCGATCGCGGCGGCGGAGGAAGCGGAAACTAGCGGAGCGCTCAACCCCACGCATCACACGGTCAGCATCTAAAGTTTGCCATTGTTGCTCGTGTCACACCCGTCTCCGTGCCGGGGTGACACGAGGATTCTCGGCATGGGCGGCGTGTTCCCAATCCAACAGACGGCGTTTGCGCTCCAGCCCCCACCGATAACCCCGCAGTGAGCCATCCGCGCCGACAACACGATGGCACGGAATCAGGAGTGAGACGGGGTTCGTCGCACAGGCTCGTGCGACCGCGCGAACCGCCGTGGGTGCCCCCAACCCGGCGGCCACCTGGGTGTAGGTGCGGGTTACTCCAGCCGGGATCGTTTGCAACGCGGCCCAAACCCGGTGTTGAAATGGAGTTCCGACAGGATCGAGTGCCAATTGGGGAAGCGGTTGCCGTTGGTCGAGTGCCTGGGTGATCGAGAGTAGGTCGCGTTGGAACGGGTTCGCAATATTCTCAGCGAGCGGAGCATGGGGAAACTCTTGCTGGAGCCAGGACTCCAGTTTGGCCGACTCATCGCCGAGAACCAGGGCGCATACCCCCTGATCCGTGGCCGCTAAAAGCAGGATGCCGAGTTCACAAGTCGCTGTGCCATACATAATCGGCCCGGTGGGTGCCGTGTGGCGCGTTGGAGAGGATGCAGCCAAGGAAATATCCTCCAGAATACCCACACGGACACCAAAACCGGGAGGCGCAACCGATCGTCGAACCGGGAACACAGAACACAGTCAGAAACCGCAGAGCATCGTGGCCGGATCGAACTGTGAGATAGTCTAGATGGTCCGTCAACGGAAGCCGCGGCCAATTTCTCATGTTCCCGGAGCGGATGGCCGAATCTGAGGTGGTATCGCCGGGGTACGGGCATCGGGGTTCACCGTGTATCGGGCCGAAACCCCTTGGTACAATTGGAGATCGGTTTCGAGATCGAATTCGGTGAAAAATTTGTGACATCGGCTTTCTTTTGATTCCGTTATCGGTCAAGATGTCACGGTATATCTGGTCTACATTTCCATTCCCAGTTTCTCTGACTGGAGTCGGACCCATGCGACGTGTCGCCTTTACTCTGATCGAGTTGCTCGTCGTGATCGCCATCATTGCGATCCTCATTGGATTGCTGTTGCCAGCCGTGCAAAAGGTACGCAGTGCCGCGGCTCGTGCCCAGTGCTCAAACAACATGAAACAATTGGGGTTGGCCTTCCACAACTACGCGGACTCGCACGACAGTAAATTCCCCAATTCGTATCTTTTTGAGCCATCCGTACCCAATGCCCACGCCTGGGGAGTGTATCTGTTGCCGTATGTCGAACAGGATAGCCTGTTCCGACTGTACAACCTGAATCAGATTTTTATTGCCGGGAACAACGCCAATGTGGTGAAGACACCCGTCAAGACGTTCGTTTGCCCCGCTAACCCGCAGCCGAACAAAGTGTACTCCTGTGATGCGTCGCTGGCGAGTTCGGTGGGTCTTCCCGCGTTCCAAGCCGCGGCCAGTGATTACCACATCGTTTCGGGGGTGATGAGTTCGCTGTGGACCGCGGCTGGCTGCGTGGCGGACGTGGCGGCGCTCTGGATATGGGGAAAGAAACTTCGATTCTCTCGATTACGGATGGCACCTCGAACACCATTCTGCTAGCGGAAATCAGCGGTAAAAACGACCTCTGGACCAAAGGGAAGATGGTTTCGTCCGGCACACAGCAGGGCGGGGGCTGGGGGGATCCGTTCAGTGGGGAAAACTGGCTGAGCGGGGCCGATGCCACCGGAACGATTTCTCCCGGAACCAGCCTCATCGGTGTCACCAATAGTCAACCCGCCGGTTCCACGGCGTATGGGTTGTACAGCTTTCATACCAGCGGTGTGAATATCCTCTTCGCCGATGGCAGCATTCGCTTCGTATCTTCTAACATCTCGCCGCAGGCCGTCTGCTACTACGTTACGCGGGCCAACGGCGAAACGATCTCGGAGTAAGCTCACCCGCAGCAAGCCGGATCGCGGATCAGGGTTTGTTGGTATCGGCGTGGTCGCAGTGACTCCAGATGGGTATGGGATGCCTCATACCCATCTGGGGATGGTTGGATTCCTGCGGGATGGATTCGTTCCCTCATTATTCTATTCGGAGCATCAGCCTGTGTTCGTCGTTCGTTTCCTCGTCTTACTCCTGGCTTTATCGGTCGTTTCCTGCGGTGGTCCGGCGCGGGTCGAGGTTTTCCCGACGGAAGGTAAACTGCTGCTCCACGGGAAGCCTGTCGGGAACGTCACCGTGTTCTTCATCCCGGTTGACAACACCAATCCCGACGCTGTACGAGCCTACGCCACGACGAAACCGGATGGCAGCTTCAGCCTGACCACATTTGATGCTTACGATGGTGCCCCGGCTGGCGAATACATTGTCACCCTTTTGTACGAACCGTTGACATCCGCGCTCACACGCGCGAAGAGTAAGCCCGTGGTGATTGACAAAAAGTTCGCCAACCCCGCAACCTCTCCCTTACGGGCTACCGTGGCAAAATCACCGAAGAACGTACTCGAACCGATTGATGCGAAGTGAATCGCCGCGTGCGATCATTGTTCCGCCATTCCATCGCCCACATTCCGTGGGCGTTTTTTCATGGAATCCGTCCTTTCCCGCACAATCTCCGTGAATCGGAATCGCATCGCGGCCATACTTCACGGGGTGTGTTGTGCCGTTGATCATTTCTGAACAAGAGAGTTGACAACCGCTGTGTCTTCAATTAAAACCTAAATACTTAGTTTTAAGTTGTCTTGCTTGAGGATGGTTTCGTGGATGATTTGCCCTCACCCACACCGCGAGAGTTGGAGATTCTCAAGGTGCTGTGGGAACATGGCCCACAATCGGTGGCGGGAGTGCATCGGCTCATTCGCCCGGCGGATGGGAAGCAGATGGCTTCCAACACCGTGCAAACCCTGTTGCGACTCATGGAAACGAAAGGGTTGGTCACGCACGTTTCCGAGGGGCGCACCTTTATTTATTCCCCGTTGTTTAGTCGGGATGAATCGGCCGCTCGGTTTTTAGATCGCGTCTTCGACGGGGCGGCATCGGAGTTGGTATCCAGTTTGTTGAAGGCAGAAAAAATTCCTCCAACAGAGTTGGATCAGTTGCGTCATCTCATCAATGCGGCCCGACAGCGTGCGGAGCAGTAACCCCGCCAATAGCACACGAGGGAGCCATGCCTGAAATCTGGCACACGGCGTTCGGGTGGATCGTGCATGTGGCCTTCGCGGGTGGCGCGGTGCTGCTGCTGGGCTGGTTCGCGGTGCGGTGCGTCCGAGAACCCGCCATCCGCCAACTGATCGCGGCGTGGACCGTGCGGGGGGCGGTGGCGGTGGCCGGACTCTGCCTCCTGCCCGGTTGGTGGAGCATTCCGGGCTGGAACGGAATGCCGATTCCTGGGGAGGGCAACCCTTCCGTTTCGGTCGCCGTGCCCCTTTCGCCAATGGAATTGGCTCACCATCCTCCCAGGGTGCCTGAAGGTGCCCCCGTTCCGGCACACACTGCGGAGGCATCGGCAGGGATGGAGGAACCGCCGACCGTGATGAGCGGGATCGAACAGACCGCAACGGAAATTTTGCGACTGGACCCGGTCACGACCGCGGTCGGGTCGAAGTCAGAACCGTCAGTTCTTTCCACGGTTACGATTCCCGAATCCGCACCCGTGGGGTATCGGCAAGAGTTCCTGCCCTTGCTGCTGGTGCCGTATGTCGTCGTGGTGTGCGGGCTATTGGGGCAGTTGGTATTGGGTCATCTGACCCTAGCCGGGATGCGACGTGTGGCCCGGCAAGCACCCGCGGCGGCCCAGCGTGAACTGGCTCAGCTGGCCGAGGCGGGGGATCGCCCGGTGGAACTGCGTGTGCAACCGCGGCTATCTTCGCCGGTCTGTTTTGGCTTGTTCCGCTGGGTGATTCTGATTCCGCCGAGCTTGGCCGGGTCGGCTTCCACTGCGGAATTACGCTGGATTCTGGCGCATGAACTGGATCATCTCCGCCGGGGTGATCCCTGGACGGCGGTCTGGGCGGGTGTGTGTCGAGCGGTGTTTTTCTTCGTCCCCTGGTTCTGGCTGCTGCGGCGGGAGTTGTACCTGAATCAGGAACATCTGGCGGATGCGGCCGCGGCGGCGGCAGATGGGCGTATCGTCGATTACGCGGCATTTCTGGTGGACCTCTCAGGGGGGCCGGTTGCACGGACATCCCCATCCCGGCTCGGAGCCAACGCGGCCCGAGCCAGTCACAGTGATCTCTTCAGGAGGGTGACGATGTTGTTGAATTCTGGCGGACACATGAACCGACGCTGCCCACGCCGTTGGACAGCTATTGCCATCAGTTCGATCATGCTGACATCGGTAGTCTTATCGGGAATCACCTGGACTCAGGCGAACGCCGAGGAAGACCGCCCCAATCGCCCAACAACGGATCGTCGGGAAGGAGATCAGACACCCCCGCCGCGCGGTGAAGAACGTGGCCCACGTCCACCACGCGGAGACTTCCGCCCGTTCGACCCGGCCCAACTGCGAAAAACATTGGAGCAACTGGAGAAAGCCACGCAGAAAGGCGATCAGGAAGCCGTGCGGAAACTCATGGGCGAACTGCGCCGAATGATGCCCCCACCGCCACCGTCTGGCGAACGCCCCCGCGACGGGGAAGGCCCGCGTGGTGCTGGTCCGCGTGATGGGGAAGGTCCGCGTGGTGCTGGTCCGCGTGATGGGGAAGGCCCGCGCCGCCCTGGTCCGCGTGATGGGGAAGGTCCACGCCGCCCTGGTCCGCGTGATGGGGAAGGTCCGCGTGGTGAACGGCCAGCGTTTCCGCCATTCGGCCCGAATCCCGATATGATGCAGAATCTGGAAAAATCGCTAGAAAAAGCTCTCGATCAGTTGAAAGATCATTCCGAAGCACGAGAACAGGTTCAAAAAGCGCTCGATCAATATCGTCGTACCCTGGAAGGGATGAACCGCCCTCCTTTCGGGTTCGGGTTCCCTGGTCGTGGCGGCTTTTCGCCGATGTTCCCCGGACGGGAAGGGCCACGGTTCGGCATGATGCTGATGCCGATTCCCGAACTGGTCGCGGAGCAATTGTCCTTACCGAAGAATTCGGGAATGGCCGTGGCATCCGTGTTTCCTCGGTCCCCCGCGGACAAGGCGGGCCTTCAGAAAAACGACATCGTCATCCGCTTTGCCGGTCAGGAGGTGACCACGAATCTGCGGGAGCTGCACGAAAAGATGGAGCAACTGCGGCCTGGTGACACGGTCGAAGTCGTCATCATCCGCAAAGGGAAGAAAGAGACGCTCAAGACGACTTTGCCGGAATCCCGACCCAACCGGGAACGCCCGCAAGAGGACGAGAAAGGGCGAGAGCGAGAAAAAGACCGCAAACACAATCGGGATCGGGAATAAATCCCTTTCGCAACCGACATCGTCTTAGTCAGTAACACGATTACACTCCACCCCAGGAAAGGAATTTCTCCCTTCTTGGGGATTTTGCTTGAAAATGATTCAAGTCTTGCTGAAAGAGCGGATTCGGTATCCGGGTATCATTGGTTGTGTGCGTCATCCGCACAGTCATGGTAAGAAGTGAGATTTTGAGGTTTCTTGACTTTGTTGGGGTTTGCATTCTAGGTTGCATTGTGTCGAATTTGCCCAGATTCACGAAACCAGTTGTTATTACCAGAGTTATGAAGTGCCCGCTGAGAATGGGGGCGAAAGATTCGGGAAACTTGAGTGAAAATGGAAATTTTGGCACAAATGATGCGAAGTCATTGTGAGTGAGTAGAACCGATTCGATTGCAGTAGGAATGATTCATCATCCAGGAGGGATTCGCCATGTTGGTACTATCTCACAAAGTCGGTGAACAGGTCATTATCGGCGACAACATCCGCGTCACCGTGGTGAGCTTGGGGCCGGGCCGGGTCAAGATTGGTATCGAAGCCCCCGAATCAGTCGCGGTCAATCGGCAAGAAATTTACGATCGGAAAGTGTCCGAAGTCGAAGCCGGTATCGCGTCGGAAGGCAGTTTTGTCAATCCAATTCTCATCACATCTCCCAGCACAGAGTGTGTGCAAAAACCGCACACTGATGCCAAGGTGGCCGCACACCGGGAACCATCCGAAGGGCCAGATCGACTAGAGAATCGGATTAGTCGGCATCGCCGCTATTCTCCAAAACCGCGATAGCTTGTGAGCGATCGTTCGTCCATCCTCTTTCTAATCCCCGGTCCAGTTCCATTGCGAACTCACCGGGGGTTTGCGTTTCCGTGCCACAGTTTTTTCTTGCGAGAATCGGAGCGATCGCCAACCATAATGGGGAACATCCTTATCAGGCGAGGTTACCCCGATGCTGCTTACATTGGGCCTGTCTCTAGTCGTATTGGCCAATCCCCCGGCAACTTTTACCACCCATCCGCTCAAAAAATTCAACGTCCTCATTGGTGATTGGAAAGGCACCGGCACCCCTGAAGGCACGGCCACCCAGCGACGCGATGGGTTCTGGACCGAAACCATCCATTGGGAATGGCGATTCCAGAACGATGATGCCTGGCTGTTCGCCCAATTCGAGAACGGAAAACAGTTCCTCCGTGGAGAATTGCGGTATTCTTCCCAACGCTCTCAGTATGAATTTCAACTCACGGACCACCACAAACACACGCTCACCTATGTCGGCCAACTGACCGACACCGGAAATCGCTCGCCGGTACTCACCCTGGAACGCACGGACCCCACCACGAAAACGACGGAACGGTTCGTGCTGACACTGCTGCACACGAATCGGTATCTCTACCGACTGGAAACACGGCCAGAGAGCGGAACGACATTTGCTAAGCGGTATCAGGTCGGAGCGACCAAAAAAGGTGTCCCGTTTGCCAGCGCCAAACAAGGGCCAGAGTGCATTGTCTCGGGCGGCGCGGGAACGATGAAGGTGACTTACAAAGGGAAAGATTATTTCGTCTGCTGCTCCGGCTGTAAGGATGCATTCTTGGATGACCCGGAGAAGTTCATCGCCGATGCCAGGAAGAAGCCCGAGTAAACGGTCGGCATTGTCTGGTCAGTCGGGGTGGCGGTCAGAACGCAGTTGCGGCACAATGCCGCTGCGTATAGACAGGTTCCCTACCGGCCACGAGATTGCGATGATGACTGTACTGTCTCGGTGTCTGCTCCCCACGACCCGCACCCCTTGGGGTTATGTTCGCCAAGGACTGAAACTGGGGTTGTGGGTACTGCTGGCGGTCGGCGTGGTGGAGACGGTACGGGTACTGGCCTTCTTGAACCTCCATGCCGTGATCCCCGGTCGGGTGTACCGCTCCGCGCAACCCGATGCGGAAGATTTGCAGGAGTTGGCCACACGGTATGGGATCAAGACCGTCATCAACCTCCGCGGCATGGCGCGCGATGGCGACCCCAATGCGCACTGGTACTTTACAGAAGCCGGGGCGAACCACGATCTGAACATCGCGCAGGAAGATATTACTCTTTCCGCCGCTCGGTTGCCGCCGCCGAAAGAATTACGCCGATTGATCGAGGTGCTGGATCGCACCGAGTACCCCATTCTGTTCCATTGCAAGAGCGGCGCGGATCGCACCGGCTTGACGGCGACCATCGTGCGATTGCTCTACACCGATGATTCTTTGGATGCGGCCCGATGGCAGTTACTGCCCCGATACGGTCACTTCAATTTTGGACGCACCGCCGCGATCGATCAGTTTTTCGATCTGTATGAACAATGGTTGCAGACGCAAAACGCGACCCATCGTCCCGAACGATTTCGGCAATGGGCCGCGAATGTGTACACGCCCGGCCCCGCGCAATCGGAACTGATCTGGTTGGACTCCATTCCCAATCCCATTCCGGCCGATCAAGGGTTTGCGGTGCGACTCCGGGCGATCAATCGCTCGAATGAACCGTGGGAACTGAAGCCGGGCGATCATGCGGGTATCCATTTGTCTTATCTTGTGGCTCGCGGGCCGACCGAGGCGGCTTACCGTGGGAAAGCGGGGCTATTCCGGGCTACCATCCCACCGGGAGGGCATGTCGATCTGACTTTGGCCGTGCCGCCGTTGAAAATCCCCGGTACATATGCCCTGGCCGCGGAATTGACCGATGCTCGGGGATCGGGTGTACCGATCCGCTCGTATTCGTTCGTCCAATTCGGTGACTCGGCGACGCTTGCGGAGGTCATCGTCAAATGAGGGCATTTCCACCCCCGGATCAGCTGAGGATGCGTGACATGGCAATGCTTTCTGTGGTGATCCCCGTCAAAGATGAAGCCGACAACATCGACAAACTGGTCACGCGGTTGCAACAGGCGTTGGTTGGGGTGCCACCGTGGGAAGTGGTTTTCGTGGATGATGGCAGTCTGGATGCGACCTGCCAGGAAATTAAGCGGTTGTCCAAACAAGATGATCGCATCAAGCTCGTTCGGTTGCGGAAGAATTTTGGTCAGTCCGCGGCACTCCAAGCCGGATTTGACCATGCGACCGGCGCAATCATTGTGACGATGGATGGCGACCTCCAGAACGATCCCGCCGACATTCCCGCGATGCTGGACAAACTGGACGAAGGGTACGATGTGGTCCTCGGTCTGCGTCAAAAGCGGCAGGATGGACTACTCTTCCGCAAGATGCCGAGTTGGGCGGCGAACTGGCTGATCCGGCAAGTGACGAAAGTGCCCTTCCGGGATTTTGGCTGCACACTGCGGGTGATGCGCCGAGAAGTTGTGGAAGGGATGGCGCTGTACGGTGAGATGCACCGATTCATTACGGCTTATGCCGTCCAGCAGGGTGCCCGTGTGACGCAGGTGCCGGTGCGGCATCATCCGCGCACTGCCGGGAAGTCCAAATACAATCTGACCCGCACGATCCGTGTGGCTCTGGATTTGTTGACGTTCAAGTTTCAAGCCAGTTTTGAAACGCGGCCGATGCATCTGTTCGGGGTGGTCGGACTCCTCACCATGGGGTTGGGAATCGCCAGTTTCGCCGGTACGTTGCTGATGAAGTACAACGGTTGCGATATGTCCGGCAACCCGTTGCTCTTGCTGAGTGCATTGCTCGGTCTGGTGGGGATTCAGTTCCTCTCGCTGGGGCTACTCGGGGAGATGATGGCCCGGACCTATTTTGAAAGTCAGGGGAAATCCCCATATGCCGTCCGCGAAACCCGTGGTTTTGGCCCGCAACTCCAGCTCGACCGTTCCCGAGCGGCGTGAGCCGAGCGGGTTCCCTCTTCCAGGGATGGTCCCCTGTTTGGTCATGGGGCTACACCCGTAGTTTCTCCAAATCCTGCCAGAAGCCGGGGTACGTCTTCACGACGCAGCCGGGGTCATGGATGATGACACCTGGCACCCGTAAACCCACCAGGGCCAGGCTCATCGCCATCCGGTGATCGTTGTAGGTATCGACGGCGCACCCCGTCAGCGGGCGTGGGATGATGCGGAGGCCATCCGGGTATTCTTCCACTCCCGCTCCGAGTTTGCGCAGTTCCGTGGCGACGGCGGCGATGCGGTCGGTTTCCTTGTGACGCACATGGGCGATGTTCCGAATCGTCGTGGGACCATCCGCGAACACGGCCACCGCCGCCAGGGTCATGACCGTGTCGCTGATGGCGTTCATGTCCACGTCCACACCACGCAGGGTGCCGGTCCCATGCACGGTCAACCCTTCCACTGATTCTTCGACTCGGCAGCCCATCCGCCAGAGGACATCCACGAAGGCGACATCACCCTGTAACGATTGCCGCGTGAGTCCTCGCACCTGTACCGCTCCCCGTCCCAGTACCGCCGGGATGGCCCAGAAGTACGACGCGGCTGAGGCATCCGGTTCGATGTGATAATCGCTGAGATGTCGCAAACCGGGTGCGACATCATACACCTCCGGTGTGACCGTGACGGTCCCGCCCCAGTGCCGGAGCATCTGGACGGTCATGTCGATGTACGGTTCGGAGACACGCGGCCCGTCGAGTCGGAGGGACAGTCCCTCGGGCCGAAACGGAGCGATCATCAGCAGGGCGCTCAGGTATTGGCTGCTGACTGTGGCACGCACCGTCACCGCGCGTTGGTGCGTGTCTTGGCCTTGGACGCGGACTGGCGGGCAGCCGTTATCGGCTTCACTGCGGGCCACGACCCCCATTTGCGTCAGGGCATCGAGGAGATCCTGGATGGGACGTTCCCGCATCCGGGCGATGCCGTCGAGCCGGTAGGGGCCATGTCCCAGAGCCACGAGGGCGGTCAGGAACCGCATCGTTGTCCCCGAGTTGGCGACGTTCAAATCGGCCTGGGAAGCGGGGACAAGTTGGGACGTGGGATTGCGGACCTGGGCCACGGCGGCGGACCAGTCGATATTGATTTCGTAACCCAACTGACGCAGGGCGTTGATCATCACTTCGGTGTCCTCACTGCGGAGGATGCCGGTGAGGTGGGTGCCCGTGCCCGCGGCGAGGGCGGCCAGCACGAAGGCCCGGTTCGTGATACTTTTGCTGCCCGGCACGGTCACGGCGGCGGTTGGCGCAGCGGTGAAGGGGGTGATGGGGTACTGATCCGGGTAGGTCATACTCACGCGAAAAATCCTCGGGCATCGTCCGGGGGAAGACGCAGTTCCTCCGGGTAGGTGACTCGCAGCAAAAACAAGCCCTGCGCGGGTGCGGTCGGCCCCGCCAGTCGGCGATCCATTGCGGTTAAAATGTCGGCCACCTGGGTTTCCGGCCAGTAGCCACGGCCAACCTGCATCAGTGTTCCCGCGATGGCTCGTACCATGTTGTAGAGAAATCCATCCGCTTCCACGTCGATCCAGAGCAGTTCTCCAACTCGGCTAATTGCGATGCGACTAATCGTGCGAATACTGGTAAGCCGATTCGGCCAGTTGCTCTCGAAGCAGCGGAAATCGTGTCGACCAATGAGACACCGGCTGGCGCGGATCATCGCGGCTTCGTTCAGCGGATGGCGACTGTGACAGGCGACTCGGCGTTGAAAGGGGTCTTGCATGCGGCCATCGTAAATGACGTAGCGGTAGGTTTTCCGCAGAGCATCTTTGTTCGCGCAGAACGATTCCGGCACTTCGTCGCAGGTACGAATGCAGACATCTTCGGGGAGCTTGGCGTTGACCGCCTTGACGAGCGTTCCGCAGTGCAACCGGGTATGCGTGTAGAAGTTGGCCACTTGGCCGATGGCGTGGACACCCGCATCGGTACGGCCACTGGCATTCGCGCGAATCCGTTCATCCTGCGTGACAGACGCGATGGCGTGTTCGACCGTTTCCTGCACCGTGCGATACCCCGGTTGCGTCTGCCAACCCGCGAAATCGGTTCCATCGTAGCGAATGACCACACGAAGATTACGCATGAAATAACGAAAAACGAAAAAGGAAAAAGAAAGACAACAACAAGACTGAACCGAGGATGATCGTCCCCGGTTGTGTTCTCCCCATTTTCGTTCCTCTTCTTCCTCTGGCTTCCTCCGTCTTTCCTTTTTCGTTATTTCACGATTCCTCGGCGGATCAGTTCCTCCGCGCACTGCACGGCGTTGGTGGCGGCTCCTTTGCGGAGGTTATCCGCGACAACCCAGAGGTTTAAGGCATGGGCGCAACCCGGATCGCGGCGGACTCGGCCAACAAAGGTGTGATCGTGCCCTTCGGCCTGGATCGGCTGGGGGAACTCGCCGCGTGTCTCGTCCATCAGCACGACACCGGGCGCTTGAGCCAGGGCGGCACGGGCTTCTTCCACGGACACGGGCCGCTCGAATTCGACATTCACGGACTCACAGTGGGCCACCCGCACCGGCACCCGCACGCAAGTCGGCGAAACGGCCAGATCAGGCAAACCCAGAATCTTCCGGGTTTCGTTGACGACTTTGTTTTCTTCCTCGGTGTAGCCGTTCGGGTCCAGCGTCCAGTCTAGTGTGATGATGTTCCCGGCCAGTTGCGCCCGGTGCGCGGTTGGCGCGGGGACCGGGCCACCCACGGCGAAGGCCTTCAACTGCGTGTCAAAATCAGCCAACCCCTTCGCTCCCTTGCCGGAAGACGATTGATAGGTACTGACAATCACCCGTTTCACCCGGCCCAGATCGTGCAGCGGTTTCAGTGCAACCGTCAGCGGAATGGCCACACAATTCGGGTTGGCGACGATCCCCTTCTTGGCGTGGTGCAGTTCTGCGCCGTTGACTTCCGGGACCACCAGCGGACAATCCGGGTCCATCCGCCAAGCGGAAGAGTTATCGACGACGATAGCCCCAGCCTTGGCCGCGATGGGGGCGTATTCCTTGCTCACCGAAGATGGGGTGCTGGACAGGACAATCTTCACCCCGGCGAAGGCTTCCGCACGGATCGGCTCGACAGGATGCTCTTGACCGAGGAACGTCACCGTTTTGCCCGCGGATTTCTCGGAGGCGAGGAACTTGATGGTACGTGGCCGAAACCCCCGTTCCGCCAGCACTTGCCGAATCAGTTCACCCACCGCACCAGTCGCGCCGACCACCGCCAGGCTCACGTCCACGGAATCACCCTGAAGCAGAGAAGGTTACACGGAATCACACACTCTAGTATTAAAACGGTTCGCCAGGATCTGCCAAGATGGGAAGTCCGACCACGGAAAAGTTGAATCCGTCAAATGCGGGAATATCCGGTGCGGAGATCACTTGCCGAATGTCGGTATTCTGCTCCACATCATGCCCTGTGGAAATCGTGGTAATCGAAGAGCGCGGCGGCGGCGAGAGCGGCGGTTTCGATGCGCAGAATGCGGGAACCCAACGATAACGGTGCCCATCCCACCCCGCGGGCGGCGGCGACTTCCTCATCCGCGAACCCGCCTTCCGGCCCAATGGCGATACAGGCTCCCGCAACTGGGGGGAACGGAACGGCTGCCGGGGTCGCCACTCCAGGATGGAGAAGGAACCGCGCATGCGGCAAATCGGTTGCCGCCAAAAAATCCGGCCAGCGGCACGGCGGTTCGATGACCATGAGCGTGTTGCGGCCGCATTGCTTGCTGGCTTCGATGACTTGCCGGGTGAATTTTTCCATCTTGGTTCCACGCGGCAGCACCACGGATCGCGCCGTGATGAGCGGAATGAATCGGCTCACCCCCAATTCCGTGAGCTTTTCCAACAGGAAATCGGCTCGATCCCCTTTGGGTAACGCCGAGGCGATGATGAGGGGATTGCGAGTTTCCCGATCCCGTTTCTCCACCGTCAGAATCATCACGCTGACGGCTTTTTTCCCCGTTGCGAGAACCTCGGCGAGATATTCCTGTCCATCGCCATTGAACAGCGTGACCCGCTCGCCCACGGCGATTCGCCGTACCGTGGCGAGATGGTGGGCCTCAGGCCCATCGAGGACGAACTCACCGGGCGCGAGCGGTTGCGGTGTGTAGAAGCGATCGGACATCGTCACCTGCTCACGCGGCGGCTGCGAAAGTACCACCGCGACCGCCGACCTGTTTCCATTCCCCGTTCTGCCAAGCGAGGACCACTTCCTGCGAGCCTTTGAAGGCCACGCAGTAGTGCCCACATATCATGTTGACGGACCACCCCGAATGACGCAACAACTCAAAATTCGGTGTGTCGGCGTGCTGCGAGGACGCGGACTGGGTGCGATATCGCATCTGATGATCCCCCTCAAAGAAATCAGGGCAAACCGGGTCGCCCACGCGGGATTGATCCTGACTCCGCTCATATCGACCATGTCTCGTCGTTCGTGAAGTCCGAACCCAACCCGAATCGGAGAGAATGCTCATCGGGGGCCATGTATGCCGATTGGGCAAAAAGAACGATCAGGCATCCCCGTAGCCGTTCGGGTGCGATTGATGCCAGTTCCAAGCGGTTTCGAGGATCGGCCGCAGTTCGGTGTAGCGCGGGGACCAGCCGAGTTCCTGGCGAATTTTGCGGGAATCGGCGATCAACTCGGCAGGGTCGCCCGCTCGGCGGGGGCCGTACTGCACGGTGATCGTCTGGCCGGTGACTTCCTCCGCGGTGCGAATCACCGTGTTGACACTGTAACCCGTCCCGATGCCGACGTTGAAAGCCTGCAACTCACCCGGTTTGACATGGTCGAGTGCCAAGATGTGCGCAGCGGCCAGATCGTCAACATGAATGTAGTCACGGATGCAGGTGCCATCCGGGGTGGGGTAATCCGTGCCGAAGACTTCAATCGCGGGGCGTTGGCCGAGTGCGACTTGCAACACGAGCGGGATCAGGTGGGTTTCCGGGTCGTGGTCCTCACCGATGCTCCCATCCGCAGCGGCACCGGAAGCGTTGAAGTAACGCAGCGCGATGGAGCCGATGCCGTAGGCCCGCGAGTAATCCGCGAGCGCCTTCTCGAAACAGAGTTTCGTCTGACCATACGGATTGATGGGGGATTGCGTTTCGGATTCCGAGATCGGGACTTGTGTCGGCGTGCCGTAGGTGGCGCAAGTGCTGGAGAAGACGAACCGCGTAATGTTGTGACGGCGGACGCGATCCAGCAGACCGAGACTGTTGATGAGGTTGTTCCGGTAGTATTTCGCCGGGTGGGTGACGGATTCGCCGACATAGGCGTTGGCCGCGAAGTGGATCACCGCTTCGATCCGTTCCGCGAGTAACACGTGATCCAGATGGTCGATGTCCGCCAGGTCGCCGACGATGAGTTTTCCTGCCGTCACGGCTTGGCGGTGGCCTTCGCTGAGGTTGTCGTACACGGTCACAGTGTGGCCACGGTTCCCGAGCAACTTGACCGTATGGCTACCAATGTATCCGGCTCCGCCAGTGACCAGAATGCGCATCGCGTCCCACGGGGTCTGAGGGAAGTTCGGTTATGAGAAAGGTGTCATAACGTATTCCACCCGGCTTCGCAATCGCACCCGGACGAGGGCGAGGAGGCGAAAACCGGCTATCATTCCGCATCGCAGACGATCAGGCCGCCATCCCCGGCAACGGCGAGTAGTGCGCCATCGGGGGAGAACTCTAAAGCATGAATGCTGCCGAGTCCCCAATCGTAGCGGGCCAGGATTTCGCCCGTGTCCGGCGACCAGACCCGCACGCTTTGATCGAGACTGGCGGAAGCAACCGCCGCACCGTCGGGCCGGAACGCCAATGCCGTGATGGTGTCATCGTGCCCGGCGTATTCGTGAATCTCCGCGCCATCGGGTTCCCAGACGGTGACTCGGTTCTGGAAACTGCCCGCTAACCGCGTGCCCTCGTGGTTCAATGCCAACGCGGTGACGGATTGCTGGGCGGCATACGCGGGCGGCACCTGGGCGGCATCCCATCGTCCCATGCGGACATACTGCTTGCTGGCCACCGCGGCAATCTCGCCGTAACCCGAAAGAGCGATCGCGCACACCTGGGAGCGATTATCGAGCCAGGATTTTGTTGTGGTGGAGGCGATCCGTGAGGAGGCTTCGGGGGAAAGGGTGATCGGCAAACAGGAAATACTTCCGCCAGTTGAGAAAGCCTGGGCCGTGTTGGTCGTCAGCAAAAGTGTGTTGCCCGGCGGGATGTAGCGCACATAGGTCAGATTGTCGCGGATGTTCAACCAGCTGAATTCCAGATCATCCGTGCCCAGCACCATTTCCCAGATCCGTTCTCGGAGGGATTCGTGATCCACGGATTGCGTGGGTTCCGTCAGGTTCCAGAAATGGATGTTGTTATAAGGGCTGCCATAGCCGGATACCAACTCCTCCCCGTTCGGGTGGTAGGCCACGGAAAAGACGCGATGGTCCGTCCGTGGGAACGTCTGCAAGCACTGGGTGGTCATCACATCCCAGATGCGGGTGGTCCCATCATCGCCACCGGAAGCGACATGACAACCATTCGGCGCGAAAGCCACACAGCGGACCGTTCCTTTGTGTCCGAGTAACTGCAACACGGTTCACTCTCCATCCCCAAACAGTGATGGTCCGGTCGAGCGGTTGCGGGGGCGTCGCCGGGGCCGCTCGGGCGGGTCGACGAGGATGGGTTTCGGCGCGGGATCGTCGCTGGGGGGCTCGGCATCGTCCTTTTTTGGTCCTTCCAGTGCGGCGAGGACATCCTCGGCCCGATCCAATACCGCCGCGGGCACCCCGGCCAACCGCGCGACATGAATACCGTAGCTCTTACCGGCGTTTCCGGGTACGATCTTGTGCAGGAAAATGATCTCTTTGGCCAGTTCTTTCACCTGCACGGTAAAATTCCGCAACCGGGGCAGTGTCCCGGCGAGCTGAGCCAGTTCATGATAATGCGTGGCGAACAGGGAGCGACAGCCCAGCGTATCATGCAGATACTCCGTGATCGCCCAGGCGAGGCTCAGGCCGTCGTAGGTGCTGGTGCCCCGGCCAATCTCGTCCAGAATCACGAGGCTCCGGGCCGTGGCGTTGTTCAGGATGTTCGCCGCCTCGGTCATTTCCACCATGAACGTGCTTTGTCCCCGGCTCAGTTCATCGCTGGCTCCGACACGGGTGAAGATGCGATCCGTGATGCCCACGGTGGCGGAACGAGCCGGCACGAAACTGCCGATGTGCGCCAACAGCGTCACCAGGGCGACTTGTCGGATGAACGTCGATTTCCCGCTCATGTTCGGCCCGGTCAGCAGCCAGAAGTTACCAGGGCCGGGGCTGAGGTGGACATCGTTGGGAACAAAAGTGCCCGGCGGCAACGTCTGATCCAGAACCGGGTGCCGACCATCGACGATGGCCAAGGTAGGATCATCCGTGATCCGGGGGCGCGTGTAATTGCGGCTCGCGGCGAGTTCGGCCAACCCCGCGAGGAAGTCCATCGTGGCCAGCACATCCGCGGTTTGCAGCAGTTGGTGGGTCTGCGCGGCGGTCGCATCCCGGACTTGTAGGAAAAGATCGAACTCTAATGCCAGCGATCGTTCCTGAGCGGTGACGACTTTTTCTTCATACTCCTTCAAAGCCGGAGTGCTGTACCGCTTGCAGTTCTTGAGCGTGCGTTCGTGAATGTATTCGGGCGGCACCCGGTTTTCGTTGGCGTTGGTAATCTCGATGAAGTACCCCATCACGTCGACGTAACCGACTTTCAGGCTGCTGATGCCCGTGCGGGCGATTTCGTCGGCCTGATACCGGGCGATCCAGTCCTTGCCGTCGCGGGTGAGGCGACGGAGTTCATCCAGACCGTGATGGAAACCTTCACGGATGATGCCGCCTTCCTTCGGCGAATAGGGCGGATCGTCGGTGAGGGCTTGGTCGAGATACTCCCGCAGATCCGGGCAGAGGGCGAGCGTCGCTTCCTGTTCTTGCAGTAGGCGGGACTTCCGGCCGGTGAGTTTGGCCTTGATCTTCGGCAACAGTCGCAAGGTCCGTAGCACGGCGGCGAGATCCTTGGGGTTCGCCCGTGCCGTGCTGACTCGGCTCGTCAAACGCTGGAGGTCGCCGACCTGGGCGAGTTGTTCCCGCAGTTGACCGCGTAAGGCGTGATCGGTCAGCAACTCTTGCACGGCATCCAGGCGATTCTCGATGGCGGATCGGTCGATGAGTGGCGCGAGCAACGCATCGTGCAGGAATCGCGCGCCCATCGGCGTGACCGTGCGATCGAGTGCGGATAAGACCGAACCTTCCCGGAGGTTGTCCCGCAAGGAGCGGGTCAGTTCGAGGCTACGCCGGGTGACTTCGTCCAGAACGAGGATGCTGCCGTTGCGATGCGAACGCAGCGTGCGAATGTGCGTCAAACTGGCCCGGAGTGTCTCGTGGAGATAGATCAGCACCGCCCCGGCAGCGATCAGGGCCGGTTGGCCATCTTCAAATCCGAAGCCCGCCATCGTGGCCACACCGAACTGTTTGTGAACAGCGGCGAGGGCCGTGGATGGGTCGAATGTCCACGCGGGACGGCGTGTGATCGTAGCCGGAACCGCGGGGCCGAACAGGGGAAGCAACGTCTCGGCCTGATCTTCGGGGAGCAGGCACTCGACGACGGTGAGCCGGGCGAGTTCATCCGGGAGCTTGGCTTCCAGCAGATCCGCCGCCGCGAAACTCCCGGTGGAGGGGTCCACCCAGGCCAGACCGAGTAACCCCGCGCGACCCCGTGCGATGGCACAGAGGTAGTTCGGCCGCCGGGCATCCAGGAGTTCATCTTCCGTCACGGTGCCCGGCGTGACGACGCGGTTGACTTCTCGACGAATGATCTTTTTGCCGCCGCCCGCTTCTTCCATCTGCTCGCAAACGGCGACGCGGTGCCCGGATTTCAGCAGGATGTTGAGATAATGTTCGAGCTTGTGTTGGGGAAACCCGGCCATCGGGATTTCTTTATCCCGGCGGGTCAGGGTCAACCCGAGGAGACGGTGGCCCAGTTCCGCATCGTTCTCGAAGAACTCGTAAAAGTCACCATTGCGGAACAGAATCAACATGCCGGGATGCGCGGCTTGCGCGGCCCGGTACTGCTGCATCATCGGGGTGAGGGGCGCGGTCGACATCAACTCCTCGGGTGGGAAATTTGTCGTGTCCAGCCAAACCAGCCGCCAGGATCAAGAGAATCAACAGATGGGGGAACGCAGAAAGCCCGCAGTGACGGCGGGCCTTCTATCGACAATGCCGCGATTGCCCCGCGAGGGCTTCTGCGGGATTTAGTCGCCCGGAGTGGGGATTTTGCGGTTTTTGCTCATAGTGATGACATTGCCTCTGCCGTGGTATTCCACAGAGGTCATGTAGTTCCGAATGAGAAAAACCCCACGGCCACAGGGGCGGTCGATGAATTGCGGGTCCGTGGGGTCCGGGAGTTCTTCCGGGATGAAACCCGGCCCTTCGTCTTCAATCCGCACATGGAATTGATCAGGGGAAATCGTGTAGTTAATCGTGACGCGTTTGACTGGGTCAAGCTGGTTTCCATGCTTGATCGCGTTGACTAATGCTTCTTCCAAAGCGAGTCGGATCGAGAAAATGTCGGATTCCCCGTAGCCGTTGGACTGCAGCGCCTCTTCGATTTCGTCTTGGAGTCGGCGTGCATCGCTTAAATCGCTGAGGATGGAAACCTCAACTTCCATGTGGCGTTCGTTCATGGTGCCCGCCATTCGTAGGGGGTCGGTTCCTGCGCTTCAAAACCCCACCGCGCCTTGGAGAGATTTGAGGCCATTGGGTGTGGGGAACGGATCGCCTTCACCGGATCCGCATTGCGATTGTCACCAGCGGCAGAACCAGCCCATTCCGTCCGATGGAGCCGTAAGCGATACCTGGCTTTCGATAAGAAATCGGTAATCACGAGTTGCGACTCAATCGAAAAAGTCGATTCTGGCAAGGGTTATACTGCGGTTGGCCGTCCCCGTGTACTTGGTACGGTTCTCCCGCACAACGGTCAATGCCTTAGAAGGAATTCAAACCCGTTTGGTCGTCTTTCACGATGGTGAGCATCTTATCGAGCTTGGTGATCGTGAAGACATCGTAGAGGTCTTTTGAGATTCCGCACAGGACGAGTTTGCCGCTGATGGAGTGCAAACGCTGGTGAAGGCGGATCAACTTCCCCAGCGCGGACGAGGAGAGATACTGCACATTGGCGAAGTTCAGCAGGATTTTTCGGCGACCGAGTTCATCCACGAGGCGGAGCAAGTCGTCCCCGATCAATTGGATGTTGGGTTCGTCGAGAATTTTTTTATCGACGAAGTTCACCACGGTGATATCGCCGATGTCCTCGACCACGAGGCGTTGACGGGGTTGGGTCATGCCAGCACCTTGGGTAAGCTGCTCATCCTGTCCCGGAGAACCCTCCGACACAAGATGAGCCTAAAGTTTGATTTTCCGCCGTTGACGCAAGCTGTCAAGGATACCCAGACTGTTTTCCGAACCGGAAGGGCGGCTTGCGGTGGCAAGATCGTTGCGATTCGGGGAAGCCAGTGGGAATTAGTCCTCCGCGGAAGCCGGAATCGGTGAGGAACCTTGGTTGCGGTGGGCTTCCTGGTCCGCGATGTACGCTATCTCTGGGGCCAGGGTTTCCACGGCTCGGCACGACGAGGCTTGTGGACTCAGGCAGAACAGATCCCAACGCTCGCCCATGTAATCATGCTGGCGAACGTACCAGGTTCCATCACCGTTCGGTTCCAGAGGAAATATAACACATTGATAAGGTTTGTATCGGGCGAAATCGCCGTGATCGTCGATTCCCAGTTGATGCAGCGTACAACCGGCGTGGAAGAAAACGCACCAGCCGTCGACCACCCGGAGCATGGGTTCGCCGAGTTTGGTGCGTTGGCTGAGGTAGCCCGCACGCTCGACCAGTTTCCGGGCGGCGGGGCGGAGCCGTTCGAGCAATCGGGGCAGTTGGGCATCAATGACCGTGCGTTCGGCTGCGGTCAGGCTGGGACGGCCATTTTTGCAGCAGAGGCCATCACATCCCCGGCCATAGGTGCATGCAAAGGTCGCTGTCTCCGCGTTGATGATCTCCAGTGTGTGGCGTGGCATGGGTGTGATTTCCTTGGCCCTGGTTAGACACCGAAATCGGAGGAATGCGGGGGTGCGCTTCGTCCTCGTCGCGCCGCACGGCGTGCGAGGTGCGCGATGAACTGGCCATGTCCCCAGTCGATCGCTTCCAGGCCATAACGCAGCATGATGCTGGTGATCGACGGGTTGGGGTTCGCTTCGAGCAAATACACTTCCCCATCATCGGCGACGCGGGCATCCACACGGGCACAATCGCGGCAACCCAGCAGGCGGTACATGGTCCGGGCCGCCGAGATGACACGGGACGTGAGGTCGTCTTCCAGCTTCACGGGGACATCCACCGGGGTCCGTTCGTACTCCACGCTCGATGTGTCCCATTTCGCGTCGTAGGAGTAGATCGGCCAGAGATCCTCTTTCCCGTCTTCAAAGAGGATCTCTGAGAACGGGAGGGCCGTGGGCTCCTGGTTGTCATCCAGTTCGACCAGTGTGGTATGAATTTCCCGGCCCGCGATGTAGCGTTCGACCAGCACGGGAGCGCCGTAATGCGTGCGGATGTACTCGACCCGGTCCCGGAGGTCGCGGTCGTTCGTCACGACGGCTCCCTGGTCGATTCCCACGCTCGCATCTTCTCGGCACGGTTTGACGATGACGGGCCAACCCAGCCGGTTCTTGGGGCAGACCTGTTCACCCACGAGGAAGAAATCGGGTGTATTCAGTCCCGCGCCGACCATCATGAACTTGGTGAGCGGCTTGTTCCGAGCGATCACCAGAGCCTGCGACTGGCAGCCGGTGAACGGGATTTCCAGCCATTCCAGTAGGCCAGTCACGGTCGCTTCGGTGTGGCCGCGATCGGCAAACCCTTCAAACAGATTGAAAATGACATCCGGCGGATCGGCTCGCAAATGGGTGAGGAGGGTACTCGGATCGAGGCCCAGACCAAACTCGGCGGAGGGGATGCCTTCACAGGTCAGAAAATCTCGGACGACCTGGGTACTGTGCAGGACATCGTGTTCAGAACCCGAATCGGGGTGATCGATCGGCAACGTGGGTTGATTGAAAAGGACGAGGACACGCGGTTGTTGCATCTGATCACACTCCGACACAAACCAGAGCGGCTCGGTTGCCGGGGCCGAGCCGAGCGCTGACGGCATTCATGGACATGAGGTCATGAATCGTATTCCGAGAGAACTCATTATCTTTCTGACATTGCTATGCGAGAACTCCAACCAACACAACCGAACTTCCTGAACTCGCAGGAATCCGCGGTGGCATCGTGCGGATTGTGCCGTTCGTCCTCACATTCGGCTTTCCGCTGCTTGCACGATGGTTTGTATCAGATCGTGATAACGCATCCCCATGGCGCGGGCGATGAGAACCAGATCGCTTGAGACAGGGTTCAACCCTGGCAGCGGGTTGACTTCCAAAAAGTAGGGGACACCGTCTCGAATGCGGTAATCGAACCGTGCCACATCTCGGCAATCGAGGGCATCCCAGACCGCGAACGCGGAGGCTTCGAGTTCCCGCATCACCGCTGGGGGTAACTGAGCCGGACATTCATAATCCACCAGAGCCGCGTAGTTCCGTTTGACTTCCAGGCTGTACACGAACGGCCGAGACGTGTCCCGCGGGATGATCCGCATCGCCCCGAGTACCTGGGGGGGATCGTTCCCCACGATGCCGAGGGTGACTTCCTCACCGGCAATGAATTCTTCCAGCAGAATCGGTTGACGATAGCCGGTTCCCAGTTCCTGGACGATGGCCCCGAGGTCGTCCGGTCGTTCGATCAGACAACGATGGCAGATCCCCTTGGAGGAACCTTCCCAGGCGGGTTTGGCGATCACGGGATAACGCAGGCCCGCTTCGGCGATCAGTGGGCCGAACTCCGCGAAGTCGCCATCGTAATCCGGGGGCAGCGGCGGCAGGACGCAACCGGCTGGCAGAGTGACCCCCGCCGCCGCGGCGAGGGTGCGGGCTTTGGTCTTATCGAGTGCGACCGCCAATGTCAGCGGATCGGAGCCGGTGTACGGGATGCCGAGCATCTCACAAACGGCGGGAACGCGCGCTTCTCGGTTGCGGCTGTGGCCGTGACCTTCCGCAATGTTGAACACGAGGTCGGGCGGGTCCGCCAGCAGGGCCGTCAAGAGCGTTGGTCCATTGTGCAGTTCGACGACGGAATGCCCCATCGTCCGTAGTGCCTCCGCCAGGGCCGCGATGGTGGCTGGGGAGTCGAATTCTTCGGCCCAGTCGTCCGCGTTGGCCGTGAGTGAAGTTGTGGGGGGAAATGGGGTGTCCGGCTTGAGGTCGAACGCGATGCCGATCTTCATTCCGAGTCCCCGTATTTCCTACCGTTCCAACAAAACACTCACTCGCCCCCTTGGCCAGCGAGTCCGAATCGCCATTGGGCTCATTATCGAGTCGCGGACTCGTTATGGTACGCTGTGTCCGGGAGTGACGGCAGAACGGTCAAAGACAGTTTGAGGGTGTCCGCCGGTTCTGCGGAGGTCGGCTCTCCTGCCCCGGCGCAGGGGGCATCTTCTGGGGGCGGGACGCAGGGTTCCGCGTTGCGACGGCGTCGGGCGAGGCGTTCGAGTCCTTCGGGAATCAACGCGGAGCGGCTGCCCTGGAGCAGGCTACTCACGCCACGGGTCATCGTCGGTTCCGTCGTGGCGGGTTTGTCCTCGGCTTGATAGCGAATCAGCAACCCTTCGTAGTTCCGCAACACGACGGAATCGTTACTCATCGACACCAGATAGTTCGGCATCAGCGGGATTTTTCCACCGCCATGCGGGCTATCGACGACATATGTGGGAATGCCGATACCGGACATGTGCCCACGAAGCCCTTCCATGATTTCCAATCCCGTCCAGACGGACGTGCGGAAGTGTCCCGCGCCGATGACCGGGTCACAGTGGAAGAGGTAATACGGTCGGACCTTGATTCGCAGCAACCCGCGCAGCAGGTTCCGCATCGTTTCGAGGTTATCGTTGACCCCTTTGAGCAGCACGGAATGATTGTTAATCATCATGCCGTTGCGTAAGAGGGTCCGACAGACGCGAGCGGATTCCGGGGTGATCTCACGCGGATGGTTGAAGTGCGTCTGAATGTAGACTTTTTCGGCCGAGGCCAGCAGATCGACGAGTTCGTTATCGTAGAGTCGCTGCGGCAGCGTCACCGGGACACGCGTGCCGACACGGATGACATCGACATGGTCGATCGCTTTGAGCTGATCCAGGTAGAATCGGAGCTTGCCCAGCGGGAGCGTGAGCGGGTCGCCGCCGGAGATCACGACATCCCGAATCGCCTCTGTGCGGCGGATATAGTCGATCATCCGTTCATCATCGCCGCTGCTGCCTTCCCAGCCGCCGCGGGTCAATGTTGCCCGTTTGCGGGTGCAATAGCGGCAGTACATCGAACAGTTCGGCGTGGTAATCATCAGCACCCGATCCGGGTAGCGATGGGTCAGGCCGGGGACTGGGGAATCTTTATCTTCTTCGAGTGGGTCTTCCAGTTCGTAACCGGACGGGTTCTCCCCTTCTTGGGGTGACGGCACCGATTGGAGTCGGATCGGATCGGCGGGATTATGGGGGTCAATGAGTGAGAAGTAGTAGGGCGGAATGGCGACTTTGTAGTCGCGTTCCAGTTGACCGATGGCTTCCAGTTCCTCCGGGCGGAAACTGAGAAGATGGCGTAATTGACGGACAGATCGAATGGCATTCTGGGTCTGCCAACGCCAATCATCCCATTGTTCCTGGGGGACGGCCTGCCAGATGGGATGGCGTCGGCTGATGCTTGGCGGCTCGTCATCCTCATAGCCGCTGCCAAGCATCGCCGAGGCGGGGAGCGAGCGGGGCTCGTCAGGCTCGAACATACAGGAGGCAACCTCCCATTGCCGGATACCCGGTGGTTGGCAGACGCTGCCGACCGCAGGCCGGGAGAACGCATCCATCCGTGGGGATGGGTGTTGTTTTGCGCTCGTTTAGAAGGAATCCTAACGCCGGGTTTTTGAAATACAAGTTGATGCGGAAGCGGGATGCATTTCCCAGGGCAATCTCAACGGAATTGTAGCGCAACTCGTTCAACTGACCCGTAGACCTGGACCGGCACCGGGGCGAGTGTCCTACGGAACCGGGGACGACAGTCCCCGGTTGTGTTCCTCTTCGTGTATTAGGGGAACAATCCCCGCTTTTGCTTCTCGATGGCGACCTTGTAAATCCCCAAGCTCAACGCCGCGATCCGGTTGGGGACATTTTTGGCGCGAGCCACTGCCCGCACCCGCTGATACGCGCCCAGCATCAATTCTTTCAGTTTCGCGTTGACCTGTTGTTCACTCCACATGAGTTGCGAAAGATCCTGGACCCACTCGAAGTACGACACCGTCACCCCGCCCGCGTTGCACAGCACATCCGGGATCACATGGATACCGGCCGCGTCGATGATGGTATCGGCTTCCGGTGTCGTCGGGCCGTTCGCGCCTTCGGCCAGGATGCGACAACGGAGTTTCCCGGCATTTTCCGCCGTGATGACCCGTTCCATCGCCGCCGGGACCAGCACCGTACATGGGATCGCAAACAACTCATCTGCCGCAATCGGCTCCGCATCCGGGAAGCCCACAACGGAACGCTGCGGATGCTGTGCGGCATACCGTAATAGTGCCGGAATATCCAGACCATTACGATTGTGAATCGCTCCGTAGCGATCGCCGATCGCCAGAACCTTCACGCCGATCGCGGCCAGTTCCTCCGCCGTCACGGAACCGACGTTCCCGAACCCTTGGATCACCGCGGTCGCCGACTCTGGGGCGATGTCCAGTTCCTTCAAGGATTCGAGAATGCAATAGACGGCCCCACGTCCGGTGGCTTGCCTGCGACCGATACAGCCGCCGAGTTCCACGGGCTTCCCGGTCACGATCTCCGGGCAGGCGTAACCGATCTTCATGGAATACGTGTCATAAACCCAGGCCATCGACTGTTCATCGGTTCCCATGTCGGGGGCCATGACATCCGTGCGGGGGCCGATGATGGCAAGAACTTCTTCGGTGAAGCGGCGTGTCAGTTTTTCGCGTTCTCCCATGCTTAGGGCTGTGGGATCACAGGCGACCCCGCCTTTCGCGCCAGAAAAGGGCAGGTTCATAATGCCGCATTTCCAACTCATCCACATGGAGAGCGCCGCCACTTCGCCCAAATCGACATTGGGGGCGAATCGCAGGCCGCCTTTGCTGGCGCCACTGGTGAGGGAGTGTTGCACACGATAGCCGAGAAAGGTTTGCAGGCGGCCATCATCCATGCGAATCGGAACGGCCACAACCAAAGAGCGTTTGGGAATGGTCAGGCGATTGATGATGTCGGGGTCGATCTCCGGGAGTAATTGGGCCGCTTTATAGAGTTGCTCCACCGCCATGCGGTAGGTGGGGCTGCTTTCCAACAGGGTCGGGGGCGGAGCGTGATAGACGTTCGCGTCCGGCTGAACAATGACGGGAGAGGCCATTGCTTTCCATCCGTTTCAGGGAAGGGTTTGGGGAGATTGATCGGTGGCTACCCAATTATACGCCGTGCTTCCCGCGGACCTTTCGAGATGTTGGCCCGCCCCGAGTCGGTTGGGTCAACGGGGGCTGTTACGCCCGGTCTGGCTGGCGAATCCGCTAAGTCCGCTCATCTCCTCGAACCGTGCAATGAGGGGTGGAACCGGCTTTCCGCGATCCTCAGCCATCCAGCACACGGGCGCTGCGGTCCTGGGTATCTTCCAACCAGGCGACCTCTCCCGAGTCCGCGAATCGGCGCACACCCACCGACCGCACCGCCTCATCGGGCAGGACATCCAGGCGAGTGTAACGGGGATGATGACTGTCTTTGTACGGATCGTTCCGAGCCGCGTTGTAGCAACAAATCATGGACCAACGGGGGTTTTCAGACTTGTTCTGATCAGAACGATGGAGCAAATTACAATGGAAAAATAAGGCATCGCCGGGGGCCATCTCCACATAGACGAGTTCGAGCCGCTTCAACAATTCGTCGACACGTTCCCGATCCGCTCCGGCTTGATCGCCGGTCAGAACATGTGTGATCCGCCCGGCATGGTGCGACCCGCGAATCACTTGTAGGCAGCCGTTTTCCCGCCGACTCGGATCCACGGCGATGAAAACACTGGTGAGAAGCGGAAACAGAACGCCATTCTGATACCAGTACCCATAATCCTGATGCCACGCCCACGCCCCGCCAACTTTGGGGTCTTTGAGGATCATTTTGGAGTGGTAGTGGTAGACTTCGCCACCCAGTAGCTTTTCGCAACTCCGCACCACCCGTTCCGAACGCGCGAACGCCCCATAAATCCCGTTGCCCGGATGGTTCCACAGCGAGAGCCGAACAACCCCGCCTTCTCCATCCGCGCGACCAAACGCCCGCCGATCCAGTTCCGCGTCTTCTTTAGCAGAACGTGCCAGCAAGGCGATTTCCTCCGCATCGAACAGCCCTCTGGCGAGGGTAAACCCCTGTTCCTGGTACTCATCCACTTGGGTATCGGAGAGAACACGACTGGTCATGATGCACTCCCGCAATGAAGGCAGCGAAAGCCGGCACCACTACTCTATCACAGGGGGAAGCGGGGCATCAGCGTGCGGCGTGTTTCGAGAACGATTCCGGCTAGCGCGGGGGACTTCTCCCACGCGGTCACATCGGTCAAGTGCGCCATCCCGTTCCCGGATGCAGCCAGGTATCATCAATTCCAAACGAATTGGCGATTGTATACCCTGGAATTGATGAAAAGACGATTCGCGGAGAACCTGGCCGAGTTTCTCCCCAAATCTTTCGGCGGTCAAAGCGAATTCTTACACGTTCCCGATTGCCGATGGCGGTGCGCCCGGTCACAATGACCGCGGCATTTTTCGGGCATTTTCTGGAGAGGGACACACTATGGGGCTTTGGGATCGCCTCACCGGCGAATTCATCGACATCATCGAATGGACCGAACCGTCACAGAACGAAATCCTGGCGCACCGATTCACCCGGTACAAAAACGAGATCAAGAACGGGGCCAAACTCATCGTCCGAGAAGGGCAGGTCGCGGCGTTCGTGAAAGAAGGGCAACTCGCCGATGTGAAAACACCGGGGATGTACACGCTCGACACCAACAACATGCCGATTCTCTCCACGATTCTCGGTTGGAAGTACGGTTTTGAGTCCCCTTTCAAATGCGAAGTCTACTTCATCAGCACGCGGCAATGGACCGACCAGAAATGGGGCACCCAAAACCCGGTCATGATGCGTGACCCCGAATTCGGCCCTGTCCGCTTGCGAGCCTTCGGCAGCTATGCCTTCAAAGTGACGGAACCCGGCACCTTCCTCAAGGAACTCGTTGCCACTGACCCCAGCTTTGAAGCCTACGAAATCTCAGCCCAGTTCCGCAACGTGATCGTCTCCCGTTTCGTCGATGTGATCGGCTCCGCCAAAATCCCGATGCTGGACTTGGCCGGGAACTACGAACGAGTCGGCACGCTCGCCCTCGAACGGATTCGCCCCGAACTCGACAAAATGGGCATCAGCTTGACCCAGTTCTTTGTCGAGAACATCTCGCTGCCCCCGGAAGTCGAACAGGCACTCGACAAACGTACCCAGATGGGCGTGCTGGGCAATCTCGATCAGTACGCGAAGTTCCAATCCGCCGAGGCGATCCGGGACGCGGCCCAAAACCCCGGTGGCGGCGCGGGAATCGGGGCCGGACTCGGAGCAGGCATGGCCGTCGGGGCACACATGGCGAATGCCTTCACCGGCACCACCGCTCCGGGAACGGTTGCCGCACCGGGAACAGCGGCCCCCGGCATGATGCCGCCTCCCTTGCCACAAGCGGTCGCGTTCCATGTGGCGTTGAACGGTCAGCAAGCGGGGCCGTTCGATGTCGCCAGTATTGGGCAGAAGATCGGCAGTGGGGAAGTCGCCCGCAGTACGCTGGTCTGGAAACCAGGCATGGCATCCTGGGCCGCGGCGGAAAGCGTCCCCGAACTCGCCCCCCTCTTTGCCGCCGTGCCCCCACCGCTACCGCCGATATAATCGCGGCTGTTGGGTTGTTATGGTCAATCGCTTGTTCGTCTCAGAATCGCGGTGCCGTGTATGTCCGATGCTCCGTCGCCAAGCCCGGAAGGGGTGCCCCCGGTTGCCCAGCCCGTAGCCATTACGCGGGCACCACCTGCGGGCCGTCAATTCCCGTGCCCATCGTGCGGAGCCCGACTCGATTACGACCCAATCGCCGCGGGTCTGAAATGTCCGTACTGCGGCTTCACGGAGGAAATCCGCAAGGACGATGCCCCAGAAGTCGTGGAAAAGAATTTCCAGGAGTATCTGGCCAAACAGGAAGCCAGCGGCGTGATTCTGGAAGGGCGTTCCTCGCAGACTCGGTGTGGCGGCTGCGGGGCCGTGGTGCTGCTCGAAGATCGCATGGCCACCGAGGCTTGCCCCTTCTGTGCCACGCACCTGGAGAACAAACCCGAAGCCGCCGCGGCCATGATTCCGCCCGAATCCTTGCTGCCGTTCGCGGTGGATATTCGCCGTGCCCGCGAGGCATTCACGCTCTGGATTCAGTCTCTCTGGTTCGCGCCGACCGAGTTGAAAGTGATCGCCACTCTGGGACAATTGTCAGGCGTGTATTTGCCCTACTGGACTTACGATTCCATGACCCATACCTACTACGATGGTCAGCGGGGCGACAACTACCAGGACACGGAATGGTACACCGACAGCGACGGCAAACAAAAATCACGGACGGTCACGCGCATCCATTGGACCAGCGTATCCGGCGAAGTGCGGCACTTCTTCGATGATGTCCTCATCTGCGGTTCCCGAAGCGTTCCGAGTGACTTGGTAGTCAAATTGGAACCGTGGGAACTCGACAAACTGGATGGTTACAAACCCGATTACCTCAGCGGCTTCAAGACCGAACGCTACGCGGTGGGACTCCGCGAAGGGATGGAACAGGCGAAAGCACGCATGGCCCCCACCATCGACACCCTGATTCGCCAGGACATCGGCGGCGACCATCAGCGGATCTCCTCGAAAGACACCCGCTACACCGCCATCACCTTCAAGCATTTACTGCTGCCCGTCTGGATCGCGGTCTACCGTTATCACGAGAAGACGTATCAAATCCTCGTCAATGCCCGCACCGGGAAAGTCTCCGGCTACCGGCCGTGGAGCTGGCTTAAGATGCTGCGACTTGTCCTCTTCGTCCTCGCGTTGCTGGGTGTGGTGCTGTTCTTCTATCTGAAATCGCAGAAGTGATGGTCACGATCGGTCAGTGATTCCGAGACATCACTGAGGACATCTGAGGACATCTGAGGACATATCCCCAGATGTCCTCAATGCGTCACTTGGGACCGAGCGGGAAATGAGAGGTCATGCTCAAGATGACACCGCCAGGATGGGAAAAATGAACTCCGGTTGCGGTGGTTTTCGTCACCGTCTCGCTGCTCACGACGATGTGATAGCCCTCCAGAGACACGGGGATCTCACCCGCCGCGAAGGTGACCATCACCCGATCGGAACCGTAGTCGATCATCCAGGCTTGCTCACCCAGTTCCACGACGGTGAACGATCCTCCACGGCGTGCCGCACGCAATCCCGGCGAGTGTCGCCGCCAGTGGAGCAGTTCCTGATACAGTTTCCAGCAGCGGGCGTGAGGCTCCTGCTCGCGCTCGTCCCAACGCAACTGGCTGGAACGAAACGTCTCGATCGCCTGGGGGTCCGGGATCGTGGCTCGCACGGCCGGGTCCGCGAAGGCCCGAAAATGGCCAAACTCGCGGCGGCGACCCTCGGTGACCGCTTTCCCGAGTTGCGGATTGTGTTCCGTGAAGAAGCGGAACGGAGTCGAGGCCGCCCACTCCTGGCCCATGAAGAGAAGCGGTGTCTGCGGAGCCCCGAGTAGCAACACGCTGGCCGCCTGCCACAGGTGTAAGTCGATCTGATGATGGAGTCGCTCTCCAAACGCACGATTGCCGATTTGATCGTGATTCTGAATGCAGATCACGAACCGTTCGGGCGGCACCCCCGTGGGGTCGGTCCCACGCGGATGACCACGATTCGCGGAGAGTTGCCCCGTGTAGAACCAACCCTGACGAAGCGTCGCCGCGAGTTCCGCCCCGGAACCGGCGTAGTCGCGGTAATAACCTTCGTCGTCTCCCGCGAGTTTGCGCCGAACGATGTGGTGGAAATCATCCGCCCAGACACCATCCAAGCCGAACCCGCCCACGGCACGAGGTCGCAACAGGTTCGCCTCGTTCCGTTCATCCTCGGCGATGACGAGAACCGTTCGGCCGGGAGCGGCGGCTCGCACCGCTTCCGTCAATTCCTGCAAAAAGTGCCGGGGGCCGTCATCGAGGATGGCATGGGTCGCATCGAGACGCAGGCCGTCGAAGTGGTAATCGCCAATCCAAAGTTGGGCGCTCGCGATCACGAGTGGACGCACGGCGGCGGAACCGGGGCCATCAAAGTTGATCGCGTCACCCCAAGGGGTGTGATGGCGATGGGTGAACAGTTGGTGGGTGTACAAGCCAAAATAGTTGCCATCCGGCCCGAGATGGTTGTAGACCGCATCCAGCAGCACCGCGATGCCGAGTTGATGCGCGGTATTCACGAATCGCCGCAGATCATCCGGGGAGCCGTAGCAGCGTGCCGGGGCGAACCAGGAGACACCGTCATAGCCCCAGTTGCGGTTGCCGGGGAAGTCCGCCAACGGCATCAATTCGACGACTGTGATACCGAGCTGTTGCAGTTCGATCAGTTTGTCCGTCGCGGCGGCGAAGGTGCCTTCTGGGGTGAAGGTGCCGATGTGGAGTTCATAAATGATCGCATCCGCCAGCGGGACGCCGCGCCAGTCGGAATCGGTCCAGGGGAAGGCGTGCGGGTCCGTGATGGCGGCGAACCCGTGGACTCCCTCCGGGTTGAACCGGGACCACGGATCGGGGAACTCACCCTTTCCGGCCACGAGATACCGATAGCGGTCGCCCGGACGTGCGGCTGTGGTGGTCCCCGCAAAATACCCTGCGGGTTCCCGTTGCAGAGGGAATGACCAGGAGCGGCCCTCCTGACTGCGGAGCATCGCCGTGATCCCAGGGGCATCGGGTGCCCAAACGCGGAACGTCGTCGCGGTGCCGTCCCAGATCGCGCCACACGGCGCGGAAAGTGCGGGCTGCCGAGAAGGTGTTGTCATGAAAGTGGCCGCATCACGAAGGGAGCCGGAGCAAGGCCAGAAAGTTCCTCAACGCCTGCTCCGGCACGATCATTCTTTACAATCTCGGATTGTCGCATTCTGGCCATCAGGGTGATTTCCTACGGTTTCGGCACCGCGATCATGTCGATCGTCAGGGACCGTTCCGCCCGGCCCACGCCGGTGACGGGAGCCTTCGAGGCCGCCGGGGGGCGTTTGGGGTCGTAGAATCGCGGTCGCAGTTCGTTGAGCTTCTGGCTGGAGTCGTTGTCCGAGACGTAGTAGGTGGCTTTCACCAGATGTCGGAAATCGCTGCCGGTCTGTTCGAGGATGCCGCGGAGTTGCTCGAAAATGTCCGTGACCTGAGTCGAGCCATCCCCCGGTTTCCGGGAATGCAGCCCGGCGATGTAGACAGTTTCCGGGGCGTGAACCCGACACATCCGGCAATACACCGGAGACGCGGTCATCCCTTTCGGAGTGAGGAATTCCAGCGTGTCCGCGTTCGGCCCACGCGGTGCGGGGGATGCGGCGATCAATTCAATTTCAATGGAATTGGCAGAACCCCATTCGACCAGCACCAGCGGCGGGGCCGGGGTTTTACCGAAGAACTCCGCATAGGCTTGACGCACCGCCTCGGCCTGTTCCATCGGGTGCAGGAACGCCTTGACCTGAACGACCTGTTCATCGCCCAACTGGATCTCCGCGAGGCTTCGGCGCAGACTCGCCAGCGTGGCCTGTGTCGATGCGGCCAGTGTTTTCCCTTTCTCCAACTGCCCCGAAACGTACACCCGTGACCCGGCAGGCAGCACGGCATAATCCGGCCCCCGACTCACGCGGGGCGTCACGGCGACGGCATCGGCTGCCACGGCCGCGCCACCGGGTAGGGCCGTCTGAACATAGCTCACCGCTGGGGCGTGCGGGCCGGAGAACCGTTTGGCCAGAGCCGCTTGCACCACCGCCACCGTGGTCTGTTCCGCGACGTAGATGTTGATTTTGACGGCCTTTTCCAACTGGCTCGCGGCCTGTTGCAGGGTCTTATCCAACCGTGTCAGCAACGATTCGACCTGTGCGGGCATCGGCCCGGATTCGGTCGGGAACAGCTGGGCCGTGTGTACCAATGGCACAGACTCGACCACCACGGCGGCGGCGGAGCCGGTCGCGGCATCCGCTGCGATGACCCGGAATTTGGCGGCATGGGAAGTCGATACGGGAGTGGAAACGGGGATGGTCATCGGTGGTGCCGAGCGGGAACGGTCCTGAAGCGGGCGGTATTCTTGCATGTAGGTGAGCAAGTCATCGTCAAACGTGGATCGGGAGTTGCCCATGGCCCACATTTCCTCAATCGCATCGTCGCTGCTCCAGCCTTGAAACTCCATGCGGTAGACGGCACAACTCGCCCCGGTGCGGTGAATCCCGGCGAAGCAGTGAACCAACACCGGCCATTGTGTCGTCGGTTGGCGGAGAAAGCGACGGAATTCGTGAACCTGACCGTGGAACGGGAACCGCATCTCCTCCGGGGGCAGCCATTGCGTCGTTGGGCCGATCCGGTGGAAGGTGAGTCCGTGTTCCCGGCAGTAGTCTTCTTCAAACTGATCCTCGAATGCCCCGGTACTCTCGTCCGTGGAATCCCGGAGTGAGACGACCGTGCGGATCCCGTGTTCCCGGACGAAACGGGCAAACCCTTCCGGTGACATCTGCCCACTGCGGTAGAGCCGCCCCGGTTCGACGACGCGGGCATTCCGGTAGACTTCGCTGCTCATGGCCCGGTAGGCCAGAGGCACCCCGAGAGCCAGGACGGGCAACCCCAGCACCAGGGCCGCAATGCATATACGCCGGATCATGCGTTCCTCCACCGGGGGATGATGTCAAACGATCCCGGTTACTTCCCGCGAATCTGCGCCTGAAGGACATGCTTCAAGCGTCCTTCGATCTTTTGGTGAGCTTTGTCCACTTCCTTATCGTTCAACTGACGGTCAGCCAGTCGGTACGTCAGCGCGAAGGCGAGGCTGCGGGTGCCCGCGGGAATGCTCTCTCCCTGGTACACGTCGAATAGTTGGGCGGATTCCAGCAGTTCCCCGCCCGCGGCGGTCAGTTCCGCGCGCACCTTCTCGACCGAGAGCGTTTCTGGGACCACCACGGCGATGTCCCGTAACACGGGCGGGAACGGGCTAATGGGTCGATAGGCGAACCGTTCCGGCACCACGGCGAGCATCGCCTCTAGATCGAACTCCCCCACGAGAACCACACGATCCGTCAATTGGAACGCGGCCGCCGCTTTCGGATGCAGTTCCCCAAAGACACCCAGCACCTGATCCTGCGCCAGCCAGCGAGCCGAACGCCCCGGATGGAGGTACAGCACATCGCGTGCCAGTTCATAACGGACTTGCGGCAAGTGGAGATCGGCTGTCAACCCATCGACGATCCCTTTCAGGTCGAAGAAATCGTACTGGGCCGGTTTCTCACCCGGCGGGTCGTCCCAGGCGGTTTCGGTGCGACGACCGGAGAGCAGCACCGCGAGTCGGCGAGGCTCCGCCGGGAGCTTTTCACCGGGCCGCGGGTGGTAGACGAATCCGAGTTCATACAGGGCCACACTGGCGGTGTTTTTGAGATTCTCCGCCGCGATGTTCAGCACGCCGGGCAGCAGCGTGCGCCGGAGCACGGAACGATCCGGGCTGATCGGATTCACCAGCTTCACGAGTGCGCCGGACTCATCGCCCGAGCGATACCCCAGCCGGTTCTCCGCGTCCACCCCGATCAGGGCGTAGGTGATGATCTCTTGCAACCCCGCATCGGCGAGCAGGTCGCGGACCCGGTCTTCCCCAGCGAGTGACGGGTTTCCCTTCTGGGCAGGTAGTTCCTGAGCGAGCCGGGTGGCCGGTAAACGATCATACCCTGAGACGCGTGCCAGTTCCTCGATCAGGTCAGCGGCCCCGGCCTGGATGTCGAGCCGGTGCGGCGGCGTCGTGACGTTCCAACCCCAGAGCGTCGGTTCCAACGTGAACTGCAAAGCGGTGAGGACACGTTCCACTTCCTCATCCAGCATCGAGAACCCCAAGAGACGGACGATCTCGCTGCGGTTGAGTTCGATCACCTGCGGCGGTAACGGAGCCGGGTAGTTGTCAACGCATCCCGCGAGTACCTCACCCGCCGCGTGACGTTGGAAGAGTTGCGCCGCCCGACGCGCCGCCAGGGGAACCACCTCGGGATGCACACCCCGGCTGAAACGGGTACTCGCTTCGCTGAACAGGTTGAATTGCCGAGCCGTCTTACGAACCGAGACGGGATCGAAGCTCGCGGATTCGAGCAAGATGGTTGTCGTGGCATCGGTCACTTCCGTCTCGGCTCCGCCCATGACTCCGGCGAGCGCGATCGGTCCGACCGTGTCGGCGATGACCAGATGGTCTGGCCCGAGTTCTCGGTCGATGCCGTCGAGGGTTTTGAGCTTCTCCCCGGCTTGAGCGGGCCGCACGGTGATGGTCGGAGCCTGCCCGCCAGCTCGTCGGACGAGAACGTCATAGTCGAAGGCGTGCAGCGGTTGCCCGTATTCGAGCATGACGCAGTTGGTGATGTCGACGGCATTGCTGATGGGCCGCATCCCCGCGTACCGGAGTCGGGACCGCATCCAACGGGGGGCGGTGCCGATCCGCACGTTGCGAATGAGGGTAGCGGTGTAGCGGGGGCAGAGTGCCGCATCGGCGATGGCGACTTGCACCTTCCCGGTGACGGTGTCGGCGGCCACGGGGACGCTGAGGTCCGGTTCCCGCACGGTGCTTCCGGTCAGCGCGGCGACTTCACGGGCGATCCCGAGCAGCGCCAAGCAGCGGGCCATGTTCGGCAAAATGTCGAGTTCCACGACGATGTCGCCGAGGACATCGACGATGGGGGTGCCGGGCGGCGGGTCGTTGTCATCGAGGAGGATGATGCCTTCGTGGTCTTCCGAGATGCCGAGTTCGTAATCGGACATGACCATCGCATCGTTCATAATGCCGCGGAGGTCTTTGGGCACGAGTGTGGCGGTGGTGCGGCTGCCGTCTTTCGCGGCGGTGTAGTAGGTGGTGCCCGCGTTGCCGAGGACAACTTTCATGCCGCTGTCGCCCACGGCGATGTTCGGTGCCCCCGTGACCACGGTCTTTTCCGCGCCGCCGTAGTCCATCGTGACGAGTTTGAGCTTGTCGGCGTTCGGGTGTCTGGCGATGTTCCGCACCTTGGCCACGACGACTTGCTCCGCGTTCCAGACCAAGCCCGCATCCGCTTGTTTCACGCGCAGCCCTGGTGGGACAGGCTTCCCGAAGACTTGTATGCTTGTCGCTTCGAGTCCCGCGAGAGTGAGCCGTTCCACGAGAACAGCCGGGTCAGCAGGCAGGTCAACATATTCAGCAAGCCAGGACAGCGGCACGAGCATGGCAAAGGTTTCCCGTAATCGGTACGAATGTAGGCATCGTACAGGACACCGCCACCCTCGGCACCCGAAACTCGGACTCGGCACCCGAAACTCGAAACTCGGAACTCGGACTCGGCACCCGAAACTCGGCACCCGAAACTCGAAACTCGGAACTCGGACTCGGCACCCGAAACTCGGAACCCGAAACTCGAAACTCGGAACCCGAAACTCGAAACTCGGAACCCGAAACTCGGAACCCGAAACTCGGAACTCGGAACCTGGATTGACGACCCCCCTGTTAGCGGGGTATACGCCCGTTTTCGTCAGACCGGCTGGGAATGGTGCCCAGGATGACCGCGATTCGGCCGATCACTGTGTGTTGGGGGTTCGCGGTAGCGCTGTGCCTACCCGCGTGCTTGCCGATGCGTTCGGCTCAACCCGTGGTCCTGCGTGATTATCCAGAAGCCTCGACGCAACCATCTGAACCGACAGCGTTTGCGTCGCTGATTCGGGCACCGGGCGAACGGGTTTCTCTGCATGATCCCGAACCGAAGGTGATTGCCCGATCCACGCCGAATCCCGCCCCCTTGCCGGGATGGCCAACATCGGCCAAGTCTCCGTCATCCACCTCTGATCCGTACACGGCTCTGACGAGTACGGAACTGCCCACACCACCGAAAGCCGCCACACCGCCTCAATCACTGGCGACTCTGGTTCCCACCCCGTCAGTTGCGACCCCGCCTGTTGCGACTCAGCCGATTTCCACACAACCCCTTCCGTCATCGACTCCGAGTTCTCGCCCCGATTCGCCGTTGGTGGCCGCCGTGCGGGATTATGTCAACGGTCAACCCGAACGGGCGGTCGAGCATCTGAAAGCCTTGGATCAACCGAATCAGGAACTGATGCTGCAATTGATCCCCGCGGTTGTGCGGGCCTCGCAACTGGATCTGGCCCACGCCAGCCCGACCGAAATGGGCGTGCTGGCCGAACAACTCCGCGAACCCGCCGAGCAACTGGCCGCACGGGCTCCGCTGATTCTGGATCGCGTCTGCTTCTGCCGCTGGGTCAAGAACTTTGGACGATACGAACCCCTCCCGGAAGGACACGCGTTCCACTGCTGCTCCCTGGCGGAACTGTATGTGGAAGTGCGGAATGTGCCGAGCGTGGCCGTGCAGAACCCCGCCGAAGGGGCAGGATATGTGACCAAACTCGCCTGCACGCTCCAGGTCTTCGATGCCAGCGGTGCCGTGGTGCCGCTCACCGACCGCAGTCGAAACACGGTCCCCGCTTTGACGGAAACCAAGCGGGACTTCACCCGCAGCCCGATTCGTGATTACTTCCTGCTGTTCCGCTTTCCGCTCCCGAATCGCCCTGGTTTGTACGACATCGCCATCAAGGTTCACGACCCCGCGGGCGGTCGGGAAGTCACCCGGACCATCACCAAGGTGCGAGTCGAGTAACTCCCTCGTAGCCGTGCGGTAGGAATCCCGGCGGGGGCAATTTCACCCGCACGCGGCGAAAAATCCCTAGATTAAGCAGATTCGATCATCGGTAGCGTGAGGAGTGCATGGCGGAGAATCAACCTACCCAACTGTTTTACCACGCCGGGAGCGTCACCCGCGACGATCGCCGGGCTGTGCTGCACCAGTCCGGCGCCACGCTCTGGTTCACCGGATTGAGCGGCTCCGGGAAATCCACGCTGGCCATTGCGTTAGAACAAGAACTCATTCGACAACGGCACGCGGCTTACGTCCTCGATGGTGACAATATTCGGTTCGGCCTGAACGCCAGCCCACAAATTCTGCGGGAAACCCGGCAGTACAGCGACGCGGCCGCCAAGCGATTCGGGCTCACCTTCTCCGCGGAAGATCGTGTGGAGAACATTCGCCGGATCAGCGAAACCGCCAAATTATTCGCGGATGCCGGGCTGTTCGTCCTCACCAGTTTCATCAGCCCGTATCGCAACGACCGCGCCGCGGCCCGCATCATCCATGAACAGAGTAAAACCGGCGCGATTCCGTTTATCGAAGTGTACTGCAACACCCCGATAGCCACATGCGAACAGCGTGACCCCAAAGGGCTCTACAAACAGGCGCGGGCCGCTGTCGCTGCCGGGAACGGCATCGGTTTCACGGGGATCGATGCCCCCTACGAACCACCGACCGCCCCGGAACTGACCTACGACGCTTCCACACAAACCATCGCGGACGGGGTCGCCGCCATCATTCGCTACCTGACCGCGCACGGGTTGCTCGTGCCAGGATGGGAATGACAGTGCCGTGTCATTCCCATCCTGGTTCTCCGCGTGAGCGCGGGTTTGTGCCCGAGTCAGGGAGTGAAAATTCAGGTGGCACCTGATTCATTGGCGTGTCCGCGACAGGGCTTGTGTGGAATGTGCCTGTCATGACTGTTGCGCGATGTGACGAAGCCAGGAAGTCTGTGCTGGGCGAAAATCCCTGCTGGAGAACGGAAAGTCGAATTGATACGGTTGACTTTAGAAATCGGAGTATTTTGTCTATTCCACTGCATTTGGCTCAATCGGCGCAACCGATCGGCCGCCGAAAGAATTCAGGAAAATAGACTCAAGTGGCGCGATACGCCGCGTTGACCTCGGGCTAGGGTAGTCGTAGATTTGGTCCGACCGAGTCGCACCGAGGCACCCAACCAGCACGAACCCGGACGATGGCACTCGACTTCCCCCGTGCCGCTGCCGACCGGGTGACCCTGATAAACGCACCGCCCCGAAAGGTTATCCGATGCCCCACGCCGATTCCTACTGGCGGATCGATCGACCAGCCGAAGGGTTTTCCGCCACGGATTTTCCGTCCCTTCCGGCCATGACCGTCCGTACATTCCTCCCCGAATGTTACGAACCGCGTTATCCCTACCCGTTGCTCGTGCTATTCCACGGCCACGGGCAAAATGAGGAGCAGGTTCTGCGACTGGCTCCCAAGCTCAGCCGGCGGAACTTCGTCACCATCAGCCTGCGTGGCCCTGAGCGGCTGGGCACCTGCCCCGACGGCCGCCCCGCTTGCGGCTGGGGGGATGGCAGCCCCGAGTCCACCGCGATCATCGACGAACTCGTCCTCCGAGCCGTCGAACAGACTCGCCGGACGTACCACATTCATTCCGAACGGGTGTACCTCGTCGGGGTGAACGAGGGAGCCGCGGCCGCATATCGGACCGCCTTCAGCCTGGCAGGGCAGGTGGCGGGTGTCGCAGCGATCAACGGAGCCATCCCGCGACCGACCCAGGGCCGCCCGCTGTTTCGCCTGGAAACGGTGCGTCAACTGCGGGTGATGATCGCCCACGGGATCGCCAATGTCGCCGTGCCGTACAGCCAAGCCGAACGCGATCACCGCTTGCTGTACACCGCCGGGGCCGATGTTTCGCTGACACCGTACCCCACCACACATCGTGTTCACCAGGACATGCTGAACGACCTGAACCGTTGGATTATCGGCCACGTCAACACGCCGAGTGAGAACGTGCTACTAGGGGTGCAGTAAACTTCGGGGTGCAGTCGTTTTTAGGGTGCAATCGTTTGGAAGAGCGGGCCACGGGCGGCTCAGTCGATCGTCGGAAGGCATTCGGGGGAAACCCACCTGGGAAACCGGGTGGGTTTTTTCGTTGACATCCGTCTATCATGAACAGAGTCTCTCGGATTTTCCCGCCGTCGGGGGAATACCGATACCCTTGCCCCATCGCATACGGTACAAGGGAATCGTGATTTTCCTGCCTGTTGTGCCGAGTTGTGTTCCCATGCCTGCGTCGAATCCCACGCCAACACCTGCGCCGAAGCCGCATTGCGAACATCGTCCGGTGGATCGTCGGAACTTCCTGCGGCAAACCAGTGCGGCAGCGGCGGTGGCCATTCCGTTGTCGGCTTCCAGTTATGCCCGCGCCCTCGGTAGCCAGGAACGTCTGCGGATCGGCTTCCTTGGCTGTGGTGGTCGGGCTCAAGCGCACATCCACTTGATCGCCCGGATGGCCGCGGATACGGGCCGCGTGAGCCCAGCCGCCGTCTGCGATGTCTGGGATGGCCTGGAAGAAGAGTACACCCACGCTTTCGGAACCACGACCACACGCCGTCAGTACAGTCAGGGGTTGTTTCCCTCTGCACGAAAATGCGGCCTCGATCCGAACGATCGCACGCATGTCGTGAAAGATTACCGACGTTTGCTCGATCTCAAGGAGATTGACGCGGTCTGCATCACGACCCCGGATCATTGGCACGCCCGCATGTGCCTGGACGCGGCGGCGGCCGGAAAAGATGTGCTGGTCGAAAAGCCGATGACACGCACCGTATCCGAAGCCCGCCTCGTCACCGAAGCGATGCAACGGCACGGGCGCGTCTGCTCGGTCGGTGTCCAGGCACTCGCGGACCCCAGCTGGAAAGTCGCTCAGGATCTGATCCAAGCCGGGCGAATCGGGGCACCCGTGCAACTCGGGGCGAGCGTTTTTCGGGCGGACCCACGCGGCATGTGGCGGTTTTATCGTCTCGTGGAGGCGATGAATCCGCAGACGATCGCCTGGGATCTTTTCCTGGGCCATCGGTTTGAAGTCGATGGTGTCCCCCTTGGCCCCACACCGGCGGAATGTCCGTTCGACCGCACGGCATTTGCCCAGTGGCGGTGCGATTCTCGGTTTTCCGGCGGCCCGTTTACCGATTTGTACGTTCATGCGGTGTCCCGGTTGCTCGCCGCGACCGGGTTCCGCACGCCGTCCCGCATCATCGGCAGTGGCGGACTCTACCATGAACGCGATGGCCGCGATGTCCCCGATGTCGCCACGATCATCGCGGAGTTTGATGCAGGCTGTCAAATGCTCATCACGGGTTCGACGGCCCATCAATCGGAACCGGAAGAAATCATCCGAGGCCGACACGGCATGATTCGCTTTCAGAAAAACGGCCTGGAACTGATCGGCAAAACGGGTAGCGAAACGATTCCCACCAGCCCGCCCCGCCATAGCACACAGGCATTGTGGGAGAATTTCCTCGATTGTGTGCGTCGTCGGGATCGGAACACGCTTTCCCCGCCGGACCTCGGAGCCGCCGCCGTGGCCATCGTCGCCACCGCGTTCACCAACTATCAGCTGAGCCGCGGTGGGAGTACTCCTTCTGTCTAATCGCCCTCTGGTTCGTTCGTCTCATCGTGCAGGTCATTCCCCGTGCATTCTGGCGAATGAGGGTTTGGCCAACACCCGCACCCCGGAGGAAGCCGGGATTCTGACTCCATTCGCCCCAGGTTGCCGGGGAGTCCTTACAATGGTGAACAACAGAGATTGCCCCCACCCCGGAGGGATTGCCGGTGTCCGCTGATCGTATTTCTGAATATCTGACGCAGTTCGCCCAAACGCGGGCTCAGCTGATGGACCAACTGCGCCGGGTGCTGGTGGGCCAGTCCGAGGTGATCGAGCAGGTACTCGCCGCCGTGTTCACTCGGGGGCACTGCCTGCTCGTCGGCGTGCCGGGGCTGGCCAAGACGCTGATGGTGTCCAGCATGGCCCAGGCGCTGGATGTCGGCTTCAAACGGGTGCAGTTCACCCCAGACCTGATGCCGTCCGACATCACCGGAACCACCGTGCTGGACGAAAACGAAGATGGTCGTCGGGAATTCCGTTTCGTGCAAGGGCCGATCTTCGCCAACATCGTCCTCGCTGACGAAATCAACCGGACCCCGCCGAAAACGCAAGCCGCCCTGCTCGAAGCGATGCAGGAACGCACCGTCACCGTCGGTCAGACGACGCACAAATTGCCGGACCCGTTCTTCGTCATCGCCACGCAGAACCCGATCGAGCAGGAAGGAACGTATCCGCTGCCCGAAGCGCAACTGGACCGTTTCATGTTTAACATCAAGGTCGACTATCCGACCCTCGACGAGGAAAAGCGGATCGTCAGCATGACCTCGAAGGATGAGACACCCGAGATTCAGAAAGTCCTCAGCGGCAAAGCGATTGTCAACCTGCAAAAGCTCGTGCGTTCGGTGCCGGTATCGGACTTCGTGACGGAATATGTGGTGAAGTTAGTCCGAGCCACTCGCCCCAAAGACCCCTCCGCGCCGGACTTCATTCAACGGATGGTCGACTTTGGAGCGGGGGTGCGAGCCGGGCAGTATCTGGTGCGCGCCGGGCAGGCATTCGCGGCGATGGATGGCCGCTTCACGGTATCATTGGATGACATCCGCAAGGCGGCGCTCCCTGTACTGCGGCACCGCATCGGCGCGAACTTCCAGGCTCAGGCCGAGGGGAAAACCTCGGATGACATCGTGCTGGAACTGCTCAAAGTCATCGGTGAACCCGAACCGGCCAAGTACGTCAGCGGCGCGAAACGCAAGCTGTAAGGGAGATGGAAGAGGCACACCATGCCGATCCACGATTGGACACGGGCGAAACCGGGGCGATTCCACCATTTCCACACAGCCTGGATGGTGCATCTCGCGGATGCGTTGAACGCGGGCCGGTTGCCGGATGGTTATTTTGCTCTGGCCGAACAAAAGACCGACACGTTCGGTCCAGACGTGGTTGCGCTCTCCACAGACTCTGTGCCGTTGTCTGGAACGGGAAGTGACACTGTCGCGGTGGCAGAACCCCAGACCGAACGGCGCGTCACGCTCGGTACAGACCCGATCCCGAGCCGGCGATTGGCGATTCGTCATGCCGCGGGTGATCGGTTGGTGGCTGTCATCGAAATCGTGTCGCGCCGCAACAAGGACCGGCCCAGTACCGTCGGCGAGTTCGCGGGCAAAGTGGTGGACTTCTTGCTCAGTGGCGTGCATGTCGCGGTGGTGGATGTCTTTCCGCCCAGCAAGCATGACCCCGGAGGGATGCACCCGGTGATCTGCGAACTGCTGGACCCCACCGCTCACGGCGACACTCCACCGCCGGGCCGTCCGCTCACCTGTGCGGGCTACCAAGCGACTCGACCGCCGATTGCGTATCTGAACTACGCCGCCGTTGGGCAACCGTTGCCGGGGGTGCCGCTGTATCTGGATGCGGGAGTGTATGCCGATCTGCCGTTAGAGGAAACATACACCGATGCCTTTGATTGTCTTCCTGCCGTGATAAAGGGTGAATTGAGAATCGGTTGAGAAACCACGGAAGAGGCATACCATGCCGATCCACGACTGGACGCGGGCGGACGACGGGTTGTTCCATGATTTTCACAACAGCTGGTTGGCCCATTTGAAGGATACCCTCAACGGCGGATTACTCCCCGATGGGTACTTCGCCATGTTGGATGTACGGGCCGATGTCTACATTCCCGATATTGCGACGCTCACCGCGCATCCGCGTGAAAGTGTCGCGTCCCCGCTGGCCGTGCTGGCAGAACCGATCGCCGAGCGGATGGTCGTAGCTCAGGGTCGCCGTCAGACACATGTTCGCCGCCGCATTTTGGTACGAACAGCGCGTCGAGTCGTTGCCGTGATCGAACTCGTTTCCCCGAGTAACAAGGATGGCCCGAAACAAACAACCACGTTCGTGGCCAAACTGGTCGATCTCATCGAAACAGGGATTCATCTTGTTGTGATTGATCTGATTCCACCGGGAACCAGCAATCCGGGTGGTTTGCATCCTCTGATCTGGGCCAGCCTGACTGCAGGCGAACCCGCCGATACACCGCCAGCGGATCGACCGCTGAGTTGCATCAGCTACGCCGCGGACGAGTCACCCATCGCGTATCTGAATTACGCCGCCGTCGGGCAACCGTTGCCGGGGGTGCCGCTGTATTTGACGCATTCCTACTTTGTGACGCTGCCGCTGGAGGAAACGTACATGTGGTGCTACGACCGCATCCCGGGCATTCTGAAAGCAGAACTGGAGTAATCGCCAGATGTTCTCGCGTGTTTTTGGTCTGTCCCCCGTGATTCCGTCTCCGTCCGCGTTGACGGCCCACCTGCACGCGGCGGGTGTCGCTGTGGTGCCCCATTTTCGCGGTGATGACCTCGGTTGGACGGCTGGTGAACTCCACCTGCCCGCTGGCGGTACACCCGTCTACCTCGAACGCTACCTGACCCGAGAAGATAACCTCCGCCCGGATCTGAACACGTTTGCCGCCGAAATCGAAACTTGCGATTACAGCGCCCACGTCACCGACCTGATGCGACGGATGATTCAGACGGAACAACTCATCACGATGCGTAAGCCCGTCGATCAGTCCGATGAAGCGGCCCTGGAAACGGTCCTCGTCGCCACGTGCCGCTACCTCGCCCAGGCCACCGATGGCGTTTATCAAATGGACGGCCTCGGCTGGTTCGCCGCGGATGGAACCTTGCTCATTCAGGAATACTGAGTTGACCATGAACACGGCCGAAAAATATCTGCGACCCGAAGTCATTCACCAGGTCGCCCGACTCGACTTGCGGGCCAAGTTCATCGTCCAGGGTTTTTTGAGCGGTCTGCACGCCAGCCCCTTTCATGGGTTCTCGGTCGAGTTCTCAGAACATCGCAAATACGTTCCCGGCGACGATCTCAAAGACATCGACTGGAATGTTTACGCCAAGACGGGCCGGTACTACGTCAAAAAGTACCGAGCCGAAACGAACATGACCGGCTATCTGGTCATGGATCTCTCGCAGTCGATGGGTTACACCTACCGCCAGGAACTGACGAAATTCGAGTACGGCATCTGCCTCGCCGCGGCGTTGGGCTATCTGATGGTGCATCAGCAAGACCCCGTCGGCTTGGTGACATTCGATACCCAGATTCGCACGGTCGTTCCGCCCAAGAGTAAGCGTTCCCAGATCGGTACGCTGCTGTCCGTCCTCTCCAACTTGCAGCCGACCGGCACCACCGACATCGCCCACGCCCTGACGCAGTTGGCGACACTGGCGAAGGGGAAGTCGCTCATCATGCTCTTTAGTGATCTGCTCACCGACCCGGAACCCGTCATTCAGAGCCTCTATCGCCTCCGGCACGCGGGGCACGAAGTCATCCTGTTTCATATTCTGGATGAAGCCGAGGTGCATTTCCCATTCCAGGGGCGGATCGAATTTGAGGATGTGGAAAGCAAGGAAAAGCTCGAAGTCGATGCCCGTGGCATCCGGGACGATTACCTGGCCGGTGTGGAGGAATTCCGTGCCCTCTACAAGCGGGAATGCGGACTGGCCAACGTCGATTTCGTGTCGATGGACACGAGCATTGGCTTTGACAAGGCTCTGTTGGAATATCTAATCCAGCGTCAACGCCGGTTTGCGTGAGGCGGATCAGAACTCGGTTTCGCGCAAGGCTTTCGCGCCGAGTCGCAGCGGTAGCACCACAGCCGCGGCCCCGAACAGCAAGCCGACCGGCTTCACCTCAAATTCCCTGATCTCATCCCCTGAAACCCGGTGCCCGGCACCGGGTTTTTGCCTGTCCGCCTTCCGAGCCACAGAACTCGCAACAGTGGAAGCCTTGTCATTCGATCCAGATTCCCTGAATCCTCCGCATTTCTATTTCCAACGCACGCCATTTCTTCATGAACACATTCTTAAATGTCTCTGCGTCTCCCGCGTGCGCGGAGATGGGTCATCCCACACTCAGTCACTCTCAATGAAGAGGTCTACAAACGTGGCGAAGTTTCTTGCTCGTCGTGCGGCGTTCACGCTAATTGAACTGCTGGTCGTGATTGCGATTATCGCCATCCTGATCGGCTTGCTGTTGCCTGCGGTGCAGAAAGTTCGCGATGCGGCGGCCCGCAGCCAGTGCGCGAACAATCTCAAGCAAATCGGCCTGGGTCTGCACAATTACGAATCGACCTACCAATGCTTTCCGACTTCCGGGGAAGGGAACATCACTGCAGGCACGGCGAAAGTGACCGCGTTCAACACGCAATCGACCTGGACCATGTTGCTCCCGTTCATCGAACAAGACGCGATCTTCCGTCAAGTCACGGCGGCGACGAACAATCTGGAGAACCATTATTCGGTTGCCAGCAGCCAGACACCGTTCCAGAACGCGGTGAAAACCTTTGTCTGCCCAGCAAATCCGACCGCGATGGCCAAGGGAACCGACACCCAGGGTTACGGCATCTGCGACTATATGCCGATTGCTTACAGCGATTTGCACCCCACCGATGGCACCCGTGTCTCGGGTAGCAGCCTGTACCGGGTGGATGGGTTCCTGCAACTTTCCAACATCGGCGGCACCACCAACAGCGGTTCCAGTTCGAGCACCTGGTACACCAACAAGGTCAACAGTGGCCGCAAAGCCACCGCGGTTCCAGATGGCACGAGCAACACCATCGCCATCATCGAAGACGTGGGCCGTGGCGGGTTCGGCATCATCGACGGAACCTACACCCAACCCGCGGGCGGAGCCACTAAGATCGCACGTTGGGCCGAACCGGACCAGGGGAACGGGGTTTCGGGGCTGCCCGGCGAAAGTGTGAGCGCGTCCAACACCCTGATCGGCGATTGCTACCAAAACGGCAGCAGCAACCCCGCCGGAGACGGGTCCATCTCCAGTGCGGCCAACTGTGCCAGCCGAAAGATCGTGAACAACACACCGATGACCGCCCAGAGCCTGTGGGCTTCCAACAACTACGGCCCGAACGATGAACCGTACAGCTTCCATAGCGGCATCTGTCTGGCGGTATTCGGCGACGGCCACGTGGGCACAGTCCGCGATACCATCACCCCGGTGGCCATGAAGGCACTCGTCACTGCGGATGCCAACGACATTGTTTCGGAACTGCCGTAATACGAGGGGTTCTGATCAGGCACCCGCACTCTGAGAATGGGTGCGGGCTTTCTCTGCGATTAACGGAAGGAGAGGCCATCGTGCGCGGAATGGTGATGTCGATGTGGTTCGGAATCTGGGCCATGACCACGATCGGGTGTGGCTCGCCGATGGGTGAGAATGAGACGGATGTGGTTCCCGTGCAGGGGACAGTCTCCACCGCGAGCGGGAAGCCGTTGGCCCATGTGGTGATGCGCTTTTATCGCATCCCGGCCGAGGGAGTCTCACCGTTGGAAATCTATGGGGAAGCAGAAAGTAACGGGGCGTTCACGGCCCGGTTCAACGGTCAGGATGGGATACCGCGCGGCCAGTACAAAGTCACGGTGAAACCGGGCGGCAACCCGCAATCGAGCGTGTACCGGTTCGCCAAGTCCGCCATCCCGGCTCGCTATACCGAAGTGGAGACGACACCGCTCACCGTGGATGCCACGCAACCCAACAATCAGGCTAAGTTGCAGATCACGCAATAGTCCATCCGCGGAGCTGGGACGACGAATCGGTCGAGTTCTCATACTCATACACGCACCCAGTGAGGCTGTCCAATTTTGAAGGGAGGAACGGAACCGGAGAGGAACACAACCGGGGACGATCGTCCCCGGTTCAGTAGGACACACCGAACCGGGGACGATCGTCCCCGATTTTCCGAGAGCCGATTCTCCGAGGAATGGCGATGTTTGTGCGGGTGAGATCAGAACTCGGTTTCGCGCAAGGCTTTCGCGCCGAGTCGCAGCGGTAGCACCACAGCCGCGGCCCCGAACAGCAAGCCGACCGGCAGCCCTGCATACACCCACAGCGGCGGAATCGCCAACGTCTTGTTTCCGTGCAACCATTGCTCGAAAGCCGCCACATACAACGGCACGGCCATCGCCAGAATGACCAGAAGAATATACATCAGACCGATCACCATGTTCACCGTTCCCCCGAAACCGACGACGATCTTGGATGGATCCGTTTCCCGGAAGTTCGGCATGTACGCACCCAGACCGACGTTGAGCGCACTGAGCCCGACCGCGACCACGGCCACCGTCAGAGCGTGAATCAGAATCGCCGGGAGCGGCAAACGCAGCAGGACATCACTGGTCAGAATCAGCAATTCCGCAATCAGCACGGCCCCCGTTGCCGCGAAGGCGAATTTGCCCAGCAGAATCTGTTCCCGCTTCACCGGCAGCAGGCCGAGAATCCAGAACTTGCGCCCTTCCAGGCTAATCAGGGGGAAGATGAATCGGCTCAACCCCGCACAGAGCAGCACCGATGTGCCGGCCACATTCACCAAGCTAACAACGTAACCATCGTAACTGCCACTGCCGAGGTCCGCGTCGTAGTATTGGCGGAAGTTCGTCGCTCCGAGGAGGAGCAACCCCCCGAAGATGATGAGCAGCACCCATTGCGTCGGGTCGCGGCGGAAGGTGCGGAAATCCTTGACGATGAGAATGCGGGTCGGCTTGTCGAGGTAGAAGACGAGTCCTTCCATCAGATGGTCGAGTAAGCTGCCACGGTATCGCCGTTTGGCGCGTCCACCACCGGCCACACGGTCAAACGCGGTGCGATAAATTCGCCCGGCCACCCAAGCCGCCAGAAGGTAGATCATCAACCCGTTGCTCCAGATCAAGGCGAGCTGGGCGAGTGCTTCTTCGGGTGCCCCGCGTGCCGCGGCCCGGACCCCCTCCGTGATCCACCGACTCGGGTTCAACGGGTGCTGCACCAATCCGAACTGTTCGACCAGTCCTTCGACTTCGTTCCGCTGCCCCGAATACAGGCTCCGCTTCGCTGCCTTACCCACTCGGTACAGCCAAAAACTCCCCAGCAGCACGAGCAGGATGCCGCCGAGGATCATCACTTGTCGGCGGTTTCGGGGCAGATACCGCACCAGAACCAGGCACGCCATCGCCGAGATCGACCCCGGCAGCAGCACGAACCCCAACAGGTACGCGGGCAAGAGTGGGTAAAAATACCACGGCACCTCGGCCACCAACCCATAGGAGACGAGAATCGGGAGGCCGAGAATCAGAAAGGCCCAGGAGCTGAACAGCACGGCTTGCTGGAACTTCGCGCCGAATACCTTGTCCGCACGGGCGGGCGAACACAGGAGGAACCGTGCTTCCGGGGCCGTGAACAGGCTGGCGTACAGAATGATGCCCGTGGAGAAAATCAGCATGATGCCGAGCGTGAAGAACATCAGATCGAACAATCCACCGACGATCAGCCCCTTTACTGGCACGCGGAAGCGGAAGAGTTCGTGAAATGTGTACAGGCTCAACACGAACACGAAGACCCCGACGAGGGCACTGGTGCCCAGCATCGTGAACAGTTTGATGCGTCCGGTTTCGAGCATGACCCGCAACCCGTTCCGCGTAATACGGGATTGCAGTCGGCGAAACACGGCCGCTTGATCGACAGTGTACGGGCGAGGATTCGGCGTGGTCGCCAGTGAAACCGCGGGATCAGGCGACACGATCTCTCCCTCTGGGATGAAAGCGGAAAGCCGACTAGTGGGCCAGACCGTTCGCCGAGAACGCGATCGGGTCCGCTGTTTTGGTCCTATTGCGATGGGATGGCACGATCACAGTGTCACCCCATCACACACTCTTTTCTTCTTCTTCTTTTCTTAACCTTTTTCCTTTTTCGTTATTTCAACGTGGCCAGATAGGCGATCAGGTCCACGAACTCCGCGGGGGCCATCGCCCCGGCGAGTCCTTCGGGCATACTGCTCTGCTTCAACTGCGTGCGGGTGTCGATGTCGTCCTTGAGGATGGTCTTCTTTTCTTTGCCGTCGAAGATGACGACATTTTTGTTGTCCTCGCTGATGACCAAGCCGACAACGGATTTGCCATCCAGCGTGTCAATCTTCGTGGACAGGTACTTCATGTCGATCTCGGCGTTGGGGTCGATGATCGATTCGACAATCTTAATTGGGGTTTTGAGCCGGGTCGCCACCTGGTGCAGGTTCGGGCCGTATTCCTGACCTTCCCCATTCCCGACTTTGTGGCACGCGGTACAACTGCGGATGAAGACAGCCCGGCCGTTGGAGGGGTTCCCCTTCATAATGGCCAGTGCCGTCATGGCCTTGTTCTTCTGCTCGGCGGATTGCGGTTCCTGCGACAGCAGTACTCGCAGGTGCGGAATCGCGGCGGCTCCCGTTTTCGAGGAGGCGATCAGACCACCGAGGATCTTCGCGCCTTCGGGGTTGTCCTTCGTGGCTGCGCCGGAAAGGTATGAAGCTCGCCAGATATTCTCATTCGCGCCGAGGGCGTGTTCCACGGTGTAGCGGGTCCAGTAGTCCATCGGCAGTTTCGCCACGGCGAGAACGGCATTCATGGCATCGGTTGTGGGGAAGAAACTTAGGCCACGCACGGCTTCCGTCCGCACACGCGGGTGAGCATCGCGGGACATCGTGGTCAGCATGGCGAGGGCATCCGGCATGAGGTCGCGTTCCTCGGCGACGATGTGCGTGGCGGCGGCTCGGGCTTCAAACGCCTTCGCGGCCAGCACGGCGGAGAGCAACGCTTTGTCAACGGCATGGTGCCCCTGCTGGACCCACAACGCCTCACAGCGGAGCCGGTCGAATTCGGGATCGGCGGGGTTGAGCCCCCGGACCCAGGCCGCGACGGCGGGCAGCACTTCTTCCGCGGGGCGGTTGTGCAGTTCCCGGCGTGCCCGGTAGCGGGTCCGCCATTCGTACTCCCGGAACTGTTCGCAAATCTCGGCGACGCTCTTGCCGAACTGCGTCACGGGTTTGACCAGGGGCCGCCCCTTCCCGACGAGGCGGTAGACTCGACCGGAAACGTGGTCCCGGTTCGGGTCACGCTGGCTATACTGCATGTGGCCGATGAGGGGGTTGGCCCAGTCGGCGAAGTAGAGCGCACCATCCGGGCCAATCTGCGGGTCCGCGGGGCGGAAATGCTTGTCTGGGGATTTGACCAGATCGGATTGGCGTTTGCCCATGTAACCCGCGCCGTCATCGTGGATTTCGTAACGGGTCAGGCCGTTGAGGTTGATGACACAGGCGTAGGTGAATTGCCGTTGTAGGTCATCGGGCAGGTTTCGGCTCACGAGCCATTCATTGCCGACGTTGGGCCGCACGCCACCGGGAAGGATGAAGTTCAACCCCTTCCGACCCCGGAATTGTGCCCCGGAAAGTGGGACATCCCAGGTCTGATTCGCCGTGGTGCCGTCACCGACGATCCCCTGACCCCAGCCGTCGTAGACGTAGCACCACATGTTGTACATGCCGGGCAGAGCAAACTGCGTGACACGGAAGGTTCGCGGATCGAGGACGTAGCAGCCGCCGGTGCCGTAACTGCGGTGCGGCCCCCAAGGTGTTTCCAGCGTGGTGCTGGTGGCGATCCCTTCGAGAATGTGCAGCTTGCCGCCGGGGCTCCACTCGAAGGCACCCGCGGAGTGGTGGGTATCATCGGTGGCCCAACCATCCAGCAGGTGAACGACCAGATCCGCCTTGTCGTCGCCGTTGGTGTCTTTCAGGAACAGCATCCGGGGTTGATCCGTGACGATGACCCCGCCGTTGAAGAACTCGAAGCCCGTCGGGCAGTGCAGTTTGTCGTAGAAGACGGTACTCTTGTCCGCGACTCCATCACCATCGGTGTCTTCGAGGATGACGAGTTTGTCATTCGCGGGCGGGTGGCCGGGCTGCCATTGTGGGTAGCTCGGCATGCACGACAGCCAGAGTCGGCCTTTGTTGTCGAAGTTCATTTGGACCGGCTTGGCGATTTCCGGGAACCGTTTCTCATCCGCGAACAGTTTCAGTTCCGTTCCCGGATGCACCGTCGCGGTGGCGATGAACTCGCTGGGCGGGAGGATTTTGGGTCCACCTTCGGCGTTCTCGCTGTATTTCTGACGGGGTTCGCCGAACCGGGTGGGTGGGGTGAACAGTTCGCCGGTGTCGCTGTCATCGGGCTGCGGCGGCACCGCTTTCCCCTGGGCGATGTCCCAGACGTACTGATCGCGGACTTCGGCCATGTTGCGGATTTTGAGATACTCACGCGGGAACGTCTCGGTGTCGAAGGTGCGTCGACCGCCGTAGACGTACCAACCGTTGACCATGCGGTAATCTTGCCGATGGACCCACGATTTATCGTTCACCGCGGCGCGGAGTTTCTCGTACTTCTCGGTATCCTGAATGACAATGGGTTTACCGAACAGGGCTTCATCCAAAGCCGTTGCCAGGGCTTTGTCACCGACTTCATTGGCGTGGGCACCGTTGATGGTGAACTGCATTCCCGGTTTCGCGGTGAATAGTTCGTGAGTCGGTGTGAACAAATCCACGAACGCGATTCCGAGTTTCTGAGCCACCGCACGGGTCGCCTCGGCGTAGAGTTTGAGGTTCGCGTTTTCCTGCGTCCCTTCGGGGAGCATTTTTGTTCCGGTTGGCTCGAAGGCGATGGGGGAAACCAGTACGAATCGCGGTTTCGACCCGGCATCGTCACGGGGGTATTTCTTCGTGTACTCTTCGAGGAATCGTTCGTAATCTTGCTGGTATTTCTCGACTCCGGCTTTCCCAGCGAACGATTCGTTGAAGCCGAAGAAGCAGAAGAAGGTATCGGGTCCAAAGGCGTGAAGCGGGTCATCGAGCTTGGTGTAGTCGTTGGAACGCTGACGGATGCCGACTTCATCCGCGGGGCGGGCGAAGTTGCGGACCACGAGGTGCTTTCCGGGGAACCGCAGATGCAGCATCGTCTCGAAGTTGCCGAACAGATTCATCCGCTCGGCGGTGCTGTTGCCAACGAAGGCGATCCGTTCGCCGTCGATGAGTTGGAGAGGCAACTGACTGGGCGGCAGCGCGACCCGTTGGGGCCGGGGCTCGGATTTGAGTAGCTCTTCAGCCGTTTTCAGAGAAGGGGCAGGCTTCTTGGCTTTGGGCTTTTGTGAGAGGGCGGGAGCAGCCAGCAGAGTCAAGGTCAGCAGCACGGCAGGGAGTGCAGCGAGCCGAATCAGGCGGAAGGGCTTCATCGAGCGGACTCCGATCAGAAAGTGGCCTATCTGCACACAGTACAGGAAGATTTTCCTGAGGGGAACCCTCTCAAAGAAATTCCCAGGGTAGCGGGTCCGGGCCACGGAAGGGGGCGGGCGGGAAATACATTATGGCGTGGTGAATGTTTCATCACGCGGAACTTTGGTCGATCTCTGTCCACGATCTGCTACCGTAAACCTGCAAGACACCGGCTGGATGCCGGTATTCTGCTGAAGTGCCTTCCTCCTCGGAGAATCCCGCGATGCCTGCAACTGATGCCGATACGATCGTCCACATCTTGCGAACTTCCTCGACGTTTTTGCACCGGATGGTAGACACGCTGAAACCGGAAGAATTCGACAAACAGCCCTGCCCCGGCGCGAACACGACTTCCTGGGTACTCGGGCACCTGATTCTCACGGATCGTCGGGTACTCGGTATGCTCGGCGCGGAATTGCCAGCACTGCCGGACGGGTTCGAGGCGCAATTTGCTGTCACCGGCAAATCCGCGGATGAACAACGCCACTACGGCGATCCGCGGCAACTCGTCGCGGAGTTCGACAAGCACCGCCAGTTGCTGATCGACACCGTCGCCGCGAGCAGCCCGGAAAAGCTCGGAACACCGCTGGCCACTCCGCATCCGCTGTTCGCCACACCGGGAGAAGCCGTCGCCCTGATGGCATTGCACGTCATGTTGCACGCCGGGCAGATCAGCACCACCCGGCGGATTCTCGGCTACGCGCCGGTGTCTTGATTCTAAAAACATTCTGATCTCGCATCCGCTCGGATGTCTGTTTCTGTCATCCGGGTCCGTCGAGAATCGCGGGCGGGAACAGCTGGACTTGCCCGCTCGCCCTCCCGATCGGCTATACTCATTCGCATGTCTGAACCACTGCATCTGGCATATGATGCCGGAACCCTCATCGTGTCGGCTGGACCAGCGGGGTTTGAGTACACCCGTTTACCCGGTGTCCTCTTCGATCCGCGTTTGTCGGTCTATCGGGCGCAGGGTCGTTATTACCGTGCGATTGTCGAACAACTCGTGCGGGAGAAAATCGACTACACGGATACGGCCCGCGACTGGGACAACAAATCCGCGGGCTGGTCCCTCACGGACCCCCGCACGCCCCACCCCCATCAGCGGGAAGCTCTCCAAACCTGGTGGCAGACCGGCGGCCGGGGTGTCGTCGTGCTGCCGACCGGCACCGGCAAAACATTTGTCGCCTTCCTGTGCATTCAAAAAGTTAGCCGACCCACACTCGTGGTGACACCGTACATCGAACTGATGAACCAATGGTACGGCCAACTCAAAGACTCGTTCCGTCAGGAAATCGGCATCGTCGGCGGTGGCTATCACGAATTTCAACCGATCACGGTGACCACCTACGACTCGGCGGCGAATCATGTGGAACGCTGGGGGAACCGCTTCGGTCTGGTCGTCTTCGATGAAGCCCATCACTTACCGGGGCCGACCTATTCGCTGTCCGCCATCGCGGCCCTCGCGCCGTTTCGTCTGGGTCTGACCGCCACCCCAGAGCGGGCCGACGGCGGGGAAATGATGTTCCCCGAACTGGTCGGGCCAATCGTCTACCGCCGTGAGATCACCGAGCTATCCGGCGACCATCTCGCCCCGTACCGGACCGAGGTACTGGCTGTGGACCTGACACCGGAAGAAGCGGAAGCCTATCAGCGGGGCCGCGAAGTGTATTCGGAATTCCGGCAATATCTGCTGGGCCGGGGGGTGAACCTCGGCGGCGATCAGGGCTGGCGGCGATTCATCCTCGAAGCCGGACGCACCCCGGAAGGACGGCAAGCCTTGGCCGCGTTCCAGGAAACCAAACGGATCGAACGCTCAGCCACCGCGAAGTTTCAGACCCTCGAAAACTTGATGCAACGGCACCACGGTGAACGGATGTTGATTTTCACCGCCGATAACGCCACGGTCTACCAGATCGCCCGCCGATACTTGGTCCCGGCGATCACGCATCAGACCAAGACCAAGGAACGCAAACAGATTCTCGAACGGTTCCACAGTGGCGAATACACCGTGTTGGTGACGAGTCAGGTTCTCAATGAGGGTGTGGATGTCCCCGCCGCCGGGGTGGGTGTGGTCCTCTCCGGGTCCGGCAGCATCAAAGAGAACGTCCAACGGCTCGGGCGGATTCTGCGGAAGTACAAAGATAAGCAAGCCGTGCTATACGAACTGATCGCCCGTGGCACCGCGGAAGAGTTCGTCAGCGGCCGGCGACGGCAACATCATGCGTTTCAATAATCGTCTTCCCGCCTGAGAACATCTTCATCATGCTGACCGGCAAGCAAGTGCGAGTGCGTGTCTCGAAGGGGCGACTGATTCCCGGTTACCTCCAGCCGAATTCCCCGGAGTGGCTGGACGTGGCCGAGCAGATGCTGTTCGTCTACCGTGCCGCGGTGGGTCGCACACGCGGCGCGATCGAGGCGGAACTGGCCGAGTTGCTCAGTGATGGGCCATCGCTGCTGGTGCATCAGGGGTTGGCCAAGCTCCTGGAAGATCGCTGTGAATACGAAGTCGCCACCGAATTGACCCCGGAACAGGTACGCGAAGCGGCGTTCCGTCTCTCCGCCTTGGAACACGCGGAATCGGCCCGCGCCGGGCGACCCTATGACCGTCACGCGGTGCTACAAGCCGTCTCGGCGGAATTGGGCCATCCGCCGGAACAACTCGATCAGGCGTTGTTCGCCGATCTCCGCGATGAGCAACGGGTACTGCAATTCGAGTCTTGCACGCCCACACAACTGCTGCATCGGTACAATACCGCTCTCGCGCAAGCGATCCTGCTGCGAGCCGTTGAGGTCGAAATCCGGGTCCACGATGCCTCCGCCGCGCGGTTCCGGGCGCTGTTTCGTCAGGTCAAATTTCGGCAACTCATCTGCACCGCCCACCCGGAGAGCCAGGGGTATCGTCTCACACTCGATGGGCCGCTGAGTCTCTTCTCCGCCATCCAGAAATACGGCCTGCAACTGGCGTTGTTCCTACCCGCGTTGCTCCATTGCCCATCCTTTGACCTCCGAGCGGATGTCCGCTGGGGAACGGAGCGGAAACCGCACACGTTCACCCTGTCCGCGAATGACGGGCTGCGTTCCCATTTGCCGGACTTCGGGGTTTACACCGCGCCGGTTCTCGCAACCTTCGCGGCCAACTTCCGGGCCAACGTCCCCGGTTGGGCGCTGGATGACGAACCGCATCCGTTGCCGGTGGAAAACACGATCTGGGTGCCGGACTTCACCCTGACGCACACGGCTACCGGGAAACAAGTGTACGTCGAGATCCTCGGTTTCTGGCGGCGGGTCAACCTGGATGAGCAATACCGCCGATTGCAGAAGGCATTACCTGGACAGTTCATCCTGGCGGTGTCCGGGCAGTACCGCACCGATGAATCCACGGAGGAACCGTCCCGCAACGGCATTTACCCATTCAAACGCACCCCCATCGCCGCCGAGGTGGCGAAACTCGCCGCGGTTCTGGCGGGCGTGTCGGGTAGATAGGGCCAGAGCATCAGACTGATTATTCTACAGGATTCCAGTCTGAGAAAGTCGCCGCCTGACCCATCCGCTGGCCGTTTGAGTCCAACACATTCCAGACGATCGCATCTCGGATCTGAAACCGCTTTCCGGTACGGCTAATGCGAATGCCGCCGTAACCTGTGGCGTGTCCCTCACGGGTCGTGCGATCCATGAGAGCGGCCCGTTCGTCGCGGTGCATCGGCTCGGCGGTCATCCGCGAGGGCGTGCGGAGCAGCGTTTCCACGTCCATTTCCCACAAGTCCAGGGCCACCCGGTTCGCATAGCACAGTAGCGGATCGGCTTGTGTGCCGTGCGCGACCACGACAAACGGAGCGGCAAACACCCTTTCTGCCTGTTCCGCAGGGAAACCATCGCGGGCCATCAGTTCTCGCCCGAGCCAATGTCGGTAGGAATCCAACATCAGAGGTACGAACGTGAGCCAATCCGCGCGTTGCCATTCTTCGGTATGTGTCATCGGTTTCCTCTCCCCATGTGAGCGGTTCGGGGTAGCATATCCTCACTCGCCCGATTCCGGGCACCCATTCTCATTCTTTCCCGGAGGCTGCCCTGATGCGACGCTGCTTCTCCGTCTTCGCCCTGCTGCTGGCGGTGGCCTGTACCACCTCCGCGGCTGACGCTGGCCAACCGAAACCCCCGAACATTGTTTTTATCTTTACGGATGATCTGGCTTATCAGGCACTCAGCGCCTACAAGCATCCGCTGAAGTTGCTCGCAACTCCGAACATCGACCGCATTGCGCAACAAGGTATCCGCTTCGACCGTTGCATTGTCCCGAATAGCATCTGTGGACCGAGCCGGGCGACGATCTTGACCGGGAAGTACAGCCATGCGAACGGCTTCTACAACAACACCAACAACCGATTCGACGGTTCGCAAACCACATTCCCCAAACTGCTCCAGAAAGCGGGCTACCAAACGGCCCTCATCGGGAAGTGGCACCTGGTCAGCGAACCCACCGGCTTCGACCATTGGCAGATTTACCCTGGGCAAGGGATCTACTACAACCCGCCGATGATCCGCAACGGCCAACGCATCCAGGAAACCGGCTACACCACGGACATTGTGACCGATCGTTCGCTGGAATGGCTGAAGAAGCGGGACAAGAACAAACCGTTCCTGCTGATGTGCCAGCACAAAGCCCCGCACCGCGAATGGTCCCCCGCCATCCGTCACCTTGGCCACGACAAGGACCGCAAATATCCCGAACCCGATACCTTGTTCGATGATTACTCCGGTCGCGGCATCGCGGAAAAGACCCAGGATATGACGCTGGAAAAGACGCTCAACGCGCTCGATCTGAAGTTCCGCTACCCGCCGGGCATCTCGGAAGCCGAGAAAATCCAATGGGATGCCTACTACAAGCCCCGGAACGCGGCCTTTCAGAAAGCCAATCTCTCGGGGAAAGACCTGATCCGATGGAAGTACAACCGATACTTGCACGATTATCTCGGTTGCATCAAGGCTGTTGATGAAAGTGTCGGCAAGATTCTGGATACGCTCGACGCGGAAGGTCTGAAGGACAACACCATCGTCGTGTTCAGTTCCGATCAGGGGTTCTATCTCGGTGAACACGGTTGGTTCGACAAACGCTGGTTCTACGAAGAATCCCTCCGCACGCCGTTCCTGGTCCGCTGGCCGGGCATCGTGCAGCCGGGCCGCACCGATGGGCACATGGTCAGCGTGCTGGACTTTGCCCAAACCTTCCTCGAAGCCGCTGGCGTGCCCGCTCCCGCGGAGATGCAGGGACGCAGCCTCGTTCCCATCCTGAAAGGGCATGTGCCGAACGACTGGCGCAAGAGCTTTTACTACCACTACTACGAGTACCCTGGCCCCCACTCCGTGCGGAAGCATTATGGGGTAATTACCGATCGGTACAAATTGATTCGATTTTACGAACCCGGTGTCGACTACTGGGAACTCTTCGATCGGGAAACCGACCCGCGTGAATTGAAGAACGTCGCCGGGGAACCGCAATACGCCAGCATCCGCAAGGAGTTGGAAACGGAGTTGGCCCGGCTTCGTCAAGAACTAAAAGTGCCCGATCCCGACCCCGAATCCTCGCTGATTGGGCCAAGGAAGAAGAAGTAAGGGACCAGCGGAACCAGGGACAGTCGTCCCTGGTTGTGTTCGTTCTTCACGCCTCGACCACGGGTAGCACATACGGACCCTTCGGAATGACCGCGATGTAGGCATCGGGGCCGTATTCCGCCAACGCATCGGCCACGGCTTCTTCCACGCTGGCCACGGGTTCCACCTGGCACTCCCGTAGCACCTCCGGGGGCAGACCGTGCGTGACCACCTTCACCTTACAATGAGCCAACACTTTTTTGAACATGACGAGCTGCCATTCATCCATTTCGCAGACTTCAGAAGAGGATGGCCCATCGTACCGGCCCCGTTTCCGATAATCGGCGAGCATCTCCTGGAATTCCGGGCTGCCGAGTCCTTGCGTCATGCTGGCGGCGAGAACGATCGTGCCCCCCTTCCGCACGATCGGCAACGCGCCGGTGAGTCCCTTCACCGCCTGATACCAGGTCGTATCCAGTGGGTAGCCCGCACAACTGGTCACGACGACATCCACGGGCCGAGGCACCGCCGCTTTCACCGTCTCCCGGCAAAATGCGACTCCTTGTTCCCAGGCTTGAATCATGTCGCCCGCACCCAGCCAGGTCACCCGGCGTTTGCCGTCGATGCAGACGTTGACGATAAAATCGCAGCCGACGAGCAGGGCGATTTTCGTATTCTCTTCATGAACGGGATTCCCGGTGACGGAGCCGCAGTCGGCTTTCGGATGTTCGAGGAACCGCGGCCCGTGCCAGACTTTCACTGTTGCCAACCCGGCGATACCGGGGCAAATCAGCTTGCGACCGCCACTGTAACCCGCCATGAGATGCGGTTCGATCAGCCCCGTGGTGATCTTCAGCTCGGCCCGAGTGTAGCGGTTGTCGATCCAGATGGGCACGCCCTTGTCCGTGGTGCCCAGGTAGTCGTGTTCCGCGTCCTCTTTGCCGTGGTGGTTTTCACAGCGGTAGTTCTGGGCGATCTCCGCGCCGACGAGTTCGACCAGTTCTTCCCCTTCGTTCGGTCGGTGTAAGCCGGTAGCGATGAGAATCGTGATGCCGTCCCGAGGCACGCCCGCATCTTCGATGGTTCGCAGAATCTCCGGCAAAATCAGTTGGTTCGGCACGGGCCGGGTGATGTCGCAGATGACGATACAGGCGGTTTTCTTCCCCGCCGCAATCTCCGCCAGGGGCCGGGTGCCGATGGGGTTCTGAAGCGCGGCCCGTAGCACAGCTTGTGGGTCCGCCAACGGCGGGGCATCGTGAATCGTGAGTGGCGGGACGATCAGGCGTTCCTCGGGGAGCGTGACCTCCAGGCCGGTTTTTCCGTAGTCGAGTGTGACTTGCATGATGAGATCGCGTTAAAGGTTAGGTGAGGTGGCCAGCAGATTCGCCCCTCACGCGGGCAGTTGTCCTTGTTCGTGTCGCTGTCCTCTTATAATATCACTCTTTGAGAATCAACGTGGGCGCGGGGGTCATCCCCCTTCCCCCCAAACCCTTAACCCCTTATTTTGCCATGTCCATCGACAAAAGTTTGAAGCGAAAAGCCGGGATGGCCGGAACCCGGTGCGTGCTGACCCGCAACGAGCGGATCGCCCAGATGCTCGAAACCGGCACCTTCAAGGACGGCCAAAGCCCCTACGGCATCCCCAAGACCCGCGTGCAGAAGATCGTTCTGAAGAGGAAAGTCAAGAAGGAAGAAGCCCCGGAAGCCGATGACAAGAAGAAGAAGGGCAAGAAGTAATTGCGTTTCCAGTTTCCGGCTGCGTTTGCAGAATGGGAAAGGTCAACTTGGCGGCTGGAAACTGGAAGCCCATGAACAACGCATACATTGGAGTCGGTGGCAACCTGGGTGATCGGGGAGCCACTCTCCGCGCGGCGGTGGATCGGTTGCGGGCTGAACCTGGGCTTCAGGTTCGGGCCGTATCCCGTCTGTATGAAACCGATCCCGTGGGCGGTCCTGTTGGCCAACCCGCATTCCTGAATGGGGCTGTGGCGGTTGTTACGGAACGCTCCCCTGCGGAATTACTAACCTTCCTGCACCAAGTCGAACAACAATTTGGCCGAATCCGTACCGTGAAAGACGGCCCCCGGACGCTCGATCTGGATTTACTCCTTTACGATGATTGTATTCTCGATTCTCCCACTCTAACGCTGCCCCATCCCCGGATGCATGAACGTGCCTTCGTCCTGGTGCCGCTGGCGGAAATCGCGCCGACCGTTCGCCATCCCCGAACGGGTCAGACGATCGCGGAACTCCTATCCCATGTTGGCACGGCCGGTGTTCGAGAAGCCACGCCCCCGCATCCCACGACTCCAGAACTGGCCGGGTTGCGGGTACTCGTGACCGGCTCCACTCGCGGAATCGGTGCGGCCATCGCCACGGCCTGTGCCGCGCACGGTGCGACGGTGTTCACCCACGGTCGACAGCCACTCTCCGCCGACCTGACCGCCACAATCTCGCCAAACCAGCATTTCTGTGCAGATTTCACCGATTCTGCCGCCGTTGCACGGTTGGCGGAAGATGCCTGGGCTGCCACCGATGGGGCGGGTTTGGATGTCCTCATCTGCAATGCGGGCACGGACACGCTCACCGGCGATGCGGCCCAATGGTCGTTCGCCCAGAAACTCCAATCATTGCTCGCTGTGGACCTGCAAGCCACCGTGTATCTCTCCCGCGCCATCGGGGACAAGATGAAAACCCGCGGGCACGGCGTGATCCTGACCATCGGCTGGGATCAGGCCGAAACGGGCATGGAAGGCGATAGCGGGCAGCTGTTCGCCGCCGTGAAGGGAGCCATCACCTGTTTCACCCGCAGTCTGGCTTTGAGTCTGGCTCCTGCCGTGCGTGTGAACTGCATCGCGCCGGGTTGGATTCGCACGGCCTGGGGGGAAACGGCTTCTTCTCTTTGGCAAGAGCGGGTCCGTCGAGAAACCCCGCTCGGAATCTGGGGATTGCCAGAAGACATCGCCGCCACGGCTGTCTGGCTCGCCTCCCCGGCGGCCCGGTTCCTCACCGGGCAAACCATCCGGGTCAACGGCGGCGCTGTCCGAGCCTGAACCCGCCCCGTGTCCCTTTCCCGGCTACAAATAGCGGACCAATCGCCGACGACTGGCGGAATCGAGCTTGTCGATATTCGGGATCAGGTAGCGGACACCATGTTCATCCGTGATGAGGACACGCCCACCGGGAAGCCGTCGAACATCCTCTTCCGCCTTGATGCGGAACCGAACCGGGCCATGATCGGTCTGCACCTCGCAGGCAATCGGTTCGACCTGCCCGGTCAACCCGATCACTTCGGTAATCACGGGTAAGAAATGGCGTTGTGATAGCTCACGTTCGATCACGGATCGTAACGGCATCGGCAGTTCTTCGAGCCGGGCCGTGGTGAACAGTTCTCGGCCATCCGCATCCAAAAGCGACACGGGGCCGCGCGGGTCCGAGATGGGAAACGCCCGCACGGGTTCGACCCCCACATGGCGGGTGCCGTCGGGCAGCGTCAGCACGAGCCGGCCCTGGGC
>JAIXLE010000041.1 GCA_026931725.1 Bacteroidales bacterium
ACTTGCGAGGATATGAGCAGGTCCCAGAACTGCGACAAGGACTGAGGACATACTTTCAGTTCTACAACGAAAAGAGACATCACCAGTCACTGAACGATCGGACACCGGCGGAGGTGTATCGAGCGGGACGTGGGACGCGGTGATAGGAAGCGGCAAGCTTTTTCCGGCTCCACACCCTCAGCGAACGTGAAGGGTATGGAGCCGGAAAAAGCATGCCAGGACAGCGAGTACGGCAGGGCGGATTCCTGCTGGGAACAGTAGCGAAGGATTGCATGTTTTTGGTCTAGTCAATGGGGTCCACTTCACAGTGCCAGTGCGGGTAGATGCTCGGAAACCTCGTCTCTTGTCTGTTCGATCGCATCCCAGAGTCGCTGAGTAGAGGGTTTTTTCCCGGTGAGAAGCGAACCGGTTCGGATCGTGGTGAAGTCGTTGCCGAAGGCTTCGAGTGCTTTGCCGAGGTTCTCAAGCCCAGGTTGCGGGTTGCTCCGATCGGTGGTGACCCACTGCTTCCGCAAGTCACGCCCCAGTTCCTTCGTCGGTTCCACCACGTCATCAGCCTGTCCGGTTCGCAGAAACAACATCAGGCTCCGCGACCAGGAGAGAACATCCAGGAACGGGGTCAATTCCCAGATCGGACTTGTCGGTTCAGCGGCACGAAACTCACCGTAGACCACGCGAATCAACGGTGGGTGCGGCAGAATCGATTGAACATACTGAATGCAAGCCGCCGCGAAGAACGGTTGCATCCGAAAACCGTGGGTGATGTCCAGCAGGATGGGACTGTTACTGGTGCGGATCACCTCGACGATGGCCCCGAACATCTGCCACAGTTGCTGGGACTCGCCGCCGGTAGGAACGCTCACCTGTTCGGGAACAGGAAACCCGGCATCGGATAGTATCTGCGTGAGTGTTTCCCCGTGTTGCTTCCAGGCTTCAACCGTCGCAATCAGGTCGATTTCACTCGGTTGGATGAACGATGCCAGTGCATGGGTCACATAGCGGGTTCGGCAAGTGTGATTCTCGAAGGAATAGTTTGTTTCACCGTAGTTACCCGTCCCGAGGAAACTGATCAGCCGCATGGTTACGATTCCCCCAGGATATTTTGAATGATTTTCTTGCGCTCGCCGTCTTTGCCTTTATCCTTCCAGGCTCCGCTCTCCTGCATCCCGGCCTTGATGCGTTGAGCCACCGCTCGGCGATCTTCTGGAGTCGAGAAACGCCCGTCCGATTTCTTCAACTCTTCCAGGAGCTTGGGCCATTCTCGCTTTTCTGACTTGTTGGGGTGGTTTTCCAACAGCTCCTGAATGTTCCGTTCCAACGGACTCATGGCGGCGAGGGTGGCTTCTTTCTCGGCAGCGATGCGTTTCCGTTCCGCTTCTTTTAGCCGTTGATCTTCCGTGATTCGCCACCGTTCTTCGTTGAAACGGCCATACCCGCTGGTGGTCTTGCCGCCGATGCCCCAGTCGAACAGGGCTTGACGCAGACAGGCGGCTCCGAGTTCCCAGAACCACTTCCACTCTTTTTCCGTGGGTCCACACCACGAAACCGCGATCTGAAATTGCCCCGCGATCGATAGGAACGGCACGGGAACGGGGCTGTCAAAATCCGTCGGTGGCGCGGAGCCATCGAGCCATTGCGGGTGATGCGGTGTCATCACGTCGCGTTGGAGCGGGTTCGTCTCGGAGTCTGGGACAAACCAGGCATCATGGAAGATGAGACATCCGCTTTCGTCGGTGGTGCCGAATAGGAGGCGGTGGTACGATTGCCCCTTCCGAAATTGTTCCTCCGCATCTCCCCACACCTGATCGCAGTAATGGGCGGAACCCCTTGAGCCCGATCAGGAGATCGGTTGTAGGTATGGTGCAGACGGATGCCGGTTTCCAGGACGTTTTCGGTTCCCAGGCCAATCACGAGTCGATCGACCGTTTGCAAAACAGATGTGATCGCCGACTCCAGCAACGCCTTCTGCAAGCGGGCAAAAGCCGCTTTGTAGAAGGCGCGTGCCTCTGGGTTACCGGCTGCTTGGATGGCGGCAGCGAACAATTGCTGCTTTTGTTCGGGGTCGCCATCATCGCCCGTCGCCGATTCCTGGAGATAGCGTTGCAGCAGCAAACCGGGGTGCGGATCCCGTTTGTCACGATGGGGCACGAGGGGCAGCAATTGTTCACGGATCGCAGTCATGATGTGGTGTCCTCTTCATCAGGTGCCACGGCTTCGACGTACCGCTTTAACCAACTGGCGGCATTGATAGCATCGCGGCTGAGACGGAGATACCCGGAGAGAGGTTCGCGTCGGACTTTGTCGGCCAGCTGATCAACGCTGCCGATTTGCTGATGGCCGACCGCTGTGAGAACAGCAGCGAGGTCTTTCAAGTATCGAAGGTGCGGTTTCTCCGGCTTACCAGGTTTCGTTTTCCCCTTCGCTTCATAAAATGCGACTGCTTGAGCTAGGCCGCAAGTGTGGATGAGAGATGGAAACTTCTTGGTAATAGTCACATACTCTTTGAATTCGTCCTTGCCCATCTCCGCATCACATGCCTGAATCCGCGGAAACGCCGCTTGGGCGAGCTTCTGACTGCGGGTGTGAACGCTCATCACTTCACCTCCGTGAACACGCATCGGACTTGCCCACGGCCGACGGTGGTCTTGCCGCCGATCTGCAATTGCAATTCCTTCTGTGTGAACTCTCGGAGCAATTCTTTTGCGTCAATCCCCTTCGAGAACACACGGTCACACTGAACCACGCCCATCAGAATCGTTTCCGTGGGCAACGATTCTTCCATCCAGAGTGCCCCCTTGGCCACCGTTTTGGTGTCATCGTCGATCCGCACGCGGGTATGCACTTCGGTGCCGGTTTCACAAAGGAAGTCGAAGGCGGAATCCGGGAGGACCACGAACCGTTTTTTGAACTGCTCCTGCCAGACGGAATCACCCGCGAAGACGTTTTCCGCAATCAACGCCGCCCAGCGTGTCGCCGTGTCACACTTCTTGGCGATGAAATCGAGGTCTTCCAGGAAGATGCCGTTCCCCTCGGTGAGAACGCTGGTCGTGGTGTGGTGCGCAGTGGTTTCGTCCAGCGCAGCGGGAGCATCGGGAAGCTGAGAACACCCGGCTTGGCTCAACGTGCGCCGTAGCAACTGGAGGCACCAAGGCGATGTGGCCCAGGCGAATGTGCCCCGGAAACTGCGGATCGGCAAGCAGACGAGCCGGGCATCGGTCGGGACCAACGCCCCCGCATTCGAGTTGTTGCTTTCGCCCGCAGTGCCGAACGCCGCGCGGAGTTGCGGATTATTTTTTCGGGCTTCCTCTGTTGCGCGGTGGTAATCCGCCCAGACGCCCTTGAAGCTCGACCCGCGGATGATGGGCCAGCCCGTGACACCATCGCGGTCAATCGGCAAGTCGATGTAATCGACACCTCGGCCAATGCCAGCATGAGTCGGACTGAGTGCGTGCAGCCAATACAATCGTGTGTTGGGCATATTACCAAATCCCCCAGATGGCGAGGCCGAAGCCATCGCGGCGTTCCTGTTCATCATCACAAACGGACTGTAACCAACAATTGGCGAGCGGCGCGGCATCGCCAGATAGGACTTCAAAGAAATACACACTGCCCGCAGGCACCATCCGGCGGAGTGGTTGTGGTCCGAGGTTCTTCGGGTCCAGACCAAACCGGGCCAGGGCTTTCCAGCGTTCGTTGACAACCCCGACCAGTTGCAGAGTTACGGAACTGCCAGGCGGTGTACCTTTGCGTTCAGAACCCAGCCAACCGGGCAACCACCCTTGATCGAATATCGCCGGTGTCGCCAGGACGAGGCACACTTGCTTTGTGCTCTTCAGTTGCTCGCGGACATTGTCGGGGCAACTCCAGCCGCATGGGGGTTTGGCTGCGTTCGCCCAGTGGGCCAACCGGCGATTGCCGCCCAGCGGATGCAAAAGCTGAATCGACTGCGTGAGGTCAGAAGAACTGACCCGGAGTGATAAGTCGATCAATTGCGGTCGACACGGTTGATGCGGTTCGGATGAACCAAAAACCCGCAAATGGCTGATGGTGAGATCGCTGACGGTGAACAGTTTGCTCTCTTCCGCAGCCCCAGAATCGGCGGCGATGGTCAGGCGATCCCGAGTGTTGGTTTCGGCTGCGGCCAGAAAATCAGACCTATTGAACGTCTCTGGCTTCCAGTTGTTCCCGTTCCCTGTGAGCCATTCGGCGTAACGGTTGATCGACCACCATGCCGGAAGCCGTTCCGGTTTGAACTCTGCGGTCGATGGTTCTGTATTCAGCGTCACGGGACGCAACCCGTTCGGCATGTCGCAACCCGAGCCATCCGAGCCGATCGTTTGGGGCTGGACACGATGAATCGCGGTGCCATCCCACACACAATCCTTCGGTGCGGGTAGGTACAGTTTCCCGCTCAGCACGGGGAACAGCCCGGACACTTCGATGTTGAGCAGTTTTTGAATCGTCTCAGGGTCGAACTCGCCGGAGGGTTGATTCAGAACGCAGGCTCGGCGTGCGGAACCGGCCACGGCGGAGGGTAAGGGCCAAGGCAACCCGCGCATTCGGTTGCCGGTGCCGTCACCGAATGGCCGACCGTCACGGGCCACGATGGGGTCGATTCCCGAGACGTTCAGAAAAGTCGTGGTCACGAGCGTACCTCCGCTTGGCGTAGTGTGGCCGCGATCAGGCGCGCAATCAGGAGTTCCTGAGCGAGAATCTTCAACTTGGCAGCGTTCATATCACGGATGTACTCTGACAGTGCGTTCCGAACAGTTTCCGCCCCTTTGGTCGTCTTCTTGGCAATCAGACGATAGAGGTCTTGTTGAATCGCCGTGCCGGCGTTTTCGGACCACGATTCCGATTTATACACATGGGCCATTGTCCGTAACTCATACGGCAACTTGGCCGGGATGATGTCCTGGTTCATCAATTTGGCGAATTCCTGAAGACGTTCATCCGGCCCCTGGCTCCACTGAGACCGTACACTGATCGGCGCGTTGCCGCGTTTGCGGAGATGAACGGCCAAGCCGTCACGGCTGAACTTCTTGTCGACCTTGTCGCCCTTTGCGGCCTTCTCGGCGGCGCGGCCGTAGTTGAGCAAATCTTCGAGGTTCTCCATGCTATGACCGATAGCGATGCCGACCGACAGCGTCGGGTTGCCGTATTCCTGGAGCAATTCACCGAATTTATCGTGGAGGGCTCGGGCACACAGCAAACACTGATCCACGGGCAGAAACGCCAGTACATCGTCTCCACCGACGTAGACCAATACCCCGTAGTGTTCTTGGACGATCTTGCGAGCATCGTTGGCGAACCCCGCCAGCGCTTGCGAAAACTTGCGGTGATCTTCGGCAGAATCCAAACCAGAAAGGGCCGCTCCCATCTTGTCGCCATCCGCGACCAGGACCGCGAGATAGGGGTTGGGTTCGGGCAGTTTCTCCAGCAATTTCTGGATGGCCTTAAACTGTTGAACATTCAGACCACTTTCCTCGGCCAGTTGCGGATGACGACTCGGGAAAAGGATCGCACCATCAAAGGGGAAATTCTGGTATTTCGATTCCGTCACAGGATTGATGACATCGTGCCCCAATTTTCGGCATTCTTCACGGATCGCCGCGAGATGCTTTTCATGACCGCGGACCCACGGATCAACCGCCACGCGGGTTGTGGAAGGGTAAGGGTGCGTGCCACCGCCCAGGCGTTTGACGACCCCCACGACATCCAGTTGCTCCCCGGAAGAGAGTCGCAACGAGCGGGGTAATTTGGTGCGTTCATCCTCTTGCTGCAAGACCGTTTCCCGCTGACCATCCAACGACGATTTCGGCAACACCCCTTTAATCGGGTTTGGTGAAAAATCTCGGCAATTCTTCCGCCCCGTCAGCAACCGCATCACCTTGGCCCGATCGTTCTGGTATTGCTTCGCGTCTGTGTGCGGCACCCACGCGGCGTAGAATTCGATGACATCGCCGACTTGTTCATCCCAGATTTCCTGGCGGATCGCTCGGGTAGTGGCCTTGTAGGCCTTGCCTGCGAACTCACGCCAACACGCTTGGGCCGCTTCTTTCGCGGTTTTCGCCACGTCTTTCGGGGAGCCTTTTGGCAATTCCGCTAGAATGACGTTGGCGACATTCTGGGCATCGGTTGATGCGGGGAAGATGAGCTTCCCACCCTGGGTTTCAACAGATTTCGCAACGGCTCTGCTAATTTCGGAGAGCAGGTGCGAACCGAACCACAGGTCACGGGTCCGCCGAGCCGCGGCGATGAACTCCTGCACGGGACCGACGGCAATGGCAAGCAAGTGGCTCATCGGGGCACCTCCTGGAAACCTTCGGAGCGAGCCAAAGCCAAAAATGCTTCAATCGCTGAACCACACGGTGATTCTACCAAGGGTGAATACTGATAGTTCGCCAAGCGGGGATCGCGGATCACGGTTGTAGGGGGTAATGCGAGCGAAGTATTGCCACGCCGCAAATCCACCCCCGTAAGTGTCGGTGTTTGGAGTTGGAGAATTAGCGGCATCGCTTGACCGTTTTGCAATGCCAACGGTTTGAGAATCAACGGACTGGCCATCCGTTCCCGTTTGTTACCTTTTGCGTCGTTGTCCGGGTAAAGGACCGTATCGGGCGGCTCACCCTGTTCCTGAAAATGGAAAACAATCGGCAAACCCAGTTCCGCTCGGGGGAACGCATCCTCGGGAATCTGGGACAATCGAGCGTGCTTGGGCAGTCGAGCACGAGTCACACGCCGAATGGCCTCGGGTTCGGGATACCGAGAGCGGCCAGGGCGATTCGACTGCTGACGCGGGTTCCGCCCCAGTCCTTCGCCTTGGCGGAAATGCCGAAAGCACCCGATCAGCCAGTCCCAGACTCGAATCGGATCACCCAGTGGCGTACTCGTTCGCAGCAAGATGTTTTCCGCCAGCGTCGGCCATTCGCGCTGTGGGAACAGTTTGGGCATGTGCCGAACCCAAGTTGCCTGAAGATCATCGGCATCGTGCGGCGCGAGAGCCTGGCAGCGAATCGCCCCACATCCCCGCCGGGTCCGACCACCCAACCCACCGAAGTTCACCCACGCCCAGAGAGCCGGTTCGACTTGCTTGGCGAAGTTGATGCTCTTGTGAAAGGTCAGTGTGAGCCGAAAGGTGGCATTGCGGATATAGGATGCAGGCGGAGTCTCGATTCGCTTTCGATCTTTCGTGAGCTGTCCTTGAAATGGGAACAGGGCATAAGGAAGTTTTGAATCTTTGAACAGTGCATTCCAAGTGGGCATGGTACGATTGCGGCTTGGATCCTTGTAATCGGGTTCAAACTGCGCACAGGCGACAGGGGGATCGACTTTCAACACTTCTACCCGCACCTGCACCCGGCTTGCTTGGGTAGTGTCACCCCAGATGGCCGATTGTGCTGTTCGCAGTTCCTGCCGAGTCGCGTACTGCGCCCCCACGGTTGCCCGCCACCAGAATTGCAATTGGCCTCGAATCGAAGTCGGACGGATCGGAAAACTCGGATCGTTGGTCCGTGCGACCACACCGCCACCGAACATCGGTGTGATCAGTTCGATCTCGTAACTGCGACCCGGTTCGGGGCGAGGTGGTTGCCACCCCTTCGGAATAGCGGGAATCTCTCGGGGCATCGGCGACTCCTATGAGATGTCGATTCGACGGTCACCTATTCTATTTTTCAAAATGTTATAATGTCACGCACTCGGAAACCAGATCCTGCCAATAGAAATCACCCAAATCTTCCTGGTGTGTATCTTTCCAATTCCGTTTGAGTTCGCTGAGGTCACACATTCGCGGGCAAGGTTCGGCGAGACATCCATCATGTGACCCGGTCCCGCACTTTGAGCCCAACGCCCGCGCAGCCGTCAACACGGCCACCCAACCCTGTGCAGGATGATGGTTCAGACACTGGGGGCATATCCGCCGGGAAATGACAAAAGCCCAGGGTTGATCGCATCTCAGCGATCATCACCCCAGGCCAGCAACTGAGTGGACAGGCTCCAAAATCCCTTGGACTTACGGCGAGGCGGGAGCCAACACTTGTAGAGACACGCCGGTCACAAAATCCTTCACCCGTTGGCGGTACTCGTCCATGTGCGGTGCCTTCAGGTGAGCCTGGAGGTGCGCCACACTCGCCCATTTCTCGACGACAACGACGGTATCTGGGCGAATCGCTTCCTGCACCGCCAGCGGGGTCGGCGTGTCGATGGCGGCACCGTATTCCAGGCAGCCATCTTCCGCCCGGACATGCGGCACCACCCAGTTGAACTGCTCCAGAAACGCTGAGCGTTGCCCTTCCCCTACGGTAATCGTCGCAATCACATGAATCATACCGCCTCTCCTTCGGACTCAGTGGGTTGGAAGGTGAGTGTATCCGAAGCGGCATCGTAATCCACCGCGACTCGCATTCCGTCGCGGATGTCCCCCTTGAGCAGCAGTTGGGCCAGACGGGTTTCGATCTCCTTTTGCAGGGTCCGCTTCAGGGGGCGGGCTCCGTAGTTGGGATCGTAGCCAACCTGAACGACGTGCTGTTTGGCCGAGTCCGTCAATGTCAGCGTGATCTTCCGTTCCGCGAGCCGGGACCGCAACCGGCCCAGTTGAATATCGACGATCTTCATGAGGTCCGCTTCCCGCAGGGCGTGGAACACGATGATCTCATCGACCCGGTTCAAGAACTCCGGTCGGAACGCTCGTCGCAGTTCATGCAGCACTTCATCCTTCATCACACTTCGCCAATGTCTCCCGGAATTGCAGAATCTTTTGACTGCCGATGTTCGAGGTCATGATGACGATGGTATTCCGAAAATCCACCGTGCGCTCTGCCCATCGGTCAGTCGGCCATCGTCGAGAACCTGCAACAGAATGTTGAACACATCAGGGTGAGCTTTTTCGATCTCATCGAACAGGATCACCGCATACGGTCGACGGCGGATGGCCTCGGTGAGTTGCCCGCCTTCCTCGTAGCCGACGTACCCCGGCGGTGCGCCGAGCAATCGGGCGACGGCGTGCTTCTCCCCGTATTCGGACATGTCGATCCGCACCATCGCTTTCTCATCATCGAACAGGAACTCAGCGAGGGCGCGGGCCAGTTCCGTTTTCCCCACCCCGGTCGGACCGAGGAAGATGAACGAACCGATCGGCCGATTCGGGTCTTTCAACCCCGAACGGGCACGAATCACGGCTTCGGCCACGGCGGTGACGGCTTCCTCTTGACCGATGACACGATGGTGCAATTCGTCATCCAGGTGCAGCAACTTTTCCCGCTCTCCTTCCAGCAACCGTGTCACGGGAACGCCGGTCCAACGGCTCACCACGGAAGCAATGTCGCCCTCTGAAACTTCTTCTTTGAGCATCCGCTGGCCTTCGGCCGCATCGGCGGTTTGTTCCAGAACCTGCAATTGCTTTTGCAACTCGGGCAGTTTGCCGTATTTGAACTCGGCGGCGCGGCCCAGATCGTGGTTGCGTTCGGCTCGTTCGATTTCCTGTTTCACGCCTTCGATCTGTTCCCGCAGTTCCCGGACTTTCTGAACAGAGCCTTTTTCCGCCTGCCACTGAGCTTTCAGGGCATTGGATTCTTCCTTCAGATCCGCGAGTTCCTTTTCGAGCTTGGCGAGCCGATCCTGGCTGGCGGTATCGGTTTCCTTCCGCAACGCTTCCCGTTCGATCTCCAGTTGCATGACGCGTCGGCTAATCTCGTCGAGTTCCGCGGGCATACTGTCGATTTCGGTACGGAGTTTGGCGGCGGCTTCGTCAACTAAGTCGATGGCCTTGTCGGGCAGGAACCGATCGGTGATGTAACGGTTCGACAGCACCGCCGCGGCGACCAGGGCGTTATCCTTGATGCGGACACCGTGATGAACTTCGTACTTTTCCTTCAGCCCACGCAGAATCGAGATCGTGTCCTCCACGGAGGGTTGATCGACGAACACAGGTTGGAATCGACGCTCCAACGCGGCATCTTTCTCAATGTGCTGACGGTACTCATCAAGTGTCGTGGCCCCGATGCAGTGCAGTTCCCCGCGTGCCAGCACGGGCTTGAGCAGGTTGCCCGCGTCCATGGCCCCATCGGCTTTCCCGGCTCCGACGATGGTATGCATTTCGTCGATGAACAGAATGATCTGGCCATCAGATTCCGTGACTTCCTTCAGTACCGCTTTGAGCCGTTCCTCAAACTCACCCCGATACTTGGCCCCGGCGATGAGTGCCCCCATGTCCAGCGCGACGACCTTTTTATCTTTCAGCCCCTCCGGGACATCGCCTCGGACGATCCGCTGGGCGAGTCCCTCGACAATGGCGGTCTTCCCAACACCGGGTTCGCCGATGAGGACGGGGTTGTTCTTCGTCCGGCGGGAGAGCACTTGAATCACCCGGCGAATCTCTTCATCACGACCGATGACCGGGTCGAGCTTACCTCGGGCTGCATATTGTGTCAGATCGCGGCCATATTTTTCGAGCGACTGGTAAGTCTCTTCAGGGTTCTGGGTCGTGACACGCTGACTGCCACGAACATCTTTCAGGGCAGAGAGTAACCGTTCGCGGGTCAGGCCGAATTCCCGGAGCAGGTTGCCGGTGGTGCCCCGATCATTCGTCATGGCGAGGAGCAGATGTTCGATGGAAACGTATTCATCCTTGAGTTTTTTGGCTTCTTCTTCCGCGTCAGCGATGAGCCGGGTGAATCGGCCACTGGCGTATTGGTTCTCGGCGGTGCCGCTGGGGCCGGTGACGCGGGGGAGCTTTTCCAGTTCGCGTTGCAGTTTGATCGTGAGCGCATCAGTAGGCACGCCCGCCTTGTTGAGAATCGCGGCGGCCAACCCTTTGGGTTGATCGAGCAGGCTGAGCAGAACGTGTTCGATGTCAATGGTTTGGTGGTTCATTCGGGCCGCGAGTGTCTGCGACCCGGCGAGGGCTTCACGAGCCTTTTCGGTGAATCGGTTCAAGTCCACGGCCAAAACCTCCGGTTGGTGCTGCGGAATGATTGTACGTTCGGGCAGCGCGCCTGCGTTGCTCGCTGCTGTTTGGAGGGGGGAAGAAGCGTTTCGGATTCCAGATGGAAACGCGAGAAAGGGAAGTGGCATTTTCTCTGGCGAGAAGGTGAGAGAAAATGCCGTTGAAGGTCGTGGGAACGCTATTCTGACAGGACAAAATCCAGAGTTTGCGGTGCGATCTCCGCGATTTTCGCTGTCAATCCACTGGCTTCGGCATCAAAATACTTCGAGGGAATCTGTGGTTCCGCTGGAATGGGAATCCCCGATCCATCCACTTTGGCAGGTTCGCCAGGGCTGATTTCGCGTGGCGTGAAGAAAATTTTGAATGTATCACCCGGTTTGACGTGGAGAAGCGTGAGTTGATAACTCCCATCTTTCTGCATCGGAGCGCGGAACCCCGCGCCGCTCTTATCCGCAGAGAAGAAGATGATACCCGCATCGACAGGTTTCCCGCCGAAGGTCACTTTTCCGGTGACGGCGATTTCCCCACCCAATCCATCACCACAACCCACTGCCGGCAGGACGGCAAACGCGATCAACAATGACACCGCGTCACGCCACAGTCGATGCCAATCATTGGAAATCATGTTCCGCAAGATAACACTCCTCATCCTCAATACACGGGGGCCATTTTCTGTGGGTATGTGGTGCCCATTAGTAGTCCGCCATACTGGTCCCATCGTTGCGGGCGGCCAATTGCCGACAGATCATGGAATCGGTATTATCTCTAACACTACAGCGCAGGATCAGATGACGCATCTATGCGGCCGTTTCTTGTGGG
>JAIXLE010000229.1 GCA_026931725.1 Bacteroidales bacterium
TCGCACTTCGGCGAAGTCAATAGCCCTCTGAGCCAGGAATCGTAAACTACTCACAATGGGTACTGTCTCCCGACCCGTGAGGGCTCCGGTAACGGAGCCGGATTGATCCATGCCACGCGTACTGATCGCCGACAAACTGGAAGCGTCTGGAATCGAACTGCTGAAGCAGGCCGGACTGGAAATCGACAACCGACCCGGCCTCAAAGGCGACGAACTGCAAGCCGCCCTGCAGGCTGCCGACGCGGTCATTTGCCGATCGCAACCCAAAATCACCGCGGAATTGCTCGAAAACCCCGGCAAGCTCCGCGCCATCGCCCGAGCCGGTGCCGGTGTGGATACCATCGACACCGCCGCCGCGACTCGGAAAGGGATCGTCGTGATGAACACGCCGACCGGGAACTCCGTGTCGGCCGCTGAGCATACCATTGCCCTGATGTTCGCGCTGGCCCGGCACATCCCCGCTGCCGATGCCACCATGAAAGCGGGCGGCTGGGATCGAAACAAATACATGGGGATCGAACTCACCGGCAAAACCCTCGGCATCATCGGCCTGGGCCGCATCGGTCAGGAAGTGGCGAAACGCGCCAAGGGAATCGGTATGACCGTGGTCGGGTTCGATCCGATGATGACCGTCGACCGCGCCGCGGAACTGGGCATCAAGGCCGTCCCCGATATTCCCACACTGTTGCCATTGGTCGATTTCCTGACCATCCACGTCCCTGGTGGGGCGAACACGAAGAACCTCATCGGTGCGAATGAACTGGCATTGATGAAGAAAACCGCACGGGTACTCAACGTCGCTCGTGGTGGCGTCATTGATGAACAAGCCGTGGCGGATGCCCTCAAAGCGGGAACGCTGGCAGGTGCCGGGATTGACGTATTCACAACGGAACCCGCCCCCGCTGACAATCCGTTGCGTTCGGCCCCGAATGCCGTCCTGACCCCTCACCTGGGTGCCTCGACCAGTGAAGCGCAAGAGAATGTCGCCATCGAGGCGGCCCAGTTGATTTCGGATTTCCTGCTCCGGGGTGTCATCGCCAATGCCGTAAACATGGCAGCCGTCGACCGCGCGGAACTGGAAGAGTTGCGACCTTATGTCGATCTCGCTCGCCGGTTAGGGTTGCTCCAGGCGCAACTGGCCGTCGGCCCGATTCGGAAGGCGACGATCACCTACCGGGGCGATCTCGCGGGCCGGAAGACCAAGCTCCTTACAGCCGCCTTCACGGCCGGATTGCTGGAGTATCACCTCGCCGGGAACCTCAACCTCGTCAATGCGGAGGTAGAAGCCCGCGAACGCGGCATCGTGATTGTCGAATCCGCCAACCCGAAGAAGGGGGATTTCGCCAACGTCATGGCCACGGAAGTCGACACGGACGCGGGCAGCCAGATTGCGAATGGCACCCTGTTCGGCGATCAGTACCAACGACTCGTGCAACTGGGCGCGTATCGGATGGAAAGCTACCTGGATGGCACTTTACTCGTCTTCCATCATACGGATGCGCCGGGCCTGATCGGGTATGTGGGCACCATCTTCGGTCGACATGGCGTGAACATCGCGGCGATGAATGTGGGCCGAGCGGGCAACGTCCCCGGTGGCGGGGCAATTGGGGTGCTGAATCTGGATGGTACGCCCTCGGAACAAGCCATCGCGGAGGTGAAAGCGCACCCGCAGATTGAAAATGTTTCCATCGTCCAACTCCCCGCCGCGGGGGAACTGCCTGCCTGGCTGGGATAAACGATCCGCGATCACGGGTGGAGCCAGCCCTTCATCCGGTTTTCACGGGTTTGCTCAGCCTCCCTTATTCCTCCAAACTGGTGGAACTTGTAAGAGTTCCGCCAGTGACTCGGTAATTTCAGTTGGACTTGGGTAATGGGCACAAACTTGGCATAACATTCCCCGTCTGATGCCCGATTCGGGGATCCATTCCCGATCAGCGCACAGAATCGCGGAGAAGTACGATGCCTGTCTGTTTGTTGTTCATCACGTTGGTGGCTGTTGCACCGCCCACACCCGCATCACGCTCATCAGACTCCCCCACCACACAACCTACCCCAACGACTGTGGTTCCGGCGGTCGGGGCTCCGGCGGTCGGGACTGGAGCCAACGGAAACACTCTTCCCCTGTCCGATGCCGAAAAAGTTGCCCGCGCCAATCGTCTCATTGAAACGGGGAAAAAAGACCTCAAGGCACTGGAAACCGAACTGACCGATCCAGAGTCTGAGTACGCCCGCGCCGAAAAAGAGTTTCAGGAACTGGATCGCAAATTGGACAGCCTGAAAGCCGAGATCGAGAAACTCCGCGCGGATAAACTCACGGAAGAAGCCACGAAGAAAGAAGCCGAACTGACCTCGCTCAAGGCGGACTGGAGTACGGCCCGTGATCGTTTTGATCTGGCCATTCGTCAGCGGAAAACCGTTCTGGAGAAAATCGGTGCGTTGAAAAACCAGATCGAGCGCGGCCAAGAATGGCTGAAACGTCTGGAAGGCCACGGCAACCCCGAAGAAGCGAAGCCAATTCCTTCCCCGTCGGAACCGTCCACCCCACAAACGCATCCTCCCCGTGTTGCCGCACCGATCACACCGGCCACGCCCGCGACACCGGCGACACCCGCTACGCCCAAAGCCGAAACCCCCGTGTTGCCGATCCCCGGCATAATTCCCGCCCCGGCCACAACAACGACAACCCCAGCAGCTGAACCGCGTATCGAAGATGCGGAAGTTCGACGGATTCGAGAACTCGCGCAGAAACGCCAGATTGAACTCAAAGAAGCAGAAGCGAATGCAAAAACCGCCGAGGAACGCGTCCGCACGATTCAAAAACATATCGACATCGAGAATCGGCTATTGGAAGTCGAACGCGAAACGGCCAAGCAAGCGGGAATTGTCCTCAGCAAATTGACGCAAACACTTGCCGTTGAGGCACCCGAAGACCCCACGGAGCGTGCCAAGCTCGAAGACCGCCTCGCCGATGCGAACCGTCGTTTGACCGTGGCCAACGAAAAGATCCAGCAGATTACCGACCGTCTCGGACTGCTCAACGAGAGTTTGCACAGCGTTCAGCAACTGCGGATTCAAGCACTCCAGGAGACGGAACGCAAGCGCCAGGAAGCCGCGGCGGCTTCAGAAGACCTGACGGAAATTCTCAACCCGTTTGATTCCCGCAACATCCAAAAATGGTTTCAGAATCGCGGGCCATCGCTGGGGTTGATCGTCTGCGCGATGGTCATTCTTTATTTGATCTTCCGTAGCACCAGTCGCCGGGTGGTCAGCATCTTTGCGAATCACCATAACCGTGGTTCGGAAACCGACCGAGACAATCGCGTCAATACCCTGGTCGGCGTGTTTCGCTCGATCAGCACGATGACCATTTTCGGCGGCGGCGGGTTGATCTTCTTGGATCAAGCCGGGGTGCCGGTCGTGCCGCTCATGGGGGGTGCCGCCGTCCTGGGGCTTGCAGTCGCATTTGGGGCGCAGAACCTGATTAAGGACTATTTTACAGGCTTCATGATCCTCATGGAGGATCAGTACAGCGTCAACGATGTCGTTCGGATTGGCGGCATCGCGGGGCAGGTGGAAAAACTGACCCCGCGTGTAACGGTTCTCCGGGATTCCGAAGGGACGTTGCACTTTATCCCCCATGGGACCATCACCAACGTCTCGAACTTGACGCACACCTGGTCACGGGCCGTCTTTGACATTCCGATTCCGTATGATGCGAATTTGGAACAGGCGATGCATGCCTTGATGAGCGTGGCGAACGGTATGCGTACTGATCCCGGTTTCGGCGGCGACATCATTGAAGACCCCGAAATGCTCGGTGTTGAATCCTACACGGATGCGGGCGTGATCGTTCGGTTCCTGATGAAGACACGCCCGCTCCGCCAGTGGGCCGTCAAACGGGAGGTTCTCCGGCGAATCATCTTGCAATTGGATCAAATCGGCATTGCCATCCCCTCACCGCGTCGGGCCATCTACCACCGATTCCCCGAAGGGGTGCCGGTCGCAACCCCACAGCCATCACCCATTCCCGATACCAGTTTTGAACCCTATCGGCGATCCGGGTGACGCATCGGGTACGGATCTTTCCCGTTCATGAGCGGCACCGGCACAGAGGCGATTGTCTCTGTGCCGGTGCCGTTTTCATCCGTATCCCTGCACTTCTTCAGCATTCCGGTACATGAGATTTGTTCATCTTCTGGAATACAAAAACCGACCTGGAATGATCGGAGTTGACTCCGTTTATTCCAGGTCGGTTGCGTCGCAATCAGAGATTTTAGAAGTCCTAAACCGTTGCTATTACAGGACTTCCGCAGGGTGAGTGACGGGATTTGAACCCGCGACCCCCAGAGCCACAATCTGGTGCTCTAACCAGCTGAGCTACACCCACCATGTTGACTCATTTACCTTAGCGTATTGCTCAGGAAAGACAAGCCTCCCTGAGCCCAGTTCCTCGCACATTCTGGGAATTAGAATCGCGGCGGTTCCTTGCGAACCAATTCATTGGCATAATCCAAAGAATCCAGTGTTCCCGCATCGGTCCAGTAACCATCGAGGATCATGTGGCCCATGCGGCCTTCCCGGATGTAATGATTGTTCACATCCGTGATTTCGTATTCCCCTCGGGCGGATGGCTTGAGGTTGCGGACCACACTGAAAACATCGGGCGGGTAAATATAAATCCCGATTACGGCGGTATCGGATTTCGGCTCTTTGGGCTTCTCTTCGATACCGACGATGTTGTCGCCGTTGAGTTCCGCCACTCCGTAGCGGCCAGGGTCCGGGACGCGCTTCAAACCGATCCAGGCCCAATCTGGGCGGCTGTTTGCTTTTTCCACGAACGAGATGAGTGGATCGCGGAAGATATTATCGCCCAACAGTACACACATGCGGGAACCGGAACAAAACTGTTCCGCCAGTGACAGGGCTTGGGCAATCCCGCCCGCTTCGTCCTGGACCCGGTAGGTGAGTCGGCAACTGTGTTCCCGGCCCGAACCGAGCAGTTCGATGAAGTCGCCCATATGTTCGGTGCCCGAAACCAGTAGGATGTCGGTCATCCCCGCTCCCACCAGTTTTTTGATGTGGTGGTAGACCATTGGGTAGGGGCCAACGGGGAGCAGGTGCTTGTTTGTCACCTTCGTCAGATCGCCGAGTCGGGTGCCTTTGCCGCCCGCCAGAATCACACCACGCATCGACATGAATCCCCCCGATTTTCAGTTTGTGGAATACGGAAGGGGCATGACAGTTCCTTCCGCGATGAACCATCATGTACCCGTGGATTCTCTTCAAGCGGCTTGGCCGTACTGCTTTTCGTAGTACCGTAGGTAATCGCCCGTGCGGATCGCCGATACCCAGGCCGTGTTCTGTTCGTACCAACGGATCGTGGCTCGCAGACCTTCCGCGAACGGAACTTGTGGCTTCCAGCCGAGTTCGGTTTCCGCTTTCGTACAGTCGATCGCATAGCGGCGATCGTGGCCGAGCCGGTCTTGGACGTAGCGAATGAGGGAGTGCGGCTTGCCGAGTAAATCCAGCAGCGTGTGCGTCAGATCAAGATTGGTTTTTTCGCAGCGGCCGCCGAAGTTGTAGACCTCGCCCGGTCGCCCCTTCCGCCAGGCGGCTTCGACACCCGTGCAATGGTCCAACACATGAATCCAGTCGCGGACTTGTTGACCATCTCCGTACACGGGAACCTGCAGATCGGCGAGCAGGTTGGTCACGAATAAGGGGATGAGCTTTTCGGGAAACTGATACGGGCCATAATTGTTCGAGCAGCGGGTGATGACCGCGGGAAGTCCGAAGGTGTGATAATACGCCCGCACCAGAGCATCGGCCCCGGCTTTGCTAGCGGAATAGGGGCTGTTCGGCGCGAGCGGGGTTTCCTCGGTGAAATAGCCGGTGGCCCCGAGGCTGCCGTACACTTCGTCGGTGGAGACTTGAACGTATTTGGATACCTGAAACTCGCGGGCGGCATCCAGCAAGGTTTGCGTCCCGAGGACGTTGGTGAGGACGAACGGGCCGCTGTCGTGGATACTGCGATCGACATGGCTTTCGGCCGCGAAATTGATGACCTCGGTGACACCGAGTTTCATGACTTTGCGTACCGCGTCGCGGTCGGTGATGTCGCCGCGGACGAACTGGTAACGTGGGTGCCCGGCCAAGTCCGCCAGATTGGCCAGGTTGCCCGCATATGTGAGAGCATCCAGATTGATGATGGAGACAGTGGGATCGGTCTGGAGCAGATGGCGCACAAAGTTCGAGCCAATGAACCCACAACCGCCGGTCACGAGCAGTTTCGACATGGTAAACCCCGCATCCTGCCTGGGAATAATGCACCCGCAAGCGGTAACCGCTGGGGAGTTGGGGTAAGATGTACCCGGATTGGTGATCCGTGTCAAACCGAAGTCTGGGGAAGCGATTTTCCCGGTCCGTAAATATCGGCGATGCGGGAGGCCACGAATCCGGCCTGTTCGACCACATCATTCATGGCGACACCGTGATACGAATTCCCTGTCAAGTATAAACCGGAATAGCGTGCCAAGCGGGCTTCCAGGCGTGCGACCCGCGCACTGTGACCGATGACATACTGCGGGATCGCCTGTGGCCAGCGGACAATCCGGGTGAACACAGGTTCCCCCCGCACGCCCATCACGAGTTGCATTTCTCGCTGGCAAGCTCGCAAAATGGTGGCATCGTCCCCATCCAGGACATCGGGCCGGTTGACACCACCACAGAGCGCCCGCCAGAGAACCATACCGGGCGGGGCTCGATCGGGGAAGATACTGGAACACCACTGTACCCCCAGCACATCCCGCCGGGTATTCTGCGGGGCAATGTACCCGAAGCCATCCAACGGCTTGGGGACATCCGTTTGCCGATAACCCAGAACCGCCACGACGACGCGGTTGAACGGAATCGCGGCGATTTCACGGGCCAAATCCGGGTCAAAATCCGCGAGAATCGGGGCTTGCTGGTGCGCGGGGCACGTCAGGACCACCGCATCGGCTGACCAGGAATTCCCACCCTCCGCATGAACGGTCCAACGGGGATGATCGGGATTCGCCGTGAGGGCCACGGCGCGTACTCCGCATTGCAGCGAAACTCCAAGATTATGCTGCAATCGTTCGACCAATACTCCTAATCCCTCGCGGAATGACCACATCCGCGGTGGGGGTGGCGGCGGTTCTCCGCGTGCGCGGGCGGCCTGTTTGCGTTGCCGGGATGTGGCAAGAACGCCCCGTAGGACGCTGCCATGCTCCGCTTCATATTGCGGCAAGCGGGGGAATGTCGCGGCCACACTCAGTTGCTCGGGGTCGCCTGCATGAATGCCTGTGACCAGTGCATCCAGGAAGATGTCGGTTGCTTCCCGGCCAAATCGCCTGCGGCCAAAGGCCGCGATGGACTCATCCTCCGGGGAACCGGCTGGGCGGCGTGACGAACGGAACGGTTCGCGCAAAAGAGCCAGTTTCCCGGCGAAGGAAAGTAGCGGAGTTGTCAGGATCCCCAGCGGTGAGCTCGGCAACCGATACAACTGGTTACGGACGAACACATACCGATTTTTTCGGGAACCCTCACTGGCGGCCAGCAACCGATCCGCCAACCCGAGATCCTGGCACAACTGCATCATGCCGGGTTTGTTATCGAGAAACCCATTCGGTCCCGTTTCGACCCGGAACCCATCGTGTTGTTCCGTTCCGATATTGCCACCCGCTCGGTTGCGGGGTTCCAGTATCGTCAGGCGAGCATCGGGCATGTGTTGACGGACCCGATAGGCGACGGTCAACCCGCTCAGGCCGGCACCAACGATCACGATGTGGGGCATGGTTTCTAAATCGGGAAGGAACACAGAGTGCGGAACAGACAAACCGCTACCGTCACCGCGTACAGGGGTCGGTGATCGGAGACGATGCGAGGGGGAACGGAATTCCCACTCGCACGGCGCTCATTGCGGGAAAGCTCAGGCCGTCACCGCTGCGGGGTGGGTAGCAACGGGGCTTGTGCCTTCATCCGGGTTGAACAGGAACGCATGTATCAGCAGCATCACGGCTCCGACGACGAGGCAGCAATCCGCGATGTTGAAGACCGGCCAGTCAATCTTGTAGAAGTAGAGAAAATCACGGACTCCGTTGAAGACAATCCGATCGTATAAATTGCCGATCGTGCCACCGAGGATCAAACCGAGCGCAGCGCACAACCAGCCATCGACGGCCGTGGTGCGACGAGTGGACCAGATGATAATTCCGATCGCGGCCAGAAAGCTGATCACCGCAAAGGTTTGGTTCGCGCCGCCTTTGTGCTCACCCCCCAGGCCGAACAAGGCACCGTGGTTGACCCGCGGCATGACCGGGGCGCTCCAGGTTTGCAAGGTGCTGAACTGGCAATCACACGCGGATACCGAGGGATCGAATTCCGCCGTGAACCGGAACCAACCGGGCACGACTTCTCGATCTCCGCGATAGTAATGCGCGATGTCCGGCGTGGATTCATACAGCCAACGGAAGACACCGTACTTCGAGATTTGATCGGCGGCGAGCCCGGAAACGGCCAACGCAACGAAGAGCCAGCGGTAAGACCGTTGTGGCATGATACTCAACCCCGGCATCCAGGAAACATAGCTCGACACTGGCACGGTAGGGCGGCATGGATCGTCTGTCAAGCGGCACGATCGTTGCAATGTCGATCCCTTCACTATTGCGTATAACCCGCACCGGCTGTCCTGACAACACCAGACCGATCAGAAACCGCGCGACTGGGCCGATTACAGCACCTCTGCCGCGCTCGGCGCTGCGCACGTTCTTCCCACTCCGACAGACCGGCTTGACGGAACCGGCACCGGCGGGAATAGTGCAGGAGTGATAATCTGATATTTAGGCTGATGTTCTGGATTTGCCGATCGTTCTGGAGATCCGGGGTCTGGCGATTCTCATGCGGACTGTGCTGCTACTCCTGGGATTGTGCGTTGCCGTGACCGGCTGCAAGCTCTTTGAGCGAACGCCCAAAGATCGGCCGTCGTCGGACCCGGCGGCCCCCGGTGGCACTGTGTCGCGCCCCAAAGATCGACCACCACCCGCAAACTCGGGTCACTGGCTGGATCGCCCTTCTGGCACTCCGACCAGCGGGCAACCGGATCGCCCACCCTCTCTCGGCACGGGCGGACTCGCGGCCGACATTCAAAATGAAGTGCAAGGCGTATTGGCTGGCTACGTCGTCGACCCTGATGGACACAAACTGCAAGATGTATTCATCGAAGTGCAGCCGGTCGGCAAAACCGGGTTTGGGGCACCCGCTCATGTGCAAACCCTCGCGGGCGGATACTTCCAGATTAAAGGATTGACGCAAGGTCAGACTTACGTTCTCACGGCACGAGCCAATCGCAATGGGACCGTGATGGCGGGGCAGGTGTATGCCAAACCCCCTTCTGTTTATGTGCGGTTGCCGCTCATCGAAGGATTGCAACTGCCAAACTCCCCGGCTCCAACGGATGCGACACAACCTGCTGGCGGCACCGATCGCCCCATGGGTGCCGGTACGCCACCGCCTGCGATCATTCCGGCCCCGGCTGTGCCCACCCGACCCGTGCCAGAACCGCTTGCCAACGATCAACTGCCGCCACGCAGCATTCCGAGTCGAGGGAACCCAGATAGTGCCTGGTCCCCCACTGGCCCCATTTCACCACGACCGTCACCCCCTTCGACCCCGCGTGCGCCGGTTCCAGCGACGCAACCCGTCACGCCACGCCCAGACCTGTTCACCCCTGGCCCCGCCCCGGATTGGCGACCGCCTGCGGCGAACATCCCGAGTTCCAGCGTTCCTTCGGTTCTCCCAGCAACCCCGCCACGCACACCGGGGCAGACGGAATCCCGCACGGTCAAACCGAAGACCGATTTTGTCCTTGTGGATGCGCTCGGTCGATTGCGAGAATTCCCCAGCGGGCGAGCTCAGGAATTGATTCTGGTCGACTTCATGACCACCACTTGCCTCCCTTGCAAGAAGGCGATTCCGAGTCTGAAGGCCATGCAATCCCGGTACGGCGCACAGGGATTGGAGGTCATTGGTATAGTGTGCGATGAAACCGACACCCCTCAGCGCCGGGCGTTTGCTTCGCGTTATGCGGACCAGCATCAACTCAATTACTTGCTGTATGTGGAACCCGGTCAGAAACCCGGTCAGGTGATGGAACGGTTCGGCGTGGAATTCTTCCCAACATTGGTGCTGCTGGATGGTTCCGGTGCCGTTCGCTGGAAAGGCGATTCCCGCGACCTGGGGAAACTGGATGCGATCATCGCACAGAACCTACGGCGATAACTCCATTCTCAACTCGGCTCAACTCTCTCGACTCGGCTTGACTTCGTCTCGGATGCACACGGTCAAACGCATCATCACCCGGCCATCGGTATCGGGTGTGATTCTCTCTTGGTGAGAGTTTTGGAACTCCCGGTTCGATTCTGAACAAACCCGCTCAAGTCTTACAGGCAGAACAACCGATACCATCGGTATCACCGGACGTGGTGCCCTGGACAGGGACATTGCGCGACCCCGCGGAGGAACAGACATGAATCTAGCCGCTCTGCTTCTACTCGGGCTCGCCACCGTGCCGGGCCAAACGACTGCGGATTACTACCCGCTCGCGAGTCGTGGACTCAAACTCGACATCGACTATAAGCCCGAACGTCGGAACGATATTCAACAGGTTCAACTGGTCGTCTCCCGCGACGAAGGGCAAACATGGTCCGTCGTCGCGGTTGTGACACCCGATAAAGATCATTTCACATTCACCGCCGAGCAAGATGGACTGTACTGGCTGAACATGGTCATTGTCTATCGGAATGGGACGAAGGAACCAGCGGATGTGACCCGTGTTCCCCCTGCTCAGAAACTCTTGATCGACACGAAGCAGCCCACGGTCGCGCTCACGAAATTGGACTGGGATAACGGCGACATCGTCGCGGAATGGTCCGTGGACGATGCCTACCCGAACGATGCCATTACCGAGGTTTCCTATCGGGCCGCGGGTCCAATCGACACCGGATGGACCCCCGTTGCCAGCACAAACATCGTGCGCCGATCGGCCCGGTTCCGTCCCGCGACCGAAAGCGGAATCGTGATTCGTGTCACGGTCAAAGATTTGGCGGGGAATGCGGGGAGCGTCGTGCGGGAACTGACTGTGACGCGGCGTGTGGAAGCGGCCGTGCCCGCCCCGAATCCCACAACAGGGTTGAATGTTCCCCCACCGAACCTAACCGGGGCCGTTGCCCCCGCAGCGCCTTCAGAACCGGATCTGTTGCCGGGCGTGGGAGTCGGAGTGAACGTGAACCCGAACGGGCCGATCTCTGTGCCGCCGATTCTCGTGGCGAATCGTCCGCCGAACGTCGTTCCTCCTGCTCCCTCGGTTCCCGCACCCGCGGTGTCTCCGTCGCCAGCATCGTCAGTGATGGCAACTGCCCCTGTGCCCGGTCCCACCGTGATACCGGAACGATCGGCTCCGGTTCCTGCCCCGGTTCCTGCTCCGAGTCCGACTCCGAGTCCGGTTCCCGCGTGGTCACCGCCGCCGGCCGCCACGCCTACACCCGTCGCCACCGGCAGTGGGTCCGCCCCGATTGCGGTGGCCAATGGGACCGCTCCCTTGCCCGCGGCTAACCCGAATATGAAAGTCATCAATTTCGCCCGGTTCGATCTGCAATATCAGGTCGATAATGGCCCTTCCGGGATTAGCCGCGTGGAACTCTACGTCAC
>JAIXLE010000178.1 GCA_026931725.1 Bacteroidales bacterium
ACCGGGCTGTTCCTGCCGGACTACCGGGCACATCGGGCAGCGCTGGCAGTAGAGCAGCCCAAACGCCACAGGAGTGCCGAGCGTATGATGCCGACAGATGATACGACAGTTGAATTGATGCTTCGCGGCGAGATCGATCAATTGGAGTCGCCTCGGCTGCGAACGGAATTCCATCGCGGAATGATCACTCCGGTCCGCGAGCGGCGGATATTTCAAACGGGGAGCGGGGACGCTGAAGGTGATCTGTGGCTGTTCTTCATCGTCGCAAGCGGAAAGGTTGCGCTGGCATACTCTGATGAAGGCTCTCATGGCTCATCGGAGCTGCGGTGGGGGTTAGTATTCGTTGACAGTGACCAATACGGCGATTCCGGAGGCTGGTACAATTCCTTCAGGGATCTCGTCGTCGATTCGGGGTATTTCGAGCTTGAGTGATTCACCCCTGCACAGGGCTCCGGTTACGTCATGCTGGAAGCGAAATTTCGTTTCCATCGTCGTCCTCTACTTCAACCGTTGCGTCATCGATCGTGCCCGCGAACGCGACAAAACGGTTCAGGAGTTCGACAGGAATCGGGTCATCGCAAATGAGGCTGGTGGATTTGCGGGCAACCGAGCCGCTCGCCAGAAGCTGTCCATCACGTTCAACAACATATCGATATCTGGGACCAAAGTTGGAAGCGTCTCGTTTCATTGAATTCCAAACCGGCAAGAAAATTTCTGGCCACCCAGCTTGCGCGAGGACATCTCCCATCCGTGTGAGTGTTTTTTCGTAAACATCTTCGTCGCTAATACGGATTACAAATGGGCGCAGGTTGAATTCCAGACGGGAGAACAACTCTCCGGGGTTGTCATTGTCGGGATAACTACAGATCACCACTGCCATGACACATGCTCGCAATAAATACTGGACGGTATGGCGATGCTCTATCCTATCGGAAGGAGAGTTCGCCTTGAAACCGTGTGAAGTGGACCCCATTGTCTAGACCAAAAACATGCAATCCTTCGCTACTGTTCCCAGCAGGAATCCGCCCTGCCGTACTCGCTGTCCTGGCAAGCTTTTTCCGGCTCCATACCCTTCACGTTCGCTGAGGGTGTGGAGCCGGAAAAAGCTTGCCGCTTCCTATCACCGCGTCCCACGTCCCGCTCGATACACCTCCGCCGGTGTCCGATCGTTCAGTGACTGGTGATGTCTCTTTTCGTTGTAGAACTGAAAGTATGTCCTCAGTCCTTGTCGCAGTTCTGGGACATGCTCATATCCCCGCAAGTAAATGTCCTCATATTTGACCGATCGCCAAAGACGTTCGACAAAGACGTTGTCCAAACAGCGTCCCCGACCATCCATGCTCACCCGCGTCCCAACTGACTCCAGACGACTTGTCCACGCGTTCGCCGTGAACTGCACGCCCTGGTCCGTGTTGAACACTTCTGGCTGGCCATGGGACAACGCCTCGTTCAACATGTCCAAACAAAACTCCCCGTCCAACGTATTCGACAGTCGCCAACTGATCACGTAGCGGCTGTACCAGTCGATCACCGCCGCCAGATACAAAAACCCTGACGGCATCCCAACATAGGTGATGTCCGCGCTCCACACCTGGTCCGGTCGACTCACCGTAACTCCCCGCAGCAGATACGGATACACCTTGTGTCCACTGCCGGTAGACCGGTTTGGTTTGGGATAAATCGCTTCCAGTCCCATCTGTCGCATCAGCCGTTGGACGCGTTTGCGGTTGACCTCATGTCCCCATTCCTGACTCAGCCATGCCGCCATCCGTCGACTCCCCTTGAAGGGGTGACGTGTGTACTCTTCGTCGATCAGTCGCATCATGGCCAGATTCTCTGCTGTCTCGGGGACCGGTTGGTAGTACAGCGTGGAACGACTCAGTCCAAGCAATTCGCATTGTCGACGCACGCTCAGTTTGGGGTGCGTCGGCTCGATCCCTGTCCGCTGTTGTTCAATCGACATGTCCCACTTTTTTTTTGAGCCACTCCAGTTCCATTTTGAGACGTCCGATCTGCTCGAACAGTTCGGCTTGTACCGTGGGACTGTCCACAGTGGTCGTCGACTTGCCGTCCGAAAAGACCCCTTCGGCACCCTGGAGCAGTAGCTTCTTCCAGGCATGGATGAGGGTGGGGTGGACGCTGTGTTGACTCGCTAACTCGTTCACGGTCCGGTCCCCTTTTAACGCTGCCAAGGCGACTTGCGCCTTGAACGCCGCCGAGTGTTTCTTGCGTGTGCCTGCCATCGGTTCCCCTTTCTCTGGTCCGCCTCAGTAGCTTACCAGGCGGTCCAGTTTTCCGGGTCCATTATAGTGGGCGTGTTGGTGGAGGGCGACAGGAACACGGAGGCTACTGCGTCGTAGTCAAGATCGCCTTCCGAAAGCGACCTCGGGATATGTACGCCGCGCTGCAGGAAGTAGCGTCGGAACTGTTCAAGGAAGGCCAGCAGGCGCGCTGGATCAATCTGTCGCAGCGTGGCGGGCCGGGAAAAACGACGCAATGTGAACGTAGCCATCGATGGACCTCTCCCTTTGGGTTCCGGTGTTATCGCTTTGATTTTGAAATCAATCTCTCCTGCCAGTGATGGGGGCATCCTTCCCGTGGTTCGCTTCAGCTTCCGCGGCGAACGGCGACGACCTTGCCGAGTATCCGCAGTTCGTCGTCGGGTTCGACGACCATCGGCTTGAACTTCTGGTTCTCCGGCCGCAACTCGATCCGCGGCCCCTTGATCGAAAGCCGCTTCACCGTGGCCTCGTCGCCAAGCAACGCGACCACGATGTCGTTGTTCTCGGCGATTGGCTGCCGGCGCACGATGACCAAGTCCTTGTCGTCGATCCCGGCATCGATCATGCTTTTCCCCTTTATTCGCAGGGCGAAGCACTGTTGACCGCGTACAACCGAACTTTCCACCAGCACTTCGCCGACGACATTCTCTTGCGCGAGGATCGGTATCCCGGCGGCAACTTCTCCGATGATGGGAACCGACACCAATTCCACCTGCGGAGGCATGTCGAGTTCGCGGGCGATGCTCAAGCCCCGTGCTTTCAACGGTTCGCGGCGGAGGTACTCCTTGCGAACCAACTGCCCGACGAGGGCGTGGGCGCTCGGGGCGGAGATGCCAAGCAGGTCGGCCAACTCCTGGGCGGTCGGCGGATAGCCGTGCTGCCGGAAAAATTCCCGGATCGCTTGGAAGGCTCCCCGCTGCGTTGCCGTGAGTTCGTCCACGCGCGGCCGACCACGCGGCCTTTTGCCGTTCATCGCAATTTCCCCCAACGGGCGGGAATAGTAATTTTGTATTAACACTTATAGATATTGTGCTAACGAGTCGGCGTCAATCCCTTTTTCCGATTTCAGCGATTCCCACATCATTCGCTGTTGTTGCCAGTCCGGGGTGGACGCGATCAGCTGCAGTTCGGAAATGACGACTGGCGCACGGCCACGGTCGACGCGAGGGAGGAAAAGAAGTACTTCCTGAATCTCCGGGGCGAGATTGAGCAGGTTCATGATCTGGCTGACGCGGGCCTGCGTGACGTGCCCCAGCTTGCCGATATCGGTGTAGCTCGCCACCGTTCCCTTGTGCAGGAGGCGTTCGCACCGGAGTGCCAACGCCATCAGCCGCGAAATGCGGGGAATGCTCCCCGGCGTGTCGGGCGAGTTGGGTGCGGGACCGTCCTTCAGCACCTTGCGGCCGTCGCGTTTCCGTTTGAAGTGAATTTCGCATTCGAGCGTCAACGGTTTGATCATGTCGATTTCTCCTATCGTTGTTGGGCGAGTGCTTTGATTCCCGAGGCTCGGAAGGTGATCGCCACTTTCCCGGTCGAGCCGTCGTAGCCAACCTGCTCGACGAGGAGTTGCACGATGCGAGTCTGCTCGTGGTTCGTGAGCGTTCCCCAGACCGGGTCGAACAGCGAAACGGCGAGTTTTGCATCGGCTTCGTCGATGGTTTGCTGGCGAATGGCCTTCAGCAATTCGTCGATCTGTTGAATGCGGCCCTCGGCTTTGGGAATGCACTCCTGCAACTCCGCGAGCCGAGCGGTCAAGAGGCTGCTGTCCTCTGTCTTCCCGGCCAGGGCTGCGATCCCCTTCATTTCGTTGTTCCATTGGCGTATCTCGCGTTCCAAACCACGCCGTTCCGCTTCCAGTTCCGTTTTGCGGACTGCGTCCTGCTCGTGTGCCGCGGCCAATACTTCACGGAGCAGGAGCGGGTCTTTCCCGACCTTCTTGAGTTGCTTGACGACGAGTTCCTCGATCTGGCCCGCTGGGATCGACTTCGAGGGACAGGTTTTCCAGCCCGTTTTCTGAGCCACTTGGCAGACGTAGTAGCGATAGCGTTTCGTCTTCCGCCGCGTGGCGATGCTCGGCGACATGGCACATTTGCAGGGCACGCAGCGGATCAATCCCTTGAGCATCGCGCCGTACTTGTTGTTGATCGGTGCGCCACCGGCCCGGCCGTTCCGTTCGAGCTGTGCCTGCACCTGCTGCCAGACGGCGGGATCGATAATCCCTTCGTGTTCGCCGTCGTGAACTTCCTTCTTGTATTTCACCTTACCGATGTAAACGACATTCGTGAGCAGCTTGTAGAGGCTCGTCCGCGTGAAGACCATCCCGCCGCGAACGCCCGCCTTCCGGGTTTGCCACTGCTTGTTCCGCCAACCACGCTTGGCGAGTTCCTCGACCACCGGCATCATCGAGCCGCGTTCGAGATACAGCTTGAAGATGGTTTTCACTCGCCCCGATTCGACCGCGTTCACGATCAGCTTGTGCGTGACCGGGTCGACATCGTAGCCGAGGATCGGCCAGCCACCCGTCCACTTCCCCTTCCGCCGCGTGGCGGCAATCTTGTCGCGGATGCGTTCGCCCGTCACTTCCCGCTCGAACTGGGCGAAGGAGAGCAGCACGTTCAGCATCAGCCGACCCATGCTGTTCGACGTGTTCAGCGACTGCGTCACTGAGATGAAGGAAACGTTGTGCTTCTCGAACGCCTGCATCATCTTGGCGAAGTCGAGCAGGCTCCGCGAAAGCCGGTCCACCTTATAGACGACAACGGCGTCGATCTTCCCGGCTTCGATGTCGGCCATCAGTCGCTTCAGGGCCGGGCGATCCATGTTGCCGCCGGTGAAGCCGCCGTCGTCGTACTGCTCCGCGAGGGCGACCCAGCCTTCGGACGCTTGGCTTTTGATGTAGTTCTCGCCGGCATCGCGTTGAGCATCGAGCGAGTTGTACTCCTGCTCCAAGCCCTCCTCGGTCGACTTCCGGGTGTAGATCGCGCAGCGAATCGTGGTCGGTTTCACGGGCGCGACGGGTGCGGGTTTTCGCCGACTCATGCTTTCTCTCCTTTGGCGATGCGGAAGAAGAGGAACCCGTTGCAGTGGCTGCCGGTGATGACTTTGGCGACCGCGCTGAGCGAACCGTAGACCTTCCCCTCGTACTCGAAGCCGTCCGCTCGCACTTTCACTTGCAGCGTTTTCCCCTTGTATTCGCGCAGAATGATCGTGCCCGGAGGCGGCAATCGCTCATCGCCCTGGACCTGCACCACTTTTACGGGAGCGTCCGGCACCATCTCCTTGGGTGGCGTCAACCGCAGGTCGTTTTCGTTCGCCAGTTCCTCGGCCCGGCGGAGCGCACGCTGGGAAAGCCCGCCCTCGTCGAGTGCTTGAATGCGCCAGATGATGCGCTTGATCAGTCCGGCCTTGTTGAAGCTCTTGGTCTTTTCGCCGAAGACCTCGGCGTACTTGGCCTGCAGTTGCGGCACTCCCATCCGCTGCAGGTTCGCTAGCTCGACCGCCACGCTCACGTTCATGGAACACCTCTCTCGAAGTCTCGAAACCGTTAACCAACGACCTCAGTGACGGGGTTTCGGCGAACATCTTCAAGGCTCTTTTCCGATGCTTCGGACGGGTTTTCTGAGTGGGGAGATGCTGCGAGCGCGGAACGGTCGCGGAGCCGGCAAAGGCCATCAGCAAGAATCGTCACCACCTCCCGGCGGCGTTCATCGGCGGTCATTTCGGAAGGGTCGATACCGGGTCGCATAGGCACCTCCAAAGGAAGCTGCCCACAACGACCTCCGCTTCGCGGCCGGTTCGATGTCTGGCGAGGGGAAAACGAACTCTCTACCTAAAGGCCTTTGCCGTTCGCGTTCGAGTTGACGCAAAAAACTGCCGAGAGGTAACGGAAAGATTCCGGGCGGATCGGGCTGGCTGGTCGCAATATAAGGCCACGACAGCTTTTACGATGCAGCTTCCGCCGCTACGGACCTGTTCATAATTTGTTGATTCTGGTAGAATCAACCCTTTGCACAACTTTTTCCCGACTAACGCTACCGGAGCCTTCGGTGTAGGACGCACGGAACAGGACCGATCATGAAACTGATTTCCAACAGCGGTAACGACCGCGTTCTCGATGTGCTGAAATCAGTTTTCATTCCGGGCTGCTCCGTTGACTTAGCTACCCCCGAACTCTCCTTGTTCGCGTTCGCGGAAGTGCGTGGCTTGCTTGAAAAGGCCAGTCAATCGCGTCTCGTCGTTCCCGATCCCCTCAGCCACGACCTCGGCTTGCTCGGTGCCGACGCCGACCGCGCTGGCCGAAATAAGCTGACTGGGCGCTGGTTGGCGTCCCGTTTTGCACAGTGGGTGAGCGGCGATGTTCAGGTTCAACAAGCCCCGCCGGGATTGCTGCAATCCACCATCGTGACGCGCAATCCGACCGGTGGCAGTGCTGCGATCATCGGCAACTGCCTGTTCACGACTGCGGGTTTTGGTCTCACTCCGGGCAATCAGTTCGGCATGATCCAATACGCGGACACGCCGGAGGAAGCCAGTGTGTTTGGCGGTTGGTTCTCGCAACTCTGGTCAAGTACGCAAGCGGGTAGCGACACCAAACGACGACTGATCGCCAAACTCAACGAACTGGTCGATCACCGTGCGCCGGAGACGGCATATCAACTCTCGCTCTTGCACCTGTTCCAAAAGAACGGAGAAGAACTCGATGAAGAGCGGATTGTCAAAACGGCGACTGGCATCAAGAACACGACGATCTGGAAGAAGCTCTTCCGGTTCCAGCGTGACGGCGTGATCGGGGCCATCGACAAGCTGGAACGCTACGGCGGCTGCATCATCGCCGATAGCGTCGGGCTGGGGAAGACATTCGAGGCGCTCGCCGTCATCAAGTACTACGAACTCCGCAACGACCGCGTTCTGGTCCTCTGCCCGAAGCGTCTGCGAGACAACTGGACGGTTTACCGGATCAACGACCGCCGCAACATTCTTGCTGCGGATCGCTTCAACTACGACGTACTCAACCACACCGATCTGTCCCGCGATGGCGGCATGTCCGGCGACATCGACTTGTCGCATATCAATTGGGGCAATTACGACCTCGTCGTCATCGACGAGTCGCACAACTTCCGCAACAAGAAGTCGCCCAAGGCCGGCGGCGAGACGCGATACGACAAGCTGATGCGGCGGATCATTCAGGAAGGCGTGCGGACCCGCGTCCTGATGCTTTCGGCCACGCCCGTCAACAACCGGTTGGCCGACCTCAAGAACCAGATTACCTTCGCCACCGAAGGCAACGACGAAGCCCTCAAGGATCAGGGCATCGCCAGCATCGAAGCAACGGTGCGGCTGGCTCAGGTCCAGTTCAATCGGTGGCAGCAACTGGAAGAAGCCGAACGCCGACCCGCTCGGTTGATGGACATGCTCGGCTTCGACTACTTCCAACTGCTCGATCTGCTCACCATTGCGCGGTCGCGGAAGCACGTCGAGAAGTACTACGGCACGGCGGAAACGGGCAAATTCCCCGAACGCCTGACGCCGATCAACATCAAAGCCAATGTCGACCTCTCCTCGCAGTTTCCGCCCATTGCGGAGATCAACGACGACATCCGCCGGCTCACCCTCGGTTCTTACGCGCCGCTTCGCTACGTCCTGCCCGCCAAGCAAGCGGCCTACGACGCCAAGTACAGTCAGCGAGTGAAAGGCGGTTCCGGCTTCTTCCGCCAAGCCGACCGCGAAGAGAGCATGATTCACCTGCTCCGCGTCAACCTGCTCAAGCGGATGGAAAGCGCGGTCTCGGCGTTCTCGCTGACCGTCGAACGCCTGCTGCACGCGGTCGATACGACACTGAAGCAGATCGATAAGCATGTTGATAGCGTCGAGGAAATCGACATCGACGATGTGGACTTCGACGATCCGACGTTTGAATCGCTTCTCGCCGGGAACAAGGTGAAAGTGCTGCTGCAAGACGTGGACCGCGTCCGCTGGCGGCAAGACCTTGTCGAGGACCGCTTACTGCTCAATTCGATGCTCACGGCGGCGAAACGAGTGAACCCCCAGCGTGACGCCAAACTCGCCGAACTGCGGAAGGTGATTGCGGCGAAGGTGCAGCAACCCATCAACACCGGCAATCGCAAGGTGCTGGTGTTCACGGCGTTCTCCGACACCGCCGAGTATCTCTACGAGCAACTCGCTCCGTGGGCGGCCACGCTCGGCCTGAACACTGCAATGGTCACCGCGGGTCGGATGCGAAGTTCTGTCGAATCCCTCCGGCCGAATATGTCGTCGATTCTTTCCGCGTTCGCGCCGCGTGCGAAGGAGCGCCCTGCCGATCTCGCAGCCGAAGGGAATATCGACCTGCTCATCGCCAACGACTGCATCTCCGAAGGCCAGAACCTTCAGGATTGCGATTTCCTCGTCAACTACGACATCCACTGGAACCCCGTCCGCATTATCCAGCGGTTCGGGCGCGTTGACCGCATCGGCTCGCCGAACTCCGCCATCCAACTCGTCAACTTCTGGCCCAACATGGAGTTGGAAGAGTACATCGGCCTCGAACAGCGCGTCAGCGGCCGTATGGTGCTGCTGGACATCTCCGCGACCGGCGAAGAGAACGTCATCGCGCAGGAATCCGGCAACCAGATGAACGACCTGGAGTATCGCCGCAAGCAGTTGCTGAAGCTGCAGGATGCCGTCATCGACATGGAAGACCTCTCCAGCGGCGTGTCGATTGCCGACCTCACGCTGAACGACTTCCGCATCGACCTGGCCCGACTGCCCAAGGAACGGCGGGAGCAACTCGCCGCGTTGCCGTTCGGCACGTTCGCCACGGCGAGTGCCACGAATGGCGAAGCCAATATCGCTCCCGGTGCCATTTTCTGCCTGCGAGCGATGGGCGAAACTGCCGACAAACCCGCCGAGCCGGGCTACCCGCTGGCACCGCACTACCTCGTTCACGTCAGTGACGATGGCACAGTGCAGCACTCCTTCACGCAGGCGAAGCAGATTCTCGACCACCTCAAGCGGCTCTGTTCCGAGCGCACGGCCCCGGATACCGTTGTGTGCGAGCAGTTCGACAAGCTCACGCGGTTCGGCGAGAAGATGGAGCATTACCAAAAGCTGCTCGCGACGGCGGTCGCTTCCATCACCGGCAAGAAGGAAGAACGCTCCACGGCCAGCCTCTTCTCGCCCGGCGGCACGCACGCTCACAAAGGCGAGTTCGCGGGGGCGAACCAATTTGAAGTCGTCATGTGGTTGCCGATTTTCGGCGAGGTGGCCCCGTGACACCCACCGAATTGATTGAAGCTCTGGCACTGCCGGTGCAGACGCGCGTCGATAAGCGGGTACCGAAGACGCAACTGGTCGAGAACGGTGCCCCCACCGCCGCCGACAAACGCACCATCAACGACGGCATCGAAGAACTCATCTGGGTTGCGGCTCTCAAGCCGGACAACATCGGTGTGCCCGCGTACAGCGATGCCGGGCGCAACTACCTGGAAATCGCCGTGCTGTCGCTCAAGTTGCGGCCCAAGGCGAAGGCGGCCCGCATCCGCGAACTGATCCACCGGGCGATTCCGTATCCGCTGGTGCTGGCCAGCGCGGATGCCGACGGCCTCACGCTCTCGCTGGCGCACCTGCGGCAGGCGGAAAACGATGCGTCGAAAACGGTCCTCGATGGCGGAATCGTGACTGTCGGCATCGCGGAGGATGCTGTCGGCTTGGCCTTGCGAAGCCGCCTCACGCTGGCCGGGTTGCCGAAAGAGAACCTGTTCGTTCTCTATCAGGGATGGCTCGACTGCATGATCATTCCGCGTGAAATGGCCCGGCTCGATGCGGAGATTGCCGCACTCCGGGCGAACGCAGAAAAGACCACGCAACTGAACCTGCGCGTGGAGTTCAATCTGCAACTGAAGCAGTTGTACGACGCCCGCGCTCGCTTCGCAGAACAGTTTGGGATTGGAGAAACGCAATGAAACCGATCACGGCGGATGACCCGCAAAGCAAAACCGCCGACATCGTCACGGGGAATGTCGTCAAGTTGCGCGAACTCTTCCCCGACGCCTTTACCGAAGACGGCATCGACTTCGACGTGCTCAAGCAACTCCTCGGCGGCTCCGTCGCGGAAGGCACCGAGAAATACGGCCTCAACTGGCATGGCAAGCGCGCGGCCCGGCAACTGGCCCTGACACCCAGCATGGGGACATTGCGCCCCGCGCCGGAGGATAGCGTCGATTGGGACACCACACGCAACATCATGATCGAAGGGGACAATCTCGAAGTGCTGAAGCTGCTGCAAAAGAGCTACAGCGGCAAGGTGAAGCTCATCTACATCGACCCGCCGTATAACACCGGCAACGATTTTGTTTACAAAGACGATTTCCACGATGGTATTGGCAACTATCAACGCATTGTTGGACAGGTGGACGAAGAGGGGAACCGCATTACGTCGAACAGTGAGACGAGCGGGCGGTTTCATACGAATTGGCTCAACATGATGTATCCGCGATTGATGTTGGCAAGGAATCTGTTGCGAGAAGATGGGGTTGTTTTTGTATCTTGCGACGACGTTGAAATTCATGAAATGAAAATGATCATCTGCGATATTTTTGGAGAAGAGAATCTCATAGGAATTATAGCAAATATCAACAATCCCAAAGGGCGATCCGATGATCGCTTCATAGCTACGTCACATGAGTACTTGGTGGTAGCAGCGAAACACGTTGATGATGCAGATTGGGGCGGATTCGCAGTCGAAGAGCATGTCACGCGGCGATACAACAAATCGGACGAATCGGGGAAGCAATTTCGTGAAATTGATCTACGCAAGACGGGTGACGCTGACCGACGTGAAGATCGGCCGGAGATGTTTTACTATTTTTACTTTTCACCGGAAACAAAGCGACTTCGCCTGTCAAAAAACCGCGATAAAGCCGTCGGCGATGAGCACGAGATATTTCCAGTACGTGATGACAATACGGAAGGGCGATGGCGTTGGGGTTTTGAAACGGCTCAAGAACAACTAGACACACTGCTCGCCAGGTACATGCCCAATCGAAAAATATGGGGAGTCTTTGAAAAAGACTATCTTGAGGGTCGCTCGTTGATCAAACCGACCAGTTCTTGGACATTCAAAGAAGTCAACAGCGAGCGTGGTAGTGAACAGTTTGTTGAACTCGGATTTCCTAAAGAGAGTTTTCCACGACCCAAACCCGTTGGCACGATTCAACGAATACTTGACATTGGATCGCTCGATCCAAATAGACCCGATATCATCCTCGACTTCTTCGCCGGTTCGTGCACGACTGGTCATGCGGTGATGTGTCAAAATGCGCAAGCCGGGGG